>NZ_JARAVM010000048.1:0-45250 GCF_033792735.1 Streptomyces sp. PA03-3a
CAAGCTGGTGGTCGATGTCGAGACCAAGCCCGCGATGCGTCCGCGTGACGCGGTGGCCTCGGCCGGCAAGACCCTGGTCGAGCTGTTCGGTCTCGCCCGCGAGCTGAACGTCGACGCCGAGGGCATCGACATGGGCCCGTCCCCGACGGACGCCGCCCTGGCGGCCGACCTCGCGCTCCCGATCGAGGAGCTCGAGCTCACCGTCCGTTCCTACAACTGCCTCAAGCGCGAGGGCATCCACTCCGTGGGTGAGCTCGTGGCGCGTTCCGAGGCCGACCTGCTCGACATCCGCAACTTCGGTGCGAAGTCGATCGACGAGGTCAAGGCGAAGCTGGCCGGCATGGGCCTGGCCCTGAAGGACAGCCCGCCCGGATTCGACCCGACCTCCGCCGCCGACACCTTCGGTGCGGACGACGACGCCGACGCCGGCTTCGTCGAGACCGAGCAGTACTGATCAGACTGCCCCTGGGCGTCCGCCCGGGGGGCCCTGACACCGGTACCTGACACGGCCGGTGCAGATCAGAGGAGAAACACCATGCCGAAGCCCGCCAAGGGTGCCCGTCTGGGCGGCAGCGCCGCGCACGAGCGTCTGCTTCTCGCGAACCTCGCGAAGTCGCTGTTCGAGCACGGCCGCATCACCACCACCGAGGCCAAGGCGCGCCGTCTGCGTCCGGTCGCGGAGCGCCTGATCACCAAGGCGAAGAAGGGCGACATCCACAACCGTCGCCTGGTGCTGCAGACGATCACGGACAAGAGCATCGTCCACACGCTCTTCACCGAGATCGCCCCGCGGTACGAGAACCGCCCGGGTGGTTACACCCGCATCACCAAGATCGGTAACCGTCGCGGCGACAACGCGCCGATGGCCGTCATCGAGCTGGTGGAGGCGCTGACCGTGGCCCAGCAGGCCACGGGCGAGGCGGAGGCCGCGACCAAGCGCGCGGTCAAGGAGGCCGAGACCAAGACCGAGGCCCCGGCCGAGGACAAGGCCGAGGCTGAGGCCACCGAGGCTCCGGCCGAGGAGTCCAAGGACGCCTGACGTCCCAACCGGACGGGCCCGCACCCAGATCGCTGGGGGCGGGCCCGTCCGCGTGTTTGAGAGGATCTGCGGGTGAGTGTGGCGAGCGATGACGTGGAGCCCGGCTACGTCCGGGTGCGGCTGGACCTGGCGTACGACGGGGCCGAGTTCTCGGGGTGGGCGAAGCAGCGCAGCAGGCGGACCGTGCAGGGGGAGCTGGAGTCGGCCCTCCAGACGGTGCTGCGGCTGCCCGATCCGGTCGACCTGACGGTCGCCGGGCGTACGGACGCCGGTGTGCACGCCCGGGGCCAGGTCGCGCACGTCGACCTGCCGGAGGAGGTCTGGGAGCTGGAGGGCGGCAAACTGCTGCGCCGGCTGGCCGGACGGCTGCCCTGGGACGTACGGGTGTGGAGGGTCTCCCGGGCCCCGGCCGGCTTCGACGCGCGCTTCTCGGCGATCTGGCGCCGCTACGCCTACCGGGTCGGCGACCACCAGGGCGGGGTGGACCCCCTGCTGCGGGGGCACGTGCTGTGGCACGACCGGCCGGTGGACGTCGACCTGATGAACGAGGCGGCGCGCAGGCTCCTCGGCGAGCACGACTTCGCGGCCTACTGCAAGAAGCGGGAGGGCGCGACGACCATCCGCACCCTCCTGGAACTGCACTGGGAGCGGGACGCCTCGGGGCTGGCCGTGGCGACCGTACGGGCGGACGCCTTCTGCCACAACATGGTGCGCGCCCTGGTCGGGGCGATGCTGCTGGTCGGCGACGGCCACCGGCCGGCCGGCTTCCCCGGGGAGGTCCTGGCGGGACGGGTGCGGCACTCGGCGGTCAACGTGGTGCGGCCGCACGGGCTGACCCTGGAGGAGGTCGGCTACCCGGCGGACGAACTGCTGGCCGCGCGCAACCGCGAGGCCCGCAACATGCGCACCCTGCCGCTGCCGCGCGCCTGAGGGGCGGGCCCGGCGGGGCCCGCGCCGCTCATCTGCGGCGGTGCAGTGCCGTGACCACCTGGGTGAGGACGTAGCCGGAGCCCAGGGAGGTCAGCACCAGGGGGACCGGGCGGAGCCGGTCGTGGAAGGCGCCCCACCAGGAGAGGCAGGCGGCGGGGGCGAGTAGCAGCAGGTACAGCGCCCGGGTCGCCCACCAGCGGCCCGGCAGGCGCACCGCGGTGCCCCGCGGGGGGAGCGGCATCGCGCCGTCCTCCGTGGTGAGGGTGTCCCTGACCCCGGAGAGGAAGCCGCGGGGGGCGAGGACCCGGGCGCCGGGCAGCCCGTCGAGCGCCGCGGGACGCTCCCCGAAGCCCTCAGGCAGCGCCGGCAGGCCCAGTGCCGTCACCGTGTCCGCGAGCCGCCGCCCGGGGGCGTCCATGCCGCGCAGCAGTGCGGTGAGGGGCCGTGTGTCGCGGACGCCGTAGGCCGTGGCGAGGGCGGCGGCCGTGGCACCGGCGGCCTCCAGGGACGGTACGGGCGCCCCCGGCGCCCATTCGTGCGCGGCGACCTTCCTGCCCTTGGCGTACAGCGTGATCCCGTACCGGTCGCCCGAGCGCTGGAGGACGACCGCGGGCCACTTCTCGCCCGCCGTGAACAGGTCGACCGCCCCCGCCAGGCTGCCCTCGCCGGTCAGCTCGACATGCGTGAAGCCCGCTCCCGCCGGGGCCAGCCGCAGCCCGGTCCGGCACAGCAGCGCCGCCTGTGCGACGGCGGTCAGGGACGCGGACGCCACCGCCAGGGTGCGCGGCGCCCAGTCGGTGGCGTCGGCGGGGACGGGGACGGCGGGCGGGGCGGAGAAGAACGGCGTGCGGGTGGCGACCTGCATCCGCACCCCGGTGCGGAAGTCCAGGAACTCCTGGCGGGGGTCCGCGCCCAGGTGGGCCCAGGGGAGGCTGGTGGCGTGCACGCCGATCTCACGGAAGACGCCCAGGGCCTCCCGCCAGCGGCCCGCGCGCGCCAGCATCAGCGCCAGGTGGTTGCGGAACCCCGCCGCCTCCGGGTCGCCGGGGTCGTACCAACCGGACAGTTCCAGGGCGCGGTCGAGGGCGGCCGTGACGCGGGCCGGCTCGATCACGTCCGCGCCGGAGGCGTCGTCGGCGGCGGGCCCGCCCGCGACGATCTCGTACTCGACGGCGGCGAGCAGCGGCAGCGCGTTGATCTTCGAACCGGGCAGGGCCTCCTCGGCGGCCTGTTCGGCGAAGTCGAACATCTCGCGGTGGGTGCCGTACCACTTGGCGCACAGGTACTGCAGGGCGGAGGCGTGGCAGCCGTAGTGGTGCGGGGCGCGCTCGACGGCCTCGGTCCAGTACGCGTCGAAGATCTCCCGCGAGGACTGCATGCCCCGCGCGTGGGTGAGCGCGACGCGCCACGGCACGGGGTCGGCGGGGTTGAACTCGGCGGCGGCGCCGATCACCGGCACCGCGTCCTTGAGCAGCGTGAAGAAGGCCTTGAACTGCTCCGGCGAGACCTCAAAGGCGCGGGCGCCGCTGCGTATCTCCCAGGCCTGGTGGACGCACAGGTCGGCTTTGACCAGCGCCGCGTCCGGGTCGTCGGGCGCGGCGGCGAGCCAGGCGTCCAGCCAGCCGGGGTTGTGGAGCGCGAACTGCGCCAGTTCGGAGACGTAGGTGTCGCGCAGCTCCCACTGGCAGCCCAGCCGGGTCGCGGACAGCAGCTCCCGGGCGGGCCCGTGGTCGCCGGTGCCGGCCGCGGCGAGCGCGCCGCGCAGCGGGACGCCGGGTACGTCCAGGACGACGGCCTCGTCCGGTGGCAGGCCGGCGCCGACGGCGGCGCCGTGGCGGAGCATGCGGGGCAGGGTCAGCAGCGTACGCAGGGAGGGCATGCCGTTCCGGTCCGGGTGGGGTGGGGTCAGTTGGCCGGTGAGGCGGCCTCGGAGGCCATCGCGGCGTCGGCCTGGTCCCTGCCGCGCTGGACGATGCGGCTGAAGGCGTAGTTGAAGCCGTCCTGGCCGGCCTGCCGGGAGGCGGTGTCGGAGCCGGTGGCCGCGCTGCCGTTCTTGGGGCCGGAGATGGTGAAGTACGCGTAGCGGCCCACGGCGCCGGACTTTGACCAGCACTTCACGGCGTGGCAGAAGTCGGCGACGCCGCCGCCGTTCAGCGGGCGCACGAACTTGTTGTTCTTGGCCAGCTTCTTCGCGGAGGCCTTGTCCTTGAACACGGCCACGCCGACGGTGACCGCGGAGCCACCGCGGGTGTAGGTCACGCGCATCATGCGGGTGCAGCCGTTGCGGGTGAGCGCGGCGGCCAGTGGGCCGGTCGCGGCGTCGGCGCAGTCGCGGTTGTCCTTGGAGGCGGTCTTCACGTAGGAGCGGCCGCCGGAGTAGTCCAGTTTCTTGCCGGGGAAGAGGGTGCCCGCGCCGAGCGGGGCGGTGTCCTTGGCGGCGGTGGAGAGGAAGTCGAGCGGGCCGTAGGTCGGGCCGGGGGAGACCTCGGAGAAGGAGGGCTCGGGGGGCAGGGCGACCTCGGAGGAGGGGCCGGCGGCGGTCACGGTGGGCGAGGGGCCGGGGCTGCCGCCGGAACTGACCACGGCGACCGCGACGATCCCGGCGACGGCGGCGGCGGCGAGGACGCCGCCGCCTATGAACAGCAGCCGGCGGCGTCTGGCGCCGGCCTCCGCCTCGTCGGCGAGCGCCGACCAGTCCGGCTCCTCGGCGACGCGCGGTGCGGACTGCGGCTGCGCGGGGCCCCGGGTGCCCTGGCCGGGCTGCGGTGGCGACCAGTCGGCCGGCGGGGTCCAGGCAGGCTGCTGGGCCTGGTGGTCGGGGCCCCCTACGACCTGGCCGCGGAGTACCTGGCGCTGTTCCCCGGGGGTGCCCGGGACGCCTTGCTGTCCCGGCGGTGCGGTCCATCCCTGGTTCGGGTTGTACGGCTGCTGCGGCCCGTCAGTCATGGCGCGGAGTCTATAGAGGAGAAAACCCGTTTGGCGGCCGGCGGCCGCGCTACGACAATCCACTGCATGGGACATGTGGACGTTGCGCATCTGGAGTACTACCTGCCGGACGGCCGGGTGTTGCTGGGCGACGTCTCCTTCCGGGTGGGCGAGGGCGCCGCGGTGGCCCTCGTCGGGGCGAACGGCGCCGGCAAGACGACCCTGCTGCGGCTGATCTCCGGCGAGTTGAAGCCGCACGGCGGCACGGTCGCGGTGAGCGGCGGACTGGGTGTCATGCCGCAGTTCGTCGGCTCGGTGCGGGACGACCGGACCGTGCGGGACCTGCTGGTGTCCGTCGCGCCGCCGCGCATCCGCGAGGCAGCGGCGGCCGTCGACGCCGCCGAGCTGGAGATCATGGCGCAGGACGACGAGGCCGCCCAGCTGGCCTACGCGCAGGCGCTCAGCGACTGGGCCGAGGCCCGCGGCTACGAGGCCGAGACGGTCTGGGACATGTGCACCACGGCGGCGCTGGGCGTCCCGTACGAGCGGGCCCAGTGGCGCGAGGTGCGGACGCTGTCGGGCGGCGAGCAGAAGCGGCTGGTGCTGGAGGCGCTGCTGCGCGGCACCGACGAGGTACTGCTGCTGGACGAGCCGGACAACTACCTCGACGTCCCCGGGAAGCGCTGGCTGGAGGAGCAGCTGCGGCAGACCAGGAAGACGGTGCTGTTCGTCTCCCACGACCGGGAGCTGCTGGCGCGCTCCGCCGAGAAGATCGTCAGTGTGGAACCGGGGCCGGCCGGCTCGGACGTGTGGGTGCACGGCGGCGGCTTCGCCACGTACCACGAGGCGCGCCGCGAACGCTTCGCCCGCTTCGAGGAACTGCGGCGGCGCTGGGAGGAGGAGCACGCCCGGCTGAAGAAGCTCGTACTGACCCTCCGTCAGCAGGCGGCGATCAGTCCCGACATGGCGTCCCGCTACCGGGCCGCGCAGACCCGGCTGCGGAAGTTCGAGGAGGCGGGGCCGCCGCAGGAGCCGCCGCGCGAGCAGGACATCCGCATGCGGCTGTCCGGCGGGCGGACCGGCCTGCGCGCCGTCACCTGCGTGCGGCTGGAGCTGACCGGGCTGATGAAGCCGTTCGACCTGGAGGTCTTCTACGGGGAGCGGGTGGCCGTCCTCGGTTCGAACGGCTCGGGCAAGTCGCACTTCCTGCGGCTGCTGGCGGGTGACACCGGCGTGCGGCACTCGGGGGAGTGGAAGCTGGGCGCGCGGGTCGTGCCGGGGCACTTCGCGCAGACGCACGCGCATCCCGAGCTGATGGGGCGCACCCTGGTCGACATCCTGTGGACCGAGCACGCGCGCGACCGCGGCAAGGCGATGTCGGCCCTGCGGCGCTACGAGCTCGACCGGCAGGGCGACCAGCGCTTCGACCAGCTGTCGGGCGGGCAGCAGGCGCGCTTCCAGATCCTGCTGCTGGAGCTGGCGGGCGCGACGGCGCTGCTGCTGGACGAGCCCACCGACAACCTCGACCTGGAGTCGGCGGAGGCCCTGCAGGAGGGGCTGGAGGCGTACGACGGGACCGTGCTCGCGGTCACGCACGACCGCTGGTTCGCCCGCAGCTTCGACCGGTACCTGGTCTTCGGCGCGGACGGCCTCGTCCGGGAGGTGCCGGAGCCGGTGTGGGAGGAGGCGCGGGTCGTGCGGGAGCGGTGACCGGGGGGGCAGGGCCACGGGCGGAGGGACGGGCGGGGCGACGGGCGCGGGCGCGCCCCGCACCGGCTGTTTTGACCCGAACGGGCAGGCGCGGGTATTCTGCAGGTTCGTTATGCGTACTGGCTTGCTCGTTCTCACGTGAGAGGCCGTTACGCCGGTCCACCGGGCCGATGACCAGCGTTCGCCCGCGGTATGCGTCGCCGCAGGCGACAGGGCTGTCGTGATCGTCCGGGTGGCCTTGTCAGTACCCACTCACTGAAGAAGCGAAGGCTACGACCGTGCGTACGTTCAGCCCCAAGCCCGGCGATGTCCAGCGCCAGTGGCACGTCATTGACGCGCAGGACGTCGTCCTGGGCCGTCTGGCGTCCCAGGCCGCGTCCCTCCTGAGGGGCAAGCACAAGCCGATTTATGCGCCTCACGTCGACACGGGTGACTTTGTCATCATCATCAACGCCGACAAGGTGCACCTCTCCGGCAACAAGAAGCAGCAGAAGCTCGCCTACCGCCACTCGGGCTTCCCGGGCGGTCTGCGCTCCGTCCGCTACGACGAGCTGCTCGACAAGAACCCCGAGAAGGCCATCGAGAAGGCCGTCAAGGGCATGCTGCCCAAGAACAGCCTGGGCCGCCAGATGCTCTCGAAGCTGAAGGTGTACGCGGGTGCCGAGCACCCGCACGGCGCCCAGCAGCCGGTTCCGTTCGAGATCAGCCAGGTCGCGCAGGGCTAGTCCCGGCCACCACCGACACAGAAAGCATCTGAGGAGAATCGTGGCCGAGACCACCCCTGAGACCCCTCTCGTCGAGGACGGCGAGATCGTGGAGACCATCGAGATCCCGGAGGAGTACACCTCCGAGTCCCTCGCCTCCCGCTTCGGCGAGCCCCAGCCGGCCGCCGGCACGGGTCGCCGCAAGGAGTCCATCGCCCGCGTCCGGATCATCCCGGGCTCCGGCAAGTGGACGATCAACGGTCGCACCCTGGAGGAGTACTTCCCCAACAAGGTGCACCAGCAGGAAGTCAACGAGCCGTTCAAGATCCTTGAGCTCGACGGCCGTTACGACGTCATCGCCCGCATCAACGGCGGCGGCATCTCCGGCCAGGCCGGTGCGCTGCGCCTGGGCGTCGCCCGTGCGCTGAACGAGGCGGACGTGGACAACAACCGCGGCCCGCTCAAGAAGGCCGGGTTCCTGACCCGCGACGCGCGTGAGATCGAGCGCAAGAAGGCCGGTCTGAAGAAGGCCCGCAAGGCGCCGCAGTACAGCAAGCGCTAAGCATCAGGCGCGCGCTGCACTGCACGTACGCCCCGGAGGCACTTTGTGCGTCTCCGGGGCGTACGCATTCCGGGGGGTATAGGCGTATAACCGGATGAACGCCCGACGGGTACGGGGCGGAGCACGGCAACATCTCGGAGGAAAACGTGGGACGACTCTTCGGTACGGACGGCGTGCGCGGTGTCGCGAACGCGGACCTGACGGCTGAGCTGGCGCTCGGACTGTCGGTCGCGGCGGCGCATGTGCTCGCCGAGGCGGGAACGTTCGAGGGCCACAAGCCGGTGGCCGTGGTGGGACGGGACCCGCGGGCGTCCGGAGAGTTCCTGGAGGCCGCTGTGGTGGCCGGGCTCGCCAGCGCCGGCGTGGACGTGCTGCGGGTGGGCGTGCTGCCGACCCCGGCCGTGGCCTATCTCACCGGCGCGCTCGGCGCGGACCTGGGCGTGATGCTCTCCGCGAGCCACAACCCGATGCCCGACAACGGCATCAAGTTCTTCGCCCGGGGCGGTCACAAGCTCGCGGACCAGCTCGAGGACCGCATCGAGTCCGTCTACGACGAGCACCGCACCGGTGCCCCCTGGGACCGCCCCACCGGGGCCGGCGTGGGCCGTGTGCGCGAGTACGACGAGGGCTTCGACCAGTACGTCGCCCACCTGATCGCCGTCCTGCCGAACCGCCTGGACGGCCTGAAGATCGTCCTGGACGAGGCCCACGGTGCCGCGGCCCGTGTCTCGCCCGAGGCCTTCGCCCGGGCCGGCGCCGAAGTGATCACCATCGGCGCCCAGCCGGACGGCCTCAACATCAACGACGGCTGCGGCTCCACCCACCTGGACCTGATCAAGGCCGCCGTCCTCGACCACGGCGCGGACCTCGGCATCGCCCACGACGGCGACGCCGACCGCTGCCTGGCCGTGGACCACCAGGGCAACGAGGTCGACGGCGACCAGATCCTGGCCGTGCTGGCCCTCGCCCTGCGCGAGGCGGACCGGCTGCGCAAGAACACGGTCGTCGGCACCGTCATGTCGAACCTGGGCTTCAAGCTCGCCATGGAGCGCGAGGGCATCGAGCTGATCCAGACCGGCGTCGGCGACCGCTACGTGCTGGAGTCGATGAAGGAGCACGGTTACGCGCTCGGCGGCGAGCAGTCCGGCCACGTGATCATCCTCGACCACGCCACCACCGGCGACGGCACCCTCACCGGCCTGATGCTGGCCGCCCGGGTCGCCGCCACCGGCCGTTCGCTGGCCGAGCTGTCCGCCGTCATGGAGCGGCTGCCGCAGGTCCTGATCAACGTCCGGGACGTCGACAGGAGCCGCGTCGAGTCCTCCGCCGAGCTGTCCGTCGCCGTGGCCGAGGCGGAGGCCGAACTCGGTACCACCGGCCGGGTGCTGCTGCGCCCCTCCGGCACCGAGCCGGTGGTCCGCGTCATGGTCGAGGCCGCCGACATCGACCACGCCCGCTCCGTGGCGAGCCGGCTCGCCGACGTCGTGAAGTCCGCGCTCGGCTAGAACGGCACGGCTCAGGAAGCCCGCGACACCGAACGCCGCCTGCGCTGCATCGCCCAGAAGCCTTTCTGGGCGAGCAGCGTCAGGACGCCCGCGATGACGATGCCCGCCAGGTTGACGCCCAGCTGCACCGACGAGCCCCACAGCTCGTGGTAGTCGCCGTAGGACAGGGCCAGGGCGGCGTTGGCGGCCGCCGGGACGGTGGTCACCGAGATCGCGACGCCGACCAGGGCGCCGGATTTGGCGGAGGTCAGCGAGAGGATCCCGGCGATCCCGGCGAGGAAGGCCACCGCGAAGGAGCTGGCGTCCGGCTGCCAGATGAAGGCGGTCGACGGATGCGGCGCCGTGAAGTCGTCCACGCTGAAGACGCCGAGGGCGTCCATCAGGTAGTTGAAGCCGCCGGTGAGCACCATCGCCACCGGGAAGCCCACCACCAGTGCCGTCAGAGAGCGCCGGGCCAGACGCCCGTGGCGCTGGACCAGGCCGGTGCACACACCCGCCAGCGGCCCGAATTCCGGGCCCACCACCATCGCGCCGACGATCAGGATCGCGCTGTCCAGCATCACGCCGCAGGCCGCCAGCATCGTCGCCAGGGCCAGGAACGCCAGATAGGTGACGGTGAGGGTGGACTCCTCATGGGTCGCGTCGGTCAGCGACTCCCACAGCACGGCGTCCGCGCCCTCACCGGGCGCCTCCTCCTCGGCCCGGTCGGCGTTGCGCGACAGCGACAGGTCGATGTGCTCCACCGCGATGGAGCCCGCCTCGGCGACGCCCGTTCGCCGCAGGGCCGCCAGCAGTTCGTCACCCGCCTCGCGCGCTACGTCGCACATGACGATGTCCCCGCGCGGGTTGCGGGCCGCGCCGGGCAGCACCGCGACGTGGGTGGCGCCGACGGTTCCCTCGACGAGGGCGAGGACTTCGTCGGTGCTCTCCTGCGGGACGATCATCCGAAGATGCAGCATGCGGGGCAGGCTACCCCCGGCCGCCGGACTACAGCTTGCGCAGGGAGAGCTTCTGGACCTTGTGGTCGGGGCCCTTGCGCAGGACCAGGGTGGCCCGGCCGCGGGTCGGGAGCACGTTCTCCAGCAGGTTGGGCTGGTTGATGGCGCGCCAGGTGTGGCGGCCGTACTCCATGGCCTCCTGCTCGGAGACCTCGGTGTAGCGGTGGAAGTACGACAGGGGGTTCTGGAAGGCGGTCTCGCGCAGCTTGCGGAAGCGCGCCAGGTACCACTGCTCGATGTCCTCGGTGCGCGCGTCCACGTACACGCTGAAGTCGAAGTAGTCGGCGAGCGCGACCCGGGTGCGGCCGTCCTTGCCCGGCAGGGCGGGCTGCAGGACGTTCAGGCCCTCGACGATGAGGATGTCCGGCCGCCGGACCACCAGCTCCTCGTCCGGCACGATGTCGTAGATCAGGTGCGAGTAGACGGGCGCGCGCACCTCGTCCTTGCCGGCCTTCACGTCGGCCACGAAACGCGTCAGGGCGCGCCGGTCGTACGACTCGGGGAAGCCCTTGCGGGACATCAGCCCGCGGCGCTGCAGCTCGGCCTTGGGCAGCAGGAATCCGTCGGTGGTGACCAGTTCCACCCGCGGGTGCTCCGGCCAGCGGGCGAGCAGCGCCTGCAGGATGCGGGCGGTGGTCGACTTGCCGACCGCGACGCTGCCGGCGACGCCGATGACGAAGGGCGTACCGGTCTGCGAGCCGTGGCCCTCGCCGGTGTCGTCGAGGAAGGTGTTGACCGCGCCGCGCAGGCCGTGGGTGGCGCCGACGTAGAGGTTGAGCAGTCGTGACAGCGGCAGGTAGACGTCGATCACCTCTTCCAGGTCGATGACGTCGCCGAGGCCGCGCAGCCGCTCGACCTCTTCGGCGGTGAGCGGCAGCGGCGTGCGGTCGCGCAGCGCACTCCACTCGGCCCGTGTCAGGTCGACGTAGGGAGTCGCCTCCGACCTGGGCCGGTGGGCGCTTTGGGGCATCGAGGAGACCGGTGAGATCACAGTCCATTGTTAACGGAGTTTGAACGGGACGGCGGAGTGGGGTGCGTCACGCGGCGGCCACCAGGGCGGATCGCGCGTCAGGCATCCCATGTCGTGGTGGCGGGCGCCGTCGGCCGACGGCGCCCGCCACCACGGCGGCATGCGGCCCTATGCCGAAGTCGCCCTCTGCACGGGCCTGGCGGCCGGGGGCTCGGACGGCTCGTCCGGGGCCGGCTGCCCTCGCCGGCTCCTGAGCCGGCGCAGCAGCACCGGCCAGGCCAGGCCCAGCAGCGACACCCCGGCGGCCGCCGAGCCCAGCCGCAGCCCCGGCGGTCGGAAGTCGCAGCTGATCCGAGTGGTGTTGCCGTCCAGTGGCACCGAGATCAGGCCGAGGTAACTGCCGGCCGGCTTCTCCTCACCCTCGCCCGCGGCGCACTGCCAGCCGGCCGTCCGCGGGACGGCGATCACGGCCGTGCCCGTACTCCCGGCGGGCAGTTCGGCTTCCAGACCGCTGCTGCCGACCTGGACGCTGGTGGCCGCGGTGGCCTTGAGCCGCTGTGCGGCGGCGGCGAGCCTGGCCGGGTCCATGCAGCCCACCGGCTGCTCGGGGAGCACACCTGACTGGGCGGCGTGCAGCTCGACGGTGAGCGGGGCCGTCCCCGCGGCCGTGCCGAGCCGTCGCATCGCGGCTCCCAACTGCGCCGGTTGGCCGCGGAACTTCGCGGCCGGTCCGCCCGGGAGCTGCGCGGTCCCGGTGTACGCGGGGGCCCACAGGTACACCTCGCTGCCGGACGGGCAGGAGAAGGTGAGCCGGTCTGTGGCCCCTGCACCGGCCGCGCTCCCCCCGGGGAGCCGGTAGCCGTGGTCGCGGGTGCGGGCGACGGCGTGGCCGTCGGCCGGGCTGACCGAGACGCCGGGCAGGGTGTAGACCTGCGCGCCGAGCAGCTGTTCCTGGTTGCGGAAGGCCGACCGGCCGAAGGCAGGCGGGTGCTCCGACGGCCGCACGGTGACCAGCGGCGGCACGTCCCTGCGGGTGACCGTCATGGTGTCGGGGTGCACCCGGGCGCCGACCGAGAAGATGGTGTCCGTGACCGAGTTGTCCAGGCTCTGCGGCGAACGGCCGAGCGCGGACCAGCCTGCGCCCAGGGAGAACAGGGTCCGGCTGAGAGCGACCGAGGTGAGGCTGCTGTAGTACTGCGCCCCCTGCCCGCCGACGACCAGCGGATCGTTGCCGGTGCTCTGGGGGATGCCGGGGTCGGTGCGGTACCGCGGCCAGCCGTCCGCCTCGGCGACCAGCCTGCTCTGCTGCTCCTGGTACTCCCCCCACACCGGATGGCTGGGGAACCTGCTCTGCCGCGCCCGGACCGCGTAGTCCGTACTGATGGTGGCTTGTCCGAGCTGCGACCCCACGAGCAGTACGACCGCGAGCGCCACCAGGAACCGGCGGTGGCGGCGGGCGGTCAGGCCCAGCAGCACCACGGCGCCCGCCGCGGCCGCGGTGCCCGCGACCAGGGTGGGCACCGTCCAGTCGCTGATGAACTCGCTCCGCATGGCGCCCGCGGTGATCAGCGCCAGCGTGCCCAGGCCGGCGAGCAGCGGCCGGAAGCCCGGTACACCGTGCGCGAAGGCCTGCCAGGCGGCGATCACCAGCAGTCCGCTGAAGATGAACGCCTGCCGGTAGGCGCTGCCGTTGGGCGTGCTGAAGGCATGCCAGGCCAGATGGGTGGGCCCCCACTGCATGGACGCCACCATCCCTACCACCAGCAGGGTCCACACCAGACGCACGCGTGCGGCTACCGCGCCGTTGAACGGCAGACACAAGGCGAGGAGCAGTACCGCGGTACCCACGTAGACGGCGGGATCCATGGAGCTGTAGGTGGCGGGGAGCATCCGGGCGAGTACGTCCGTCCAGTCCCGGGGGGAGAACTCCCTGACCGATCCGGGGTACGCGTGCCGGGTGCCGAGCGCGATGGTGAACAGCAGCGGCGCGGACAGGCCGATGCCGAGCGCCGTGGTGAGTGCGGCGCGCAGTACGGCCGCGCAGCGCTCTCTCAGCGTGGTGTCGCTGATCAGCAGCTGGGCGATCAGTACCAGGCCGGCGCCGATGGTGGCCATGTACGCCGTGTAGAAGTTGGAGATCCAGACCAACGCGACCAGTGCCGTGCCGAGCAGTCGGCGACGGCCGTGTCGCGCCCACTCCCCGACGAGGCACAGCAGCGGGAATCCGATCAGTCCGTCCAGCCACATGGGGTTGATCGCGCCCTGGGAGAGCGACCAGCCGCACAGCGCGTACCCGGAGCCCAGGACCGCCGCCACCCAGCCGCGGCCGCGCCTCAGGGAGAGCAGCAGCCATGCCATCGCGGCTGCGGCAAGGGCCAGTTTCAGCACGGTGATCGCGTAGAGCGCCAGGTCGATCCGGTCCCTCGGGAAGAGCACGACCAGCAACGAGAGGGGGCTGCCCAGATAGGTGCCTACGTCGGGCAGCGAGCTGGAGCCGTAGCCGGACTGCCAGTTGACCAGCAGGCCGCCGTCCGTGCGGCCGTGCAGGAGGTCCCACAGCCAGGTGTGGAAGGGGACGAACTGGTTGGCGAGGTCGATCACACTGCGGGAGCGGGGTCCGAAGGGGAAGCTCCGGGCCAGCGCGTCACCGGCGCAGACGGCCACGGCGGTGAGCAGCGCGGCAAGTCCCGCGGCACGCTGGCGGTCCCTGTCCGGCGTCCGGATTGACATCTGGCCCCTTTCCCTCCCGACGGTCTTCCGGAATAACGTCCGCCGTTTATGCGACCGCGCACGTACGAAGACCGGACCGATCGCCCGAAAATCGGTCTGACCTCGGGGATGCTAGCAGCACGAATCAAACCGCCGAGTCCGCTCCGGATCGCACTGTGGCAGGGTGACGACGTGCGGAGTGCCGGGCCGGCCGAAGGTGTCGGTGCCCTTGTTCAATAAGTGGACGTGCTTTCGTTACCCGCCGCACATCCTCGGCGGGTACACAGGGCAACCTGTCGGTCCGTCGGGCCGCTTTCGCCGCCGCCCGCGTAAATGGACTCGTGTTAGGGTCCCTGCGCACTTGGCCCAGTAGCACGCTTGGAGCGAGAAGCATGCTCATATCCGTCGTGGTTCCGTGCTTCAACGAAGAGGACGTCATAGCCCGCTTCCATGATCATCTGGTCATGGAACTCGCGATGATCGGCCATGACTTCGAAATCGTCTACGTGGACGACGGAAGCCGGGACCGGACTCTCTCCATCCTGGAGCAGCTGGGCGACCGGGACGGCCACGTGCGCTTCGTCTCCTTCAGCCGCAACTTCGGCAAGGAGGCGGCCATGCTGGCGGGACTGCAGCACGCCTCGGGCGATGCCGTCGTCATCATGGATGCGGATCTGCAGCACCCCCCCGAGCTCATACGGCGCATGGTCGACCTGCACGCCGACGGTTACGACCAGGTCATCGCCAAGCGAACCAGGGAGGGTGACCGGGTCACCCGGACGATCGCCGCCCGTGCCTACTACCGGGTCATCAACCGCCTGGTCGACGTGGAACTGGTCGACGGGGTCGGTGACTTCCGGATGCTCTCCCGTCGCGCGACGGACGCGGTGCTCGAGCTCACCGAGTACAACCGCTTCTCCAAGGGCCTCTTCGCCTGGGTGGGATTTCCGACCGCCACTTTCGAGTACCAGAACGCCGTACGCGAGCAGGGCCGCAGCAAGTGGACGTTCGGCAAGCTGCTCAACTACGGACTCGACGGCCTGCTGTCCTTCAACAACAAGCCGCTGCGCATCGCGCTGTATCTCGGAATGCTGCTGCTTTCCGTCGCCTTCGCGTATGCCGCATGGATTGTCGGTGGCGCGCTGGTTAACGGAGTGAGAACTCCTGGATATGTCACGCTCGTGGTGGCCATCACGGCGCTGTCGGGTGTGCAGATGGTCATGCTGGGAGTGGCCGGTGAATATGTCGGCCGAATTTACTACGAGGTCAAGCGGCGCCCGCACTATCTGGTGAAGGCGACCAACGTCGCCTTGGTCCAAACCGGGAGCCGGAACGCGCCGGAGGTGCGGAAGGAACTGGTCCGCTGATGCTCGGCCAGCTCATCCGGTTCGGGATGGTGGGAGTCGCCAATACCGGCGTCTACTACGGCCTGTACCTGCTGTTTCTGCTGCGGCTGCCGTACGTGGCGGCGCACGTCCTGGCCTTTGTGCTCAGCATGATCGGTTCGTACTTCCTGACGACCTGGTTCACCTACAGGACCCGGCCGAGCTGGCGCACGTTCCTGCTCTTCCCGCTCACCAACGTGGCCAACTTCGTGATCACCACCGGGGGTCTCTACCTGCTGGTCGACGTGCTGCGGGTGGGGAGCTGGTTCGCGCCGCTGATCGCCTCGGCGGCGGCTGTGCCGGTCACCTTCGTGGTCTCCCGCATGATCATGGTCCGGCCGGGGGCGGAAGCGGTCGGTGGCCAGGCGGCGTGACACACGGCGCCGCTCGCGAGGCGTCCCCGTGATCACCAGGACGTTCGGACCCGTGGGAAATTCCGATTTCGGGCAGGCTCCGGCAGGTCCGGGCGCCGGTCGGACCGTAGGCTACGGCGCATGTGCGGAATCGTTGGATACGTGGGCGGCCAGTCCGCCCTCGACGTTGTCATCACGGGTCTGAAGCGGCTCGAGTACCGGGGATACGACTCGGCGGGCGTCGCCGTCCTCGCCGACGGCGGCCTGGCCTCGGCGAAGAAGGCGGGCAAGCTGGCCAACCTGGAGAAGCTGCTGGACGAGCGCCCGCTGCCGGCCGGCCTCGCCGGCCTCGGGCACACCCGCTGGGCCACCCACGGCGGACCCACGGACGCCAACGCGCACCCGCACCTGGACAACGCGGGCCGGGTCGCCGTCGTCCACAACGGCATCATCGAGAACTTCGCCGCCCTGCGCGCCGAACTCGCCGAACGCGGCCACGACCTGCTCTCGGAGACCGACACCGAGGTCGTCTCCCACCTCCTCGCCGAGGCCTACTCCTCCACCGGGGACCTGGCCGAGGCGATGCGCCAGGTCTGCGGCCGCCTCGAAGGCGCCTTCACGCTGGTGGCCGTGCACGCCGACGAGCCGGACGTCGTGGTCGGCGCCCGTCGCAACTCCCCGCTCGTCGTGGGCGTCGGCGACGGCGAGAACTTCCTCGCCTCCGACGTCGCGGCCTTCATCGCGTACACCCGCGACGCCATCGAACTCGGCCAGGACCAGGTCGTCGAGCTGCGCCGCGAGGGCGTCACCGTCACCGACTTCGAGGGCAAGCCCGCCGACGTCCGGCCGTACCACATCGACTGGGACGCCTCGGCCGCCGAGAAGGGCGGCTACGACTACTTCATGCTCAAGGAGATCGCCGAGCAGCCCAAGGCCGTCGCGGACACGCTGCTGGGCCGGATCGACGCGAGCGGCCTGCTCACCCTCGACGAGGTGCGCATCCCCGCCACCGTGCTCCGCGAGATCGACAAGATCGTCATCGTCGCCTGCGGCACCGCCTTCCACGCGGGCATGATCGCCAAGTACGCGATCGAGCACTGGACCCGCATCCCCTGCGAGGTCGAGCTCGCGAGCGAGTTCCGCTACCGCGACCCGATCCTGGCCCCCCGCACGCTGGTGGTCGCGATCAGCCAGTCCGGCGAGACCATGGACACCCTGATGGCCCTGCGGCACGCCCGCGAGCAGGGCTCCAAGGTGCTGGCCATCTGCAACACCAACGGCTCCACCATCCCGCGCGAGTCGGACGCGGTGCTCTACACGCACGCCGGCCCCGAGGTCGCCGTCGCCTCCACCAAGGCGTTCCTCACCCAGGTCGTCGCCTGCTACCTCGTCGCCCTCTACCTGGGCCAGGTGCGCGGCACGAAGTGGGGGGACGAGATCCTCGCCGTCATCCGCGAGCTCTCCCAGATCTCCCGCCAGGTCGAGCAGGTCCTGCAGACCATGGAGCCGGTCCGTGAACTGGCCCGCTCCCTCAAGGACAAGAACACCGTCCTCTTCCTCGGCCGCCACGTGGGCTACCCCGTGGCCCTGGAGGGCGCGCTCAAGCTCAAGGAACTCGCCTACATGCACGCCGAGGGCTTCGCCGCCGGCGAGCTCAAGCACGGTCCCATCGCGCTGATCGAGGAGGACCTCCCGGTCGTCGTGGTCGTGCCGTCGCCGCGTGGACGCTCGGTGCTGCACGACAAGATCGTCTCCAACATCCAGGAGATCCGGGCCCGCGGCGCGCGCACCATCGTCATCGCGGAGGAGGGCGACGAGTCCGTCGTCCCCTACGCCGACCACCTGGTGCGGGTCCCGCAGACCCCGACGCTGCTGCAGCCGCTGGTCACGACCGTGCCGCTGCAGGTCTTCGCCTGCGAACTGGCCACGGCCCGCGGGAACGAGGTCGACCAGCCGCGGAACCTCGCGAAGTCCGTCACGGTCGAGTGATCACGCCGTGATCATCGGGGTGGGCATCGACGTCGCGGAGATCGACCGCTTCGAGCAGTCCCTGGAGCGCACGCCCGGCCTGGCGGAGCGGCTCTTCCTCCCCGGCGAGCTCCACCTCCCCAGTGGGGCCCGCCGGGGCGGCGCCTCCCTCGCGGCGCGGTTCGCCGCGAAGGAGGCGGTGGCGAAGGCGCTGGGGGCGCCCGGAGGGCTGCACTGGGCGGACGCGGAGGTCGTCACGGAGGATTCGGGGCAGCCGCGGCTGGTCGTCCGGGGGACGGTGGCGGCCCGGGCGGAGCAGTTGGGGGTGCGGACGTTCCACATCTCCCTCAGCCACGATGCGGGGGTCGCGTCGGCGGTGGTCATCGCGGAGGGCTGACGGGCGGACCGGCCGGGCGCCGCCTTCCCGTCCGCAGCCGGCCGCTGTGCGCCCGCAGGGCACGGGACGAACCCGCACCCACCCACCGGCGCCGGGACGAGCAGGCGAAAGACCCCGACAGCGGCCACGGCGCACCCGCGCCCACAGACGGCGCGCAACCACAGCCCCGCGGTGGGAACATGGCCGCATGCGGGTGGCGTACAGCGTGGAGACCGTACGGGCGGCGGAGCGGGCGCTCATGGCGCGGGTTCCGGAGGGGGCCCTGATGCAGCGGGCGGCGGCCGGCCTCGCGGCGGCGTGCGCGAACGCGCTCGGCGCCGGGGGCGGGGTCTACGCGGCCCGCGTCGTCGTGCTGACCGGGAGCGGGGACAACGGCGGCGACGCCCTGTACGCGGGGGCCCGCCTGGCGCGGCGGGGGGCGGGGGTGACCGCCGTCCTGCTGGCGCCCCAGAAGGCGCACCGCGGCGGCCTGGCCGCCCTGCGCGCCGCGGGCGGCCGTGCCGTCACCGCGGAGGACGTGGACGCGGTGGCCCTGGTCCACCGCGCCGACCTCGTGCTGGACGGCATCGTGGGCATCGGCGGCAAGGGCGGCCTGCGTGCCGAGGCGGTGCCGCTGGCGGAGGCCGCGCACGCGTCCGGGGCGGTCGTGGTCGCCGTGGATCTGCCGAGCGGTGTGGACGCCGACACCGGCGAGGTCCGGGGCGCGGCGGTGCGCGCCGACATGACGGTGACGTTCGGCACGTACAAGCCGGGCCTGCTCGTGGACCCGGCCGCCGGGCACGCGGGAGCCCAGCGCCTGGTCGACATCGGCCTCGGCCCCGACCTGGCCGGCACCCCGCCCGACCTGGAGGCGCTGCAGCACGCCGACGTCGCCGCCCTCCTGCCGGTCCCGGAGGCCGAGAGCGACAAGTACCGGCGCGGGGTGGTCGGCGTCGTCGCGGGCTCGGAGCGCTACCCCGGGGCCGCGGTGCTCGCGGTGGCCGGGGCGCTGCGCGCCGGCGCGGGGGCGGTGCGGTACGTGGGCCCGGGGGCGCAGGCCGTGCTGGCCCGCTTCCCGGAGACGCTGGTGTCGGCGGGGCCGCCGCACAAGGCCGGCCGGGTGCAGGCCTGGGTGGTGGGCCCGGGGCTGGGCGACGGGCCGGAGGCGCGGCGCGCGGTGGACGACGTGCTCGCCTCGGACGTGCCGGTGCTCGTGGACGCGGACGGCCTGCGGCTGCTGGGCCGGGCCGTGGTGCGCTCCCGCACCGCGGGCACCGTGCTGACCCCGCACGCCGGGGAGGCGGCGGCGCTGCTCGGCGTGGCCCGCGAGGAGGTGGAGGCGGCGCGGCTGGACCACGTGCGGCGGCTGGCCGACGCCTTCGGGGCGACGGCGCTGCTGAAGGGCTCCACGACGCTCGTCGCGTCACCGGAGCCGGGGGTGCCGGTCCGGGTCAACCCCACGGGGACGTCCTGGCTGGCGACGGCGGGCAGCGGTGACGTGCTCTCCGGGATCACCGGGTCCCTGCTGGCCGCGGGGCTCGCCCCGCGTGACGCGGCCTCGGTCGGCGCCTACCTGCACGGAATGTCGGCGCGGGTCGCCGCGGGCCCGGTGGGTGCGCCGGTCGCCGCGCACGACGTGGCCGCCGCCCTTCCCGGTGCCTGGCGCGACATCAGGTCCTGAGCCGCCGTCAACTGGGCGAAACGGGTGGAGTCCGCCGACGCTGCGTTCCACAGGGCGGCCGCGGGTCAATTTGTGTGTTCATGGGAACGTATGCCAGAAGTAGGGCCCGGCTGCTCACCGCGGCGGTGATCGCCCTGGCGGCACTCGGTGCGCACACGACGGCCGTCGCGGACGACGGCGACCGGCCGGTGCCGGTCGACCGGCTCGTGCCCGGGGTCCCCTTCGGCCCGGTGGCCTCCCGTCAGGTCGACACCCCCGACCAGGGCGCCCCGCCCCGCCGGATCGGCATGCCGGCCGCCGAGCCCCAGCGCAGCGCCGCGCCCGCCGAGGACGAGGACGAGGACTGGGTGGACCCGCAGCTGGTGGAGTTCGTGCCGGCCGAGGACGTCGAGCGGGCCCGGAAGTTCCAGGAGGAGCGGGCGGCGGCGGAGGAGAACGAGGACCCGTACTACGACGAGGGCGACGGGGAGAACCCCGAGCCCGGCGAGTACTGCACCTCCTTCACGGGCCCCTACCAGCGCGAGGCGGAGAAGCGGCTGCGGCTGCCGGTGAACGGCAGCCAGTCCGCGGCCGACTGCGCGGAGATCCGCCGCTTCCAGAAGTCCAGGGGCATCGTTCCCGCCACCGGCTTCGCGGGGCCCACCACCTGGGGTTACCTCCGCCTCGACGAGGCCACCAGGAAGGGCCCGAACGCCTCGCGCCGGTGCCCGGCCCCGGCCCGGGGCAAGCGCATCGTCTGCATCGACCTCAACCGCCAGCTGCTGTGGGTGCAGAGCAGCAGCACCAAGGTCGTCTTCGGCCCGGTCGCCATCCGCAGCGGCCGCAAGGGCTATCTCACCCGCACCGGCCGCTTCTCCGTCTACTGGCGACACAAGAACCACGTATCGGACATCTACGACGCCCCGATGCCGTACAGCCAGTTCTTCAGCGGCGGCCAGGCGATGCACGCCACTCCCGGAAGCGTCTACAAGGCGCCCGGATCGCACGGCTGCATCAACCTCTCCAACCGCAACGCGCGCCTGCTGTGGAACGTCCTGAAGATCCAGGAGGCGGTGTACGTGTGGGGAGCCAAACCCGCCACGTGACGGTGGAACAGGCCCGGCCTGAGACACTGGGCGCGATGGATGAGACGAATCTGCGCGCCCAGGCCACGGTCGACCTCGCCGCCCTGCGGTCCAACGTCGTGGCGCTGCGCGCCCGCGCGCCCCGCTCCGGGCTCATGGCCGTGGTCAAGGCGGACGCTTACGGCCACGGGATGGTGCCGTGCGCCAGGGCCGCCCTGGAGGCGGGCGCCGGCTGGCTCGGCACGGCCACGCCCGATGAGGCGCTGGCCCTGCGCGCGGCCGGGATCACGGCCCCCGTGCTGTGCTGGCTGTGGACGCCGGGCGGCCCCTGGCGGGCCGCCGTGGAGGCGGACGTCGACGTGACGGTCAGCGCGCTGTGGGCGCTGCGGGAGGTCTCGGAGGCGGCCGCAGCCGCGGGCCGTACCGCGCGCGTCCAGCTGAAGGCGGACACGGGCCTGGGCCGCAACGGCGCCCAGCCCTCGGAGTGGCCCGACCTGGTCGCCGCCGCCCGGGCCGCCGAGGCGGAGGGACTGGTCAAGGTCACCGGGCTGTGGTCGCATTTCGCCTGCGCCGACGAGCCCGGTCACCCCTCCATCGCGGCGCAGCTCGCCGTCTTCCGGACCGCCCTGGAGACCGCGGAGCGCGCCGGACTGCGCCCCGAGGTCCGCCACATGGCGAACTCCCCGGCCACCCTGACCCTGCCCGAGGCGCACTTCGACCTGGTCAGGACCGGCGTGGCGATGTACGGGATCTCGCCGGTCCCGCAGGTCGGCGGCCCGGCCGAGTTCGGGCTGCGGCCGGTGATGACGCTGTCGGCGCGGCTGGCCTCGGCCAAGCGCGTCCCCGGGGGCCACGGTGTCTCGTACGGGCACCACTACACGACGCCCGGCGAGACCACCCTCGCCCTGGTGCCGGTCGGGTACGCCGACGGCGTCCCGCGGCACGCCTCGGGCACCGGCCCGGTGCTGGTGGCGGGCAAGTGGCGGACGGTCGCCGGGCGGGTGGCGATGGACCAGTTCGTGGTCGACCTCGGGGGCGACCGCGCCGACGCCGGTGACGAGGCGGTACTGTTCGGCCCCGGTGACCGCGGCGAGCCGACCGCCGAGGACTGGGCGCGGGCGGCGGGCACCATCGCGTACGAGATCGTCACTCGGATCGGGTCCCGGGTGCCGCGCGTCTACGTGGGTACGTAAACGCGTAGCCGAGGGGAAGCAGCGGTACGACCATGACGGAGAGCGGTAAAGCGACGGGGGCGATCGAGGCGGTGGCCGAGGCGGCCGCCGCCTCCGGGCGCTGGCAGCGCGCCGGGATCGTCGGCGCGGCCATCGGAGTCGTGGCGGCGGGCGCCGCCGCCGGTGTGGCGCTGGAGCGGGCCACGGTCGGCCGGGGCATGCGCAAGCGCGCCCGGCTCGCCCTCGACCTGGCCGGGCCCTACGGCTCGCTGCGCGGGATGCCGGGCCGGGCCGTCGCAGAGGACGGCACCGAGCTCTACTACGAGGTCGAGGAGGCGGAGCCGGCGGTGGCCGACGCGGCCGCGCCGCCGCGCCGCTGGCAGTTCTTCCGCCGCGGCGGTCAGGCACCGCCGCTGACCGTGGTCTTCTGCCACGGCTACTGCCTCAACCAGGACTCCTGGCACTTCCAGCGCGCCGCGCTGCGCGGGGCGATACGCGCCGTCTACTGGGACCAGCGCAGCCACGGCCGCTCCGGCCGGGGCAAGGACCAGGAGGACGGCGGGCCCGCCACGATCGACCAGCTCGGCCGCGACCTGAAGGCGGTCCTGGACGCCGCCGCGCCGGAGGGCCCGCTGGTGCTCGTCGGGCACTCCATGGGGGGCATGACGGTCATGGCCTTCGCCGACCAGTTCCCCGAGGTGGTCGCCGAGCGGGTGGCCGGCTTCGCCTTCGTCGGCACCTCGTCCGGCAAGCTGGCCAGCGTGACGCTCGGCCTGCCGGCGGCGGGCGCGCGGGCGCTGCGGGCGCTGGCGCCGGGGGTGCTGCGGATCCTGGGCACCCAGGTCGACCTGGTGGAGCGGGGGCGCCGGGCCACGGCCGACCTCTTCGCCGGGATCATCAAGCGCTACTCCTTCGGCTCCGACGTGGACCCGGGCGTCGCGCGCTTCGCCGAGCGGATGATCGAGTCGACCCCGATCGACGTGGTCGCGGAGTTCTACCCGGCCTTCACCGAGCACGAGAAGAGCGAGGCCCTGGACGTGCTGGACGGCCTGCCCGGGCTCGTACTCGCCGGGGACAAGGACCTGCTGACGCCGAGTGAGCACAGCCGGTCCATCGCCGAGCGCCTGCCGGACACCGAGCTGGTGGTGGTGCCCGGTGCCGGGCACCTGGTGATGCTGGAGCACCCCGAGCTGGTCAGCACGCACCTGGCCGCGCTGCTCGCCGAGGCGGCCGACGCCTCGCGCGCCCCGGTCCCGCAGGCGCTGCGCGAACTGGCGGTACCGCCGCAGGCGGGGCCGGGCAGGGCGGACCGGGTGGCCTCCGGCGGCGCGTAGCATTCGGGCACATGGGCATGGAAGCCATCGGCATGGAAGCGATCCGGGTCACGGTCAAGACCCCTGAACAGATGCGCGAACTGGGGCGCCGCCTCGCGCCGCTGCTGCGCGCCGGAGACCTCGTCGTCCTCAGCGGTGACCTGGGCGCGGGCAAGACCACGCTGACCCGTGGCCTCGGTGAGGGCATGGGCGTCCGGGGCGCGGTGACGTCGCCGACCTTCGTGATCGCGCGGGTGCACCCCCCGCTGTCCGGCGGTCCGGCCCTGGTGCACGTGGACGCGTACCGGCTCTCAGGCGGCCTCGACGAGATGGAGGACCTGGACCTCGACGTCTCGCTGCCGGAGTCGGTGGTCGTGGTCGAGTGGGGCGAGGGCAAGGTCGAGGAGCTCTCCGACGACCGGCTGCAGCTGGTGATCCACCGCGCGGTGGGGGAGGTCGCGGGGAACGGGCAGGAGGACCACGACGTGCGCGAGGTCGTCGTCACCGGCGTCGGCGCACGCTGGGCCGGTGCGGACCTGGCGGGGCTCGGCGTCTGAGCGCGTAACCGTTCCGACAAGGTGTCGGGAAGATGTTGCGTGCGGCACGTCCCACGTGTTCTTCTGGAGTCCAGGAGCGGGTTAGGGCTGCCTAACCCGACCCCGTCGGACCCAGGAGGCATCCATGTCGGCCCACACGGCCCCGGAGCCGGAGCCGGGTTACTCGGTGCAGGCGCTGCTCGCGGCGTCCGCGGCGGCGAACGCGGTGTGCACCCCGCCGGGGGAGCACGACGAGCCGGAACCGGACGCGACACAGGACGAGCCCACGACGCGGCCCCAGGCGGACGCGGCCTGAGCGGGAGCGATCCGCGCCCGGGCCGGAGTGGCCGGGCGGTGGGAGGCGGGGTGCCCGCCTCCCGTCGCACCAGCCCCGGGGGCGTTCACTCTTCCGGGGGAAATCAGCGGACGACGACGATCTTGCTGCCGATCGTCGCGAACTTCCACAGCGCCGCGCCGTCCTTCCGCTTCTCGCGGATGCCGCCGGTCTGCTGGCCCGGGGGCGGGGCGTCGGGCAGAGAGCCGTCCTTCGCCGCGCTGAAGCCGATCACCACGCTGTCCACCGTGGTGAACCGCACCACGTTCTCGACGGCCACACCGTCGCCGCCGACGCCGGAGGCGCTGCGGGAGGCCACGGTGTAGGTGCCGGGGGCGGGGTCGACGGTGCCGGGGACGACCACGTAGGTGGTGCGCGCCTTCCCGTCCTCGCCGACCAGCCACACACGGTCCGCGCGGAGCGAGTACACGACCCTGGTGCCGCTGCCGGAGGCCGGGGGGAGTTCGTTCTTCCTCTCCGGCGAGGGCGAGGCGGAGGCCGCAGCGGTGGTGCCGGCGCCGTCGGCGGCCGCGGGGCGGACGTCCTCGGGCATCTCGTCGGCGGAGCTGGAGGCCTGGACGGCGAGTACGCCGACGGCGGCCAGGGCGGCTGCGGTCAGTCCGGTCACGATCGTCCCTGAACCGATCCTTGCCACGGCTTTCCTCCGGAGGTGGGCGTCACGCTGGGTTGACGTTAGCAGCCGTGCCGCACGGCGACGGGAGCGCCGTCCCGGGCGGCGGCGGCGCCCCCGTCCTGGCGGGGCCACCCCGGTGAACGCCGTAGGCTGAACGCGTGCTGCTGCTTGCCTTCGATACCGCAACCCCCGCCGTGACGGTCGCCCTCCACGACGGCCGGCGCGTGCTCGCAGAGTCGACGGAGATCGACGCGCGACGGCACGGGGAACTGCTGATGCCCGCCGTGGACCGCGTGCTGCGGGAGGCCGGGACCGTGCTGGGCGACGTGACCGGGATCGTGGTCGGCGTCGGCCCCGGCCCGTACACGGGGCTGCGCGTCGGACTGGTGACCGCGGTCTCCTTCGCCGACGTCCTCGGCGTCCCCGTCCACGGGATCTGCACCCTCGACGGACTGGCGTACGCCGCCGGCGTCCAGGGGCCGTTCGTCGTGGCCACGGACGCCCGCCGCAAGGAGGTCTACTGGGCCCGGTACGAGAGCCCGCGGGCCCGGGTGACCGACCCGGCCGTGGACCGGCCCGGCGACATCGCCGACGAGGTCGCGGGCGTGCCCGCGGTGGGCGCGGGCGCCGCCCTCTACCCCGAGGTCTTCACCGACGTCCGGCCGCCCGCCGACCAGTCCGCCGCCGCGCTGGCCGCGCTCGCCGCCGTGAAGCTGGCGGACGGCGAGGAGTTCCTCCCCCCGCTGCCGCTCTATCTGCGCCGCCCGGACGCCCAGGTGCCCGCCGGCTACAAGGCGGTCCTGCCGAAGTGACCGCGGTGATGCGCGAGATGCGCTGGTGGGACCTGGACCCGGTGATGGAGCTGGAACACGGGCTCTTCCCGGACGACGCGTGGTCGCGAGGGATGTTCTGGTCCGAACTGGCCGACGCGCGGCACCCGTCGGCGACCCGGTACTACGTCGTGGCCGAGGACGGCACCGGACGGGTCGTCGGCTACGCGGGCCTGGCCGCCGTCGGCGGCACCGGCGACGTGCAGACCATCGCCGTCGCCACCGACCAGTGGGGCACCGGCCTCGGCGCCCGGCTGCTCGCCGAACTGCTGCGCCGGGCCACCGCCTTCGAGTGCCACGAGGTACTGCTGGAGGTGCGCGTCGACAACGTCCGGGCCCAGCGGCTGTACGCCCGCTTCGGCTTCGAGCCGATCGGCTTCCGGCGCGGCTACTACCAGCCGGGCAACGTCGACGCCCTCGTGATGAGGCTCGGCGAGCTGCCCGCCTCCCCTGACGTACCGGGACTACAAGGAACAGAGACCACCCATGGCTGACGAGCCCCTTGTCCTCGGCATCGAGACGTCCTGCGACGAGACCGGTGTCGGCATCGTGCGCGGGCACACCCTGCTCGCCGACGCGGTCGCGTCCAGCGTCGACGAGCACGCCCGCTACGGCGGCGTCGTGCCCGAGGTCGCCAGCCGCGCGCACCTGGAGGCGATGGTCCCCACGATCCAGCGCGCGCTGAAGGAGGCCGGCGTCGCCGCCTCCGACCTCGACGGGATCGCCGTCACCGCGGGCCCCGGGCTCGCGGGCGCCCTGCTGGTCGGCGTGTCCGCGGCCAAGGCGTACGCCTACGCGCTCGGCAAGCCGCTGTACGGGGTCAACCACCTCGCCTCGCACATCTGCGTCGACCAGCTGGAGCACGGGCCGCTGCCCGAGCCGACGATGGCGCTGCTGGTGTCCGGCGGCCACTCCTCGCTGCTGCTGGCCCCCGACATCACCGGCGACGTGCGCCCGCTGGGCTCCACGATCGACGACGCGGCGGGTGAGGCCTTCGACAAGGTCGCCCGGGTGCTGGGCCTCGGCTTCCCCGGCGGCCCCGCCATCGACCGCGCGGCCCGCGAGGGCGATCCGGCCGCGATCCGCTTCCCCCGCGGCCTGACCGGCTCGCGCGACCCGGTCTACGACTTCTCCTTCTCCGGCCTGAAGACCGCGGTGGCCCGGTGGATCGAGTCCAAGCGCCGGGAGGGCGTGGAGGTGCCGGTCGCCGACGTGTCCGCGTCCTTCCAGGAGGCCGTCGTCGACGTCCTCACCCGCAAGGCGATCCGGGCCTGCAAGGACAACGGCGTCGACCATCTGATGATCGGCGGCGGCGTCGCGGCCAACACCCGGCTGCGCTCGCTGGCGCAGGAGCGCTGCGAGGACGCGGGGATCCTCCTGCGTGTGCCGCGGCCCAAGCTGTGCACCGACAACGGCGCCATGGTCGCGGCCCTCGGCTCGGAGATGGTGGCCCGCGGCCGGCCGTCGTCCACCTGGGACCTCCCGGCGGACTCCTCGCTGCAGGTCACGGACGTGTCCGTGCCCGGGCACACGCACGACCACCACGTCCACGACCACGACCACGTCCACGAGCTCAGCAAGGACAACCTCTACTCGTGACCGTCGCCCTGATGTGGGAGGCCCGCGCCGTCGAGGGGCGCGGGCCCGACCTTCTGGCGTGGGCCCGCTCGCGGCAGCTCTCGCCGGCCCCGCTGCGCCGGGAGACCTTCTCCGCCCCGCAGGACCGGGTCCTGGTCATCACCTGGTGGGACGCCCCGTACGACGCCCCGCTGCCCGAACTCCCCGAACCGGACGAGGGGCTGGCCCGGCGGGCCGTCCACCGCTGGCGCTTCGAGTCGGTGGCGGAGGGGACGTAGGCCCTGGTCAGGGGAGTGCCGGTCGTATGATGAGTCCGGCGTCGATCGCAACCGGGTTTCTGTCGTGGCGTCCCCGAGCAGGCGTCCTGCCGGACGGCCGGTGTCCGGGAGGCGTTCCGGCAGGTGGCGAGAAGACCCGATGACCGACTCCGGCTGCGCCGTCCTCTTCGATCTCGACGGCGTCCTCATCGACAGCCGGCGGGCGATGCGGCAGGCGATCCTCGACGTCGCCCGCGCGGCCCTCGGCGAGCAGGTGGACGAGAGCCGCCTGCCGGCGGGGCTCGACCACCTTCCGCACCACGAACACCTGGCACGGCTCGGCGTGACCGACGAGGAGACCGTGTTCGGGACCGCCTGGGAGGACGCGCTCGCGCTCGCCACGTGGGGCGCGTCCCCGTTCCCGGGCGCCGCGGGCCTGCTGCGCGACCTCGCGGCCTCCGGCACGGCGATCGGGGTGGTGACGATGCAGCCCGCGAGCCGGGTGGCGCGGCTCGTCCCCGCGGAGCTGTCCGCGCACTTCGGCGTGGTGGTCGGGTGGGGCGACGCGGCGCC
The DNA here is from genome assembly GCF_033792735.1 of Streptomyces sp. PA03-3a. Classification (NCBI taxonomy): domain Bacteria; kingdom Bacillati; phylum Actinomycetota; class Actinomycetes; order Kitasatosporales; family Streptomycetaceae; genus Streptomyces; species Streptomyces sp. PA03-3a. Next base: position 28,107 of record NZ_JARAVM010000048.1, read on the forward strand.
GAAGCCCTCCGGGGAGGGGATCCTGCTCGCGCTCGACCGGCTCGGGGTGCCGCCGGGGCGCGCCTGCTTCGTGGGCGACAGCCCTTCCGACGTCGCCGCCGCGGCCGCCGCCGGGGTCCCTTCGATCGGCGCGCTCTGGGGATACACCGGCCCCGCCCTGGGGAACTGCGGGCCCACCGCGCTCGCCGGTGCCCTCTCCGACCTGCCGGGCCTCGTGGGGAGCCTTCTGGGGCCCGCGTAGCCGCCGTCAGGCGCGTGCGGGGCCGCTCGTCCCGGCCGGGCTGCCCAGCAGCATGCTCGGGGCGCCCGCGACGCGGGTCAGGAAGACGGTGGCCGCGTGCGGGCCCTGGGGCTTGACCCGGCGGCGCACCTCCTCCGGTTCGACGGCCGAGCCGCGCTTCTTCACGGTCAGCACGCCGACCTCGCGTTCGCGCAGCAGCGCCTTGAGCCGCTTGAGGTTGAAGGGCAGCACATCGGTGATCTCGTAGGCGGTCGCGTACGGCGTGGTGTGCTGCTCGTCCGAGGTGACGTAGGCGATGGTCGGGTCGATCAGCCCGCCGCCGACCCGCGCCGCCACGTCGGCCACCATGTGGGCCCGGATGACCGCGCCGTCCGGCTCGTACAGCCACCGTCCCACGGGGCGCACCTGCGGGTCGGGGAGCCCGGCGGCGGGCAGCGTGGCCCCCGACGGCAGGAGGGTCGCGCGGCGGGTGCCCGGCGCGGTGCCGAACCACAGCACGGCCTCCTTCACGTCGCCGTGGTCGGAGACCCACTCCGCCTCGGCGTCCTCCGGCACGGCCTCGTGCGGGATGCCCGGCGCCACCTTCAGGGCGGCCAGCGGCGCCTTCCGTGCCGCCGCGACCGCCCACGACAGGGGCGGGGAGTACGCCTCGGGGTCGAAGATCCTGCCGCGCCCGCCGCGCCGGGCCGGATCGACGAAGACGGCGTCACAGCCGTCCGCGGCGATCTCCGTCACATCGGCGCAGCGCACCTCGATCAGACCGGCCAGCCCCAGCGCCTCCGCGTTCGCCCGCATCACCGCGCAGGTCAGCGGGGAGCGGTCGACCGCCAGCACCTCCACCCCGGCGCGGGCCAGCGGGACGGCGTCCCCGCCGATCCCGCAGCACAGGTCCGCCAGCCGCCGCACCCCGAGGGCGGCGAACCGCTCGGCACGGTGCCGGGCGACGGAGGCCCGCGTCGACTGCTCGACCCCGTCGGGCGTGAAGTACATCCGGTAGGCGTCCTCGCCGAACTTCACCGCCGCCCGCTGCCGCAGCCGCGCCTGCGTCAGCGCGGCCGCCACCAGCCCGGCGTCGTGCTCCCGCCGCAGCCGCGTCGCGGTCGCCAGTTCGGCGGCGCGGTCGTAGTCCCGCAGGGAGGCCAGCAGCGACTGCCCCTCGTCGGTCAGGAGAGCCGAGAACGCGTCAAGATCCACGCCGTCCATTGTCCCGCGGCGCCGCGGCGCGCCGGACCGGCCGGGCGCACGCGCCCGCGGGTGAGCGGAACCGCCGCCTCCGCCGTGCCGCGCCCGGGGTGTGCCGGGCCCGGAACCGTACGTCCGAGCGCACCGTTCCCCGGGTGGAGAGCGGCTCGTACGGCGCGGCGTTGGCACTCCGCTTGACCGAGTGCTAAGCGCGTCCTAGTCTCGGACCTGGCACTCAGCCATGCCGAGTGCCAACACAAACGCGACGGGCAGGTCCGGCACCCGCGACGACGGGCCTACCAGGTCGCCACCCAGACAGACACTCCCGTGAGCCCTTTGAAGGGGGAGGTCGGATCGTGACGACCGCCAGCACCAAGGTTGCCATCAAGCCGCTCGAGGACCGCATCGTGGTCCAGCCGCTGGATGCCGAGCAGACCACCGCCTCCGGCCTGGTCATCCCGGACACCGCCAAGGAGAAGCCCCAGGAGGGCGTCGTCCTGGCCGTCGGCCCGGGTCGCTTCGAGGACGGCAACCGCATCCCGCTCGACGTCAAGGTCGGCGACATCGTGCTGTACAGCAAGTACGGCGGCACCGAGGTCAAGTACAGCGGCGAGGAGTACCTCGTCCTCTCGGCTCGCGACGTCCTCGCGATCGTCGAGAAGTAGAACCGGCGCCGCTCTTAACCGAGAAATGCCGTGACCACGCCCCGGGCACACCGAGTCCACGCACGGACCGGGGACCCGGGGCGCGGTCTTTGACGAGAACCCAAAGACGAGGAAATCCGCCGGTATGGCCAAGATCCTGAAGTTCGACGAGGACGCCCGTCGCGCCCTCGAGCGTGGCGTCAACAAGCTCGCCGACACCGTGAAGGTGACCATCGGCCCCAAGGGCCGCAACGTCGTCATCGACAAGAAGTTCGGCGCCCCGACCATCACCAACGACGGTGTGACCATCGCGCGTGAGGTCGAGATCGACGACCCGTACGAGAACCTCGGTGCGCAGCTGGTGAAGGAGGTGGCGACCAAGACCAACGACATCGCGGGCGACGGCACCACCACCGCCACCGTGCTGGCCCAGGCGCTCGTCCGCGAGGGTCTGCGCAACGTCGCCGCCGGCGCCTCCCCGGCCGCCCTGAAGAAGGGCATCGACGCCGCCGTCAAGGCCGTCTCGGACGAGCTGCTCGCCACCGCCCGCCCGATCGAGGGCAAGGAGGACGTCGCCGCCGTCGCCGCCCTGTCCGCCCAGGACAAGCAGGTCGGCGAGCTGATCGCCGAGGCGATCGACAAGGTCGGCAAGGACGGTGTCATCACCGTCGAGGAGTCCAACACCTTCGGGCTGGAGCTGGACTTCACCGAGGGCATGGCCTTCGACAAGGGCTACCTGTCGCCGTACTTCGTGACGGACCAGGAGCGCCAGGAGGCCGTCCTGGAGGACCCGTACATCCTCATCACCCAGGGCAAGATCTCCTCCATCCAGGACCTGCTCCCGCTGCTGGAGAAGATCCTGCAGGCCGGCGCCTCCAAGCCGCTGCTGATCATCGCCGAGGACGTCGAGGGCGAGGCCCTGTCGACCCTGGTGGTCAACAAGATCCGCGGCACCTTCAACGCGGTCGCGGTCAAGGCCCCCGGCTTCGGCGACCGCCGCAAGGCCATGCTCGGCGACATCGCCACCCTCACCGGCGGCACCGTCGTCGCCGAGGAGGTCGGCCTCAAGCTCGACCAGGTCGGCCTGGACGTGCTCGGCACCGCCCGCCGCGTGACCGTCACCAAGGACGACACCACCGTCGTCGACGGCGCCGGCGAGTCCGCGGAGATCAGCGGCCGGATCAACCAGATCAAGGCCGAGATCGCCGCGACCGACTCCGACTGGGACCGCGAGAAGCTCCAGGAGCGCCTCGCCAAGCTGGCCGGCGGCGTGTGCGTCATCCGCGTCGGCGCGGCCACCGAGGTCGAGCTCAAGGAGAAGAAGCACCGTCTGGAGGACGCCATCTCCGCGACCCGCGCCGCGGTCGAGGAGGGCATCGTCTCCGGTGGTGGCTCCGCGCTCGTCCACGCCGTCAAGGTGCTCGACGACAACCTCGGCAAGACCGGCGACGAGGCCACCGGTGTGGCGGTCGTCCGCCGCGCCGCGGTCGAGCCGCTGCGCTGGATCGCCGAGAACGCGGGCCTGGAGGGCTACGTCATCACCTCCAAGGTCTCCGAGCTGGAGAAGGGCCACGGCTTCAACGCCGCGACCGGCGAGTACGGCGACCTGGTGAAGTCCGGCGTCATCGACCCGGTCAAGGTCACCCGCTCCGCCCTGGAGAACGCCGCCTCCATCGCCTCCCTGCTCCTCACCACCGAGACCCTCGTGGTGGAGAAGAAGGAGGAGGAGCCCGCCGAGGCCGGTCACGGTCACGGCCACGGCCACTCCCACTGAGCTGGACCGCGAAGGCCCCCGTTCCCGCCCGGGAACGGGGGCCTTCGGGCTGCCGGGGGACCGGCCTCAGTCGCGGGGGTAGGCAGGCCCGAAGCGCCGCCCCGCCTTCGCCGAGAACCGGCCGAGCGCCCCGCTCGGCGCCAGCCGGGCCGCGGCCACCGCGGCCTTGTAGCGGGGGTCGGGCACGCTGAGGGAGCGGCCGCGGGCCAGATCGCGCAGGGCCGCGGCGACCACCTTGTCGGCGTCCAGCCACGCCCAGGAGGGGATGGCGCCGGTGTCCATCCCGGCCCGCTGGTGGAACTCGGTGCGGACGAAGCCCGGACACAGCGCCATCAGCCGCACCCCGGTGCCCGCGAGCTCCCGGGCCACGCCCTGGGTGAAGCTGACGACCCACGCCTTGCTCGCCCCGTACGTGCCGCGCGGCAGGAAGGCCGCCACCGAGGCCACGTTGACCACGAAGCCGCGCCCGCGCTCCCGCATGGCCCCGGTCGCGGCGGAGGTCAGCCGCAGCACCGCCTCGCAGTGCACCTTGAGCATGGTCAGCTCGTCGGCCATCGGCACGTCGCCGAAGCCGCCCCGGTTGCCGAAGCCCGCGTTGTTGACCAGTACGTCCACGGGGCGCTCGCGGTCCCGCAGCCGTGCCTCGACCGTCTCGATGCCCTTGTCCGCCGACAGGTCGGCGGGCAGCACCTCCACGGTCACCCCGTACGCCTGCCGCAGCTCCCGCGCGCACTCCTCCAGCCGCTGCCCGTCGCGGGCGACCAGGACCAGGGCGTGACCGTCCGCCGCGAGCCGGCGCGCGAACGCCGCGCCGATCCCCGCGGTGGCTCCCGTGATCAGTGAAGTCGTCATGCCCCGCAGGCTAGTGAGCCCCCGTGCGTCCGCGGGCCGCGGCGCGCACATCCTGCGGGAGCGCTTCCGCCGCCGTCAGCCGGGGGAGCAGCGCGGGCTCCAGGGTGACCGCGCGGAAGGTCAGCGCGACCGTGACCTCGTGGTCCGGGCGGTGGACGACCTCGACCGGGTCGCCGGCCCGGATCTCACCGGCCTCGGCGACCCGGAGGTAGGCGCCGGGCAGCGCGGCCCGCGTGAACGTCCTGATCCAGCCGCCCTGTTCCAGCCAGCCCTGGAAGGTGGCGCAGGGGATCCGCGGGCAGGACACCTCCAGGACGGCGCCGCCCGGGCCGCCGATCCGCCAGCGCTCGCCGATCAGGGCCTCGTTGACGTCCAGCCCCGAGGTGGTCAGGTTCTCCCCGAACACGCCGTTGCGCAGCGACAGGCCGAGCCGGCGTTCCCAGGAGTCGAGGTCCTCGCGGGCGTAGGCGTAGACGGCCTGGTCGGAGCCGCCGTGGTGCGCCACGTCGTACACCCGGTCGCCGGCGAGGCCGACCGAGCCGGTGCCCTTCGGGCCCGGTGCGGTCACCGCCACCGGGCCCTCCACCGGGTGCTTGTCGATGCCGGTCGTCCCGGTCGTCTTCCACGGATTCGGACGGGGCCGGCCCACGTTCACCGAGAGCAGCTTCATCCTGCGACGGTACGGCGCCCGCCCGGCGCCCGGCGAGGTGTTTTCCGGCGGCCGGGGCAAGGGCGAACCTAGCCCGCGAGCACGCGCAGCAGCCGGTCCACGTCCGCCTCGGTGTTGTACAGGTGGAAGGCCGCCCGCAGGTTCCCCGCACGGGCCGAGACCCGGATGCCGGCGGCGGCCAGCCGCTCCGCCGCGTCGCCCAGGCCCGGGACGGCCACGATCGCCGAGGCCGCCGCGCCGGACGGCACGGGCTTGTGGCCGAGCCGCAGCAGACCCGCCCGGAAGCGCTCGGCCAGCGCGACGTCGTGGGCGCCGATGGCCTCGACGCCCAGTTCCTCGACCAGTGCCAGCGAGGCCGCCCCTGCCAGGTACGGCAGCAGCGGCGGCATCACGTCGAACCGCCGGGCGGACCCTGCGAGGTGCGCGACCGGCCCGTAGCAGTCGCCCCACGGGTCCTCGGCCGCGAACCAGCCGGCGAACTGCGCCGACAGCCCGTCCTCGGCGCCCTCCCGCACGGTCAGGAAGGACACCCCGCGCGGGGCGAGCAGCCACTTGTAACCGCCGCACACGACGTAGTCGAGGCCGTCCGCGCGCAGCGGCAGCCAGCCGACCGCCTGCGTGGCGTCGACGAGCACGCGCGCGCCGTGCCGGGCCGCGGCCTCGCGGACCGCCGCGAGGTCGGCGACCCGGCCGTCCGCGGACTGCACCGCGCTGACCGCGACGAGGTCGGTTTCGGGACGTACGGCGTCGGCGACGCCCTCCAGGGGCACGGCATGCACCGTGACGTCGGCGCGGGAGGCGAAGGGGTTGACGAGCGAGCTGAAGTCGCCGTCGGCCAGCACCACTTCGGCCCCGGCGGGGAGCGCCGCGGCGATCATGCCGACATGTGTGGTGACCGAGGAGCCGACCGCGACGCGGTCGGCGGCGACCCCGGTGAGCCGGGCGTAGGCGGCGCGGGCGGCGCCCAGGGCGCGCTCGTCGCGCACCCAGTTGTCGGTGCCGTCGGACCAGGCGGCCACGGCGGTGCGCAGCGCCTCGACGGCGCGGAGCGGGCCGATGCCCGACGAGGCGGTGTTGAGGTAGCTGATCCCGTCGTCCAGCGCGAATTCCCCGGTGATGTCCATGGCTCCTCAGCCTGCGCCCAGGACTGCCCCAAGTCCACCATCGATCACCGAACGCGACCCCCAAGGAACACTTATGCTCGGAGCGTGTTCGAGGCCCGCCACCTTCGTGTGCTGCGCGCCGTGGCCCGCTCCGGCTCGCTGTCGGGCGCCGCGCGGGAGCTGGGCTGCACCCAGCCCGCGGTCAGCCAGCAGATGAAGGCGCTGGAACTTGCCGCGGGCACCCCGCTGCTGGTCCGCGGTGGGCGGACGACCCGGCTGACCGAGGCGGGCGAGGCGCTGGCCCGGCACGCGAGCGGCATCCTCGCGGGGCTGGCCGCCGCCGAGGAGGAGGTCGCGGCCATCGGGGGCCTGCGCGCCGGGCGGGTGCGGATGGTGTCGTTCCCGAGCGCGGGCCCGTCCCTGGTGCCCACCGCGCTGGCGGCGATGCGCGCCGCGCACCCGGACGTACGGGTCACGCTGGCCGAGGCGCAGCCGCCGCGAGCGGTGCAGATGCTGCGCGCCGGGGAGTGCGAACTGGCGCTGGTCTACCGCTACGCGGACGACGCGGGCGGGGAGGACGCGGCCGCGTGGGAGGGGTTCCTGGTGCGGCCGTTGCTGACCGACCGGCTCTTCGCGGTGCTGCCGGCCGGGCACGCGCTGGCGCGCGCCGGCGGCGGCCCGGTCCGGCTGTCCGACCTCGCGGACGAGGCGTGGATCGCGGGCTGCCCGTACTGCCGCCGGCACCTGGTCGAGCTGTGCGGGCGGGAGGGTTTCGAGCCGCGCATCGACTTCGCCACGGACGACTACCCGGCGGCGGTCGGCCTGGTGGCGTCGGGAATGGGCGTCTCGGCGCAGCCCGGCCTCGCGCTGGAGGCGGTGCGGCTGCGCGGGGTGGCCGTGCGCGAACTGTGTCCGTCCGTAGGCCGGGACGTGGCCGCGCTCACGCTGCCCGACCTGGCTCAGGTGCCGGCTGTCGACATGATGCTGGGCCGGCTGCGGCTGGCCGCTCTGCGCGACCCGTCGGCGGTCTGAGTGCCCGGCACCGCGGGCACCCCGCCGTTTGTGGTGAAACGTTTCCTCGTCGGCTGACGTCCGGTGCGTCAATGACCGCCGGTGGCGTGCGAGCTCATGACCCGGTTGCGGGACCGGCCCATCATCTCCTCGCGCTCGTCCTCGGTGAGTCCGCCCCAGACCCCGTAGGGCTCGCGGACCGTCAGAGCGTGCGTCGCGCACTCGGCGCGGACGGGGCAGCGCATGCACACCTCCTTGGCCGCCGCCTCACGCGCGCTCCGGGCGGCACCGCGCTCTCCCTCGGGGTGGAAGAACAGGGAGCTGTCGACGCCGCGGCAGGCGGCGACGAGCTGCCAGTCCCAGAGGTCGGCGTTCGGGCCCGGGAGGCGGGAGAAGTCTGCCATTGCTCATCTCCTCGAGAGGTGGGCTGCAGGGACACCGTCCAGGCGCGAAGCTCTGGGAAGGTGCTGTCGACGGTACATCTACTGTCGAAGTAGATGTAAATATGATTCATCACAAAATCGCCAACGAACTCCCGCCATGCGGGTAAAAAGCCTCCAAACAGGCAAAATCTGACATTGCCCCCCGGTCGGCGGCGGCCCTGTGCTGCAAGCGGGCGCCCGTTGTGCCGGTTTTTGAGGCTCGGTGAACCCTTGCGACCTGCGACGTTGCTGATCCGTGTCGGTCCGGGCACGGAGAGTGCGGGAGTCGCCCGCCAAACTCCGTAACTCTTTCGAGTGAGGGTCGTTGAAGGTGCGGAAGTGGTTGGCGGTCGAACTAATCGGGCAGGCGCCCGAGGCCGTCATCCCCACCGGTGAACGATTCGTACAGCCTGGAGGCTCAACGTGACGCGGATCAGCTGCGGAGGACGGTCATGACTTCCGTTCTCGTCTGCGACGACTCCCCGCTTGCCCGAGAGGCCCTGCGCCGCGCGGTTGCGACCGTGCCCGGCGTGGAGCGTGTGACGACCGCGGCCAACGGCGAGGAAGTCCTCCGCCGCTGGGGCGCCGACCGCTCGGACCTCATCCTCATGGACGTCCGGATGCCCGGCCTCGGCGGCGTCGAGACCGTACGGCGGCTGCTGTCCGCAGACCCCGGCGCCCGCATCATCATGCTCACGGTCGCCGAGGACCTGGACGGCGTGGCCCTCGCGGTCGCCGCCGGTGCCCGCGGATACCTGCACAAGGACGCCTCGCGCGCCGAGTTGCGGGCCACGGTCACCCAGGCGCTGGCCGACCCGACCTGGCGGCTCGCCCCGCGCCGGCTGCGCTCGGCCGAGATGGGCGCCGCCCCGACCCTGACCGCCCGCGAGATCCAGGTGCTGGAGGGCATGAGCCACGGCCGCTCCAACGCGGAGATCGGCCGCGAGCTCTTCCTCTCCGAGGACACCGTCAAGACGCACGCGCGACGCCTCTTCAAGAAGCTCGGCGCCTCGGACCGGGCCCACGCGGTGGCGCTCGGCTTCCGCTGGGGCCTGGTGCGCTGAGGGGCCGATGAGCTGTGGGGCAGCTGTGCGGCTGCCCCGCTCGTACCGGTTTCCGCGCCGAGGGCGCATGCTTGAGGCATGGACTCTCGGGGAAACGGTCGGGCGGGGCGGCGGGTGCATGACATGACTACGGCCGGTGCGGCCCCTCGAAACGCTCCGCACGGCACTCCGCATAACGCTTCGGAGCACAACCACGGGTGTGAGCCCACGGAGCGGCCCGCGGCGATGCACTATGGACGGATGCGCGACGAGGCCACCGGCAATGAGACAGCCATAGGGGCACTCGTACGTCGAGCCGTGGACGGCGACGAGCAGGCGACGCACGATCTGCTCGCCCATGTGCACCCACTCGCCCAGCGCTACTGCCGTACCAGGCTGTCGCGGCTGCCGGGTGACGCGCGCCACTTCGTGGATGACCTCGCCCAGGAGGTCTGCCTCGCGGTGCTGTGCGCCCTGCCCCGCTACCGGGACCAGGGCCGGCCCTTCGAGGCCTTCGTCTTCGGTATCGCGGCACACAAGGTCGCCGACCTCCAGCGGGCCGCCATGCGCGGTCCGGGCTCGACGGCCGTGCCCTCCGAGGAGATGCCCGAGCAGCCGGACGACTCACTCGGGCCCGAGGAGCGGGCGCTGCTCAGCAGCGACGCGGAGTGGGCGAAGAAGCTGCTCGCCAACCTCCCGGAGCACCAGCGGGAGCTGGTGCTGCTCCGCGTCGCCGTGGGCCTCACCGCGGAGGAGACCGGTCAGGTGCTCGGCATGTCGCCGGGCGCCGTCCGGGTCGCCCAGCACCGCGCGCTGTCCCGGCTGCGGGCGCTGGCGGAGGAAGCGGCCGCGGGCGCCCCCGGGTTGAGCGCCTAGTCCACCCCCGCCCGGCCCCCTCCCCGGGGGCGGAATTGGTTTCCCGCGGGAGCCATTAGCATTGAACATCTCGCCGGGCAAGACCATGGGGAAGGTGTCATGACGCTGAACGCCGACGGAGTAGCCGACAAGTTCGGGCTGCTCGGACTCACCTACGACGATGTGCTGCTGCTCCCAGGTGCGTCGGACGTCGTGCCGAACCAGGTCGACACCCGCTCGAAGGTCTCCCGGAACGTCAGCGTGAACATCCCGCTGCTGTCGGCGGCGATGGACAAGGTCACCGAGGCGCGGATGGCCATCGCGATGGCCCGCCAGGGCGGTGTGGGCGTGCTCCACCGCAACCTGTCCGTCGAGGACCAGGTCAACCAGGTCGACCTGGTGAAGCGGTCCGAGTCCGGCATGGTGACCGACCCGATCACCGTCCACCCCGACGCCACCCTCGCCGAGGCCGACGCCCTCTGCGGCAAGTTCCGCATCAGCGGCGTCCCCGTCACCGACGCCTCCGGCAGGCTGCTGGGCATCGTGACCAACCGCGACATGGCCTTCGAGAGCGACCGCTCCCAGCAGGTCCGCGAGGTCATGACGCCGATGCCGCTGGTCACCGGCAAGGTCGGCATCTCCGGCGTCGAGGCGATGGACCTGCTGCGCAAGCACAAGATCGAGAAGCTGCCGCTCGTCGACGACGAGGGCCGCCTCAAGGGCCTGATCACGGTCAAGGACTTCGTGAAGGCCGAGAAGTACCCCAACGCCGCCAAGGACGCCGAGGGCCGCCTGCTGGTCGGCGCCGCGGTGGGCGTCGGCGACGAGTCCTTCGTCCGCGCCCAGCGGCTGGTCGAGGCCGGTGCCGACTTCCTGGTCATCGACAGCGCGCACGGCCACAGCCGCGGCATCCTCGACATGGTCGCCAAGGTCAAGGCCAACATCAAGATCGACGTGGTGGCCGGCAACGTCGCCACCCGCGACGGCGCCCAGGCGCTGATCGACGCGGGCGCCGACGGGATCAAGGTCGGTGTCGGCCCCGGCTCCATCTGCACCACCCGCGTGGTCGCCGGTGTCGGCGCCCCCCAGGTGACGGCGATCTACGAGGCCTCCCTGGCGGCCGGCCCGGCCGGCGTCCCGCTCATCGGCGACGGCGGCCTGCAGTACTCCGGCGACATCGCCAAGGCCATCGCGGCCGGCGCGGACACCGTCATGCTGGGCAGCCTCCTCGCGGGCTGCGAGGAGTCGCCGGGCGAGCTGCTCTTCATCAACGGCAAGCAGTTCAAGTCGTACCGCGGCATGGGTTCGCTCGGCGCGATGCAGTCGCGCGGGCAGGCCCAGTCCTACTCCAAGGACCGGTACTTCCAGGACAACGTGCTCTCCGAGGACAAGCTCGTCCCCGAGGGCATCGAGGGCCAGGTGCCCTACCGCGGCCCGCTCTCCGCGGTGGCCCACCAGCTCATCGGCGGTCTGCGATCCTCCATGGGATACGTCGGCTCCGCGACGATCCCCGAGCTCAAGGAGAAGGGCCGCTTCGTGCGGATCACCGCCGCCGGGCTCAAGGAGAGCCACCCGCACGACATCCAGATGACCACCGAGGCGCCGAACTACCACGGGCGCTGACGGTACGAGCGGACGATCCGGAGCCCGCGGCCCCGTACGGCCGCGGGCTTCCGCCTGCCCTGCCTGGGATACTGGACGGGCAGGCCACGAAGGAAAGGCATAGCGACAGTGACTGAGATCGAGATCGGGCGGGGCAAGCGCGGCCGCAGGGCATACGCATTCGACGACATCGCCGTCGTCCCGAGCCGCCGTACGCGAGACCCCAAGGAGGTCTCGATCGCGTGGCAGATCGACGCCTACCGCTTCGAGCTGCCTTTCCTCGCGGCCCCGATGGACTCCGTGGTCTCCCCGGAGACCGCGATCCGCATCGGCAACCTCGGCGGGCTCGGCGTGCTCAACCTCGAGGGTCTGTGGACCCGCTACGAGGACCCCGAGCCGCTGCTCGCCGAGATCGCCGAGCTGGACGACGCCACCGTCACCCGGCGGCTGCAGGAGCTCTACGCGGCGCCGATCAAGGAGGAGCTGATCGGGCAGCGCATCAAGGAGGTGCGCGACGCCGGTGTGGTCACGGCCGCCGCGCTCTCCCCGCAGCGCACCGCGCAGTTCTCCAAGGCCGTGGTCGACGCGGGCGTGGACATCTTCGTCATCCGCGGCACGACGGTCTCCGCCGAGCACGTGTCGGGTTCCCACGAGCCGCTCAACCTGAAGCAGTTCATCTACGAGCTCGACGTCCCGGTCATCGTCGGCGGCTGCGCCACCTACACCGCCGCGCTGCACCTGATGCGCACCGGTGCCGCGGGCGTCCTCGTCGGCTTCGGCGGCGGCGCCGCCCACACCACCCGCAACGTCCTCGGCATCCAGGTGCCGATGGCGACCGCGGTCGCCGACGTGGCGGCGGCCCGCCGCGACTACATGGACGAGTCCGGCGGCCGCTACGTGCACGTCATCGCCGACGGCGGCTTCGGCTCCAGCGGCGACCTGCCCAAGGCGATCGCCTGCGGCGCCGACTCGGTGATGATGGGCTCCCCGCTGGCCCGCGCCACCGACGCGCCCGGCCGCGGCTTCCACTGGGGCATGGAGGCCACCCACGAGGAGCTGCCGCGCGGCAAGCGCATGAACCTCGGCACCGCCGGCACGACCGAGCAGATCCTGCTCGGCCCCTCCCAGGCGCCCGACGGCTCCATGAACTTCTTCGGCGCGCTCCGGCGCGCGATGGCCACGACCGGCTACTCCGAGCTGAAGGAGTTCCAGCGGGTCGAGGTCACGGTGTCGCCAACGCACCACCGCTGACCGCCGCCGGGCCGCCACGGCACGGCACGGGGCTCGGACCGCCACCCGCGGTCCGGGCCCCTCGGCGTCCCCTCACAGCCGTGCGGCCGCCCCGACCGGGGTGGCCCCGCGGGTGTCCAGCATCAACTGGGCCTTCACCGCCAAGCCTTGCATGTCGTAGGTGCGGTGGTGCTGGAGCAGGACCGTCAGGTCGGCGTCCGCCGCGGCCTCCCACAGCGAGTCGGCGCGGGGGACCGGGCGGTCCAGCACCCGCCACTGCGGGGCGTACGGGTCGTGGTAGCTCAGCTGCGCCCCCAGTTCGAGCAGGCGGCCGCCGATCTCGCCGGCCGGTGAGCGCTCCTGGTCCGGCAGGTCCGGCTTGTATGTCACGCCCAGCAGCAGCACCCGCGCCCCGCGCAACGACTTGCCGTGCTCGTTCAGCAGGGCCGCGGCGCGCTGCACCACGTAGCGCGGCATGCGGGCGTTGACCTCCTGCGCGTACTCGACCAGACGCAGCGGATGGCCGGGCACCCGGCCCTGGTACGGCGGATGCCCGGGGTCCAGCGGCATGGTGTGGCCCCCGACCCCGGGGCCGGGGCGGAAGGCCTGGAAGCCGTGGGGGCGGGTCTCGGCGCACCGGATGACGTCCCAGACGTCCACGCCGATGTCGTGGCAGAACACGGCCATCTCGTTGGCCAGCGCGATGTTGACGTGCCGGTAGTTCGTCTCCAGCAACTGCACCGCCTCCGCCTCGCGCACGCCCCGGGCCCGGACGATCCGCTCGGTGAACCGGCTGTAGAAGACGGCCGCGGCCTCCGTGCACGCGGGGGTGAGGCCGCCGATCACCTTCGGTGTGCCGGGGTGCCGCGCCGGGGCGTACGCCAGGTGGAAGCCGTGGCCGGCCCGCAGTCCCGACCCCTCCTCCAGCAGCGGACGCAGGAAGTCCTCCGTCGTGCCCGGGTACACCGGCGACTCCAGGACCACCGTGCTGTGCGGCCGCAGTTGCCCGGCCAGCGCGCGGGCCGCCTCCGCCAGCGCCGTCAGGTCCGGCTCCCCGCGCTCCCCGGGCGGGGTCGGCGCGCACAGCACGGCCGCCCGCGCACGGCCCAGGGCGGCCGTGTCCGCGGTCGCGCGGAAGCCCCCCGCGAGCATCCGCCGCACGTCGGCGGCGGCCAGCGCGCCGCAGGGCACCCGGCTGCCGGCGTTGATCGCCTCCACCACGTGCTCGTCCGGGTCGTACCCGATCACCCCGAGGCCGGCGGCGCTGGCCGCCTGCGCGAGGGGCAGGCCGGCGTGGCCGAGTCCGATGACAGCGAGGTCTGCGGGCATGGGGGTCCTCTCCTGCGACGGGGGGCGTCCTGGTACCCAAATGGCGCGAAATCAGGCTAACCAGACAGGTAGCTGATATGACTGCACGCCACGCGGTCCGGGGTGCCCGGGGTGCCCGGGGTGACCGGGGTCGGTTGTTGCGGCGCGTTGTTGTGTGCGGGTTGGTTGCGCCTGCGGCGGGCGGTTCGCCCGCCCGCCCTCCCGATTGCCCGGCCCGGTTGGTGCGGGCCTGCGCGCGTGCGTAGTGGGCCGGGGGCGGGGCCTCCGGGGCTGGGCATTCTGTACCGCATATTTATGTGCATGGCGGGCACCTGCGCTCGGTGCCCCGGGTGCCGCACAACACATACACGTCAGCGTCCAGAACGCCCACCCTCCCCCAGCCTTCGGCCGGGGGTGCCCCCACCTCCCCCGCCCCCTCCGTATCGTTCGGCGACCAACGCCGGTGGGGGGATGGGGCCAACCCCTCCCCGCACCGCTGGAAGCTGGCTCCAGCGGGGGGTCCCCCCGGCCGGAGGCCGACAGGATGCGAGCACCGGTGGCCGGGTGCAGCTCCGGCGGGACGGCCGGCGCGACCCGCCCACCGTCGCTCGCAGGGCGTGTGTCATGGCGACGCCAAGCAGGCGGCAGATCATGACGATTGCCGAGGTAGTGACGCACCCCGGCCTCCGGCGGCCGGCTGACCCGCAGCCAGGTTCAGGCGTGGGACGACACCAACCGCACCGAATGAGGCCGCCCCTGGCCCAAGGCCGAGGGGCCCCGGCTACCGCTGGAAGGTGGCCCCCCGCGGAGGTCCTGACGGCCGGTGGGGGTTCAGATGGACGCGTGCGGCAACCCCTGACCGCCTCCTCACCACCCTCCGGCCGTCAGCCGCCCACGGATACGGAGGGGGCGGGGGAGTTGGGGGCACCCCCGGCCGAAGGCTGGGGGAGGGTGGATGTTCTGGACGCTGCGGGATATTTGTGTGCGGCACAGGCGGCACCAATCCGGACCGCCCGCCATGCACGTAAATAACCCAGTCCAGGACGTGCAGCCCCGGAGGCCCCGCCCCCGGCCCACCACGCACGCCGCGAGGCCCGCACCAACCGCGCCGGATGGGGGTCCCCCCGGCCGAAGGCTGGGGGAGGGCGGGAGGGCGGGGGAGAAACCCCAACCGCAAGCACAACGGACCCGCACACGACAACCGGCCCGGCGAAGCCCGACGTGCCGCGCGTCACGACACGGGTAACGATCGTGGGGACGGGGAATGCGCTCAGGCGCGACCCCGCGTCACGACGGGAGGCCAGGATGCTGACGGCGACACTGGGACCGGCGGAGCGTTCCTCCGCGCTCGCCCGGATGGCGGAACAGGAACTCGACGTACTCGTGGTGGGCGCGGGCGTCGTGGGCGCCGGGACGGCGCTGGACGCCGCGACGCGCGGGCTGGCGACCGGCATCGTGGAGGCCCGCGACTGGGCGTCCGGGACGTCGAGCCGGTCGAGCAAGCTGATCCACGGCGGGCTGCGCTACCTGGAGATGCTGGACTTCGCCCTGGTCCGGGAGGCCCTCAAGGAGCGCGGTCTGCTGCTCCAGCGCCTGGCGCCGCACCTGGTGAAGCCGGTGCCGTTCCTGTACCCGCTGCAGCACCGGCTCTGGGAGCGCTTCTACGCGGGTGCCGGTGTGACGCTGTACGACACGATGGCGCTGTCCTCCGGGCACGGCCGCGGCCTGCCGCACCACCGCCACCTGAGCCGCAAGAGCGCGCTGCGCGTGGCGCCGTGTCTGCGGAAGGAGGCCCTGGTCGGGGCGCTGCAGTACTACGACGCGCAGATGGACGACGCCCGGTACACGATGACGCTGGTCAGGACGGCCTCCGCCTACGGCGCGCTGGCCGCGAACCGGGCCCGGGTGATCGGGTTCCTGCGCGAGGGCGAGCGTGTGGTGGGCGCCCGGGTCGAGGACGTGGAGGCCGGGGGCGTCTACGAGGTGCGTGCCCGGCAGATCGTGAACGCCACCGGGGTGTGGACGGACGACACGCAGGCGCTGATCGGGGAGCGCGGGCAGTTCCACGTGCGGGCGTCCAAGGGGATACACCTGGTCGTGCCGAAGGACCGGATCCACTCCGCGACGGGGCTGATCCTGCGGACCGAGAAGAGCGTGCTCTTCGTGATCCCGTGGGGCCGCCACTGGATCGTCGGGACGACGGACACCGACTGGAGCCTGGACAAGTCGCACCCCGCCGCCTCCAGCGCCGACATCGACTACCTGCTGGAGCACGTCAACTCGGTGCTCGCCGTGCCTTTGACGCGGGACGACGTGGAGGGCGTGTACGCGGGGCTGCGCCCGCTGCTGGCGGGGGAGTCGGAGGCCACCAGCCAGCTGTCGCGCGAGCACACCGTGGCGCACCCGGTACCGGGCCTGGTGGTGGTGGCGGGCGGCAAGTACACCACGTACCGGGTGATGGCCAAGGACGCGGTGGACGCGGCCGTGCACGGCCTGGCGCACCGCGTCGCGGAGTGCGTCACCGAGGAGGTCCCGCTGGCCGGCGCGGAGGGGTACCACGCCCTGTGGAACGCGCGGGCCCGGATCGCGGCGCGCACCGGTCTGCACGTGGCGCGGATCGAGCACCTGCTCAACCGCTACGGATCGCTCTCCGAGGAACTGCTGCAGCTGATCGAGGACGACCCCTCATTGGGCCGCCCGCTGGCCGGGGCCGACGACTACCTGCGCGCGGAGGTCGTCTACGCCGCCTCGCACGAGGGGGCGCGGCACCTGGACGACGTGCTCACCCGGCGCACCCGTATCTCCATCGAGACCTTCGACCGCGGCACGCTCAGCGCCCGTGAGGCCGCCGAGCTGATGGCGCCCGTCCTGGGCTGGGACAAGGAGCAGGTGGAGAAGGAGGTCGAGCACTACGAGAAGCGGGTCGAGGCCGAGCGGGAGTCCCAGCGGCAGCCCGACGACCAGACCGCTGACGCGGCCCGGCTGGGTGCCCCGGACATCGTCCCGCTGTAGCCGCCGCCGGTACGCCGGGTGAGGCGTGGGCCACGGCCTTGACGGGTTCCGTGGCCCGGCCGGATATCGTTCCTTCTCGTACGTGGCAGGAAGGGGCGCGCGATGTCCGACCTCGGACGCCTGGTGGCCGGGAGGTACCGGCTGGTGGAGCGGATCGGCCGTGGCGGTATGGGCACGGTGTGGCGGGCCGAGGAC
>NZ_JARAVM010000098.1:0-660 GCF_033792735.1 Streptomyces sp. PA03-3a
GTCGGGGCGGATGGCGATGTGGTCGGGTTCGAGTTCGAGCATGACGCGGTTGCGGATGTCGAGGGCGTGGGTGTAGTCGCGGGGGAGTTGGAGGCGGCCGGAGCGGTCGACGGTGGCGTATTCGCTGGCGTGGACGGTGGTGCGGCCTTCGTCGTCGACGCTGGTGCGGCGGACGACCTCGGAGGCGGTGCGGCCGTCGCGGATGGCGACGGTGCGGTCGACCGCGGTGGCGACGGCCTGGTCGTGGGTGACGACGACGATGGTCGTGCCGAGTTCCTCGTTGGCGGTGCGGAACGCGGCGAAGACCTGTTCGCCGGTGGCCGAGTCGAGCTGCCCGGTCGGTTCGTCGGCCAGCACCAGGGAGGGGTGGTTGGCCAGGGCGACGGCGATGGCGGTGCGTTGCTGTTCGCCGCCGGACATCTGCTGGGGGCGGCGGTCGGCGCAGTGTCCGACGCCCATCATGGCGAGGAGTTCGCCGGCTCGCTCGGCGCGTTCGTTGCGGCCCTTGACGCTGCCGGCCAGGCGCATGGGGAGGATGACGTTCTGCAGGGCGGTGAGGTAGGGCAGCAGGTTGCGTGAGGTCTGCTGCCAGACGAAGCCGACGACTTCGCGCTGGTAGCGCAGGCGTGCGGCGCTGTTCATGGCGAGCAGGTCGAAGCC
>NZ_JARAVM010000049.1:0-44823 GCF_033792735.1 Streptomyces sp. PA03-3a
GGGAAGGGCCCACGTCCTCGACTGCGACGAGAACCGGCTGTCGCTTCTACACCTATGACGCTACCGACGAATAGCAGTGTAGATCTCAGTGGGCGCCGGAACACTAAAAAAAAAACGACGGGCACCGGCCGGCGGCGACGGCCGCCGGGGCGCCCGCAGCAACCCCGCGGGCTGACCGGACGAGGGACGGACGAGAGACGGGTGCGGGGCGCGTACGGCGCCCCGCACCCGTCCGCCTAACCTGGACGGCATGTCAGCGATCCGTCTCCTCGTCCTGGGCGCGGTCCGCCAGCACGGGCGGGCCCACGGCTACCAGGTGCGCAACGACCTGGAGTACTGGGGCGCGCACGAGTGGTCCAACGCCAAGCCCGGATCCATCTACCACGCCCTGAAGCAGATGGCGAAGCAGGGACTGCTGCGCGCCCACGAGATCGCCCCCTCGACGGCCGGCGGACCGCCCCGCACCGAGTACGAGATCACGGACAAGGGGACCGGGGAGTTCCTGCGCCTGCTGCACGAGTCGCTGGTCGCGTACGACCAGAAGATGGACATCCAGTCCGCGGCCATCGGCTTCATCGTCGACCTGCGCCGGGACGAGGCGCTGGGTCTGCTGCGGCAGCGGATCCGCGGGATCGAGGAGTGGCGGGCGGCTGTCACCGAGCACTACATCCCCGAGGACGGCCCCGCTCAGCTCGGGCACATCGGCGAGATCATGAACCTCTGGGTGCACACCGCCGACTCGGACGCGGCGTGGACCCGCGGGCTCATCGAGCGGATCGAGGGCGGCGCGTACACCTTCGCCGGGGAGGGCGAGCCGTTCGTGGGCGTGCTCGCGCAGGGCGAGGAGAACCCGTACGCGACAGGGGTGGCGCACCCCGGCGACGTGCGCTGAGCACATTTGACGCAGGGATTCCGCGCGCACTACCTTGCGCCGGTAGTCAAGTTTGACTAGACGACCCGGTAGAGGAGTGGCCGTGACCGGCACAGCGATCACCGTCGAAGGGGCACACAAGAAGTACCGCGGCAGACCGGCGCTGGACGGGCTGGACCTGGAGGTCGCGCGCGGCACCGTGCACGGGGTGCTCGGCCCGAACGGCGCGGGCAAGACGACCCTGGTCCGGATTCTGTCCACCCTGCTCCGGCCGGACCGCGGCCGTGTCGAGGTGGCCGGGCACGACGTGGTGACCCAGGCTCCGGCGGTACGGTTCCGGATCGGCCTGCTCGGGCAGCACGCGGCGCTCGACGAGCAGCTCGGCGGCCGTCAGAACCTGGAGATGTTCGCCCGCCTCCACCATCTCGGCGCCCGCCGGGCGCGCGAGCGCGCCGACGAGCTCCTGCTGCGCTTCGGCCTCGCGGACACCGGGCGCAAGGCGGTCGGGCAGTACAGCGGCGGCATGCGGCGCCGGCTCGACCTCGCCGCGTCCCTCGTCACCGATCCCGAGGTGCTGTTCCTCGACGAGCCGACGACCGGCCTCGACCCCCGCGGCCGGGCCGAGGTGTGGGCCTCCGTCCGCTCCCTGGCCGACGGCGGTACGACGGTCCTGCTCACCACGCAGTACCTGGAGGAGGCCGACCAGCTCGCCGACCGCATCTCGGTCGTCGACCACGGCCGGGTGATCGCCGACGGCACGGCGGACGAACTCAAGGCCCGCACGGGCGGCGACCGCATCGACGTGGTGCTGCGCGACGCCGGCCAACTGGCCGCGGCCGGGGCCCTGCTGCCCGCGTCCGGGGGCGAGGTCTCGGTGGACGCCGACCGGCGGCTGGTCAGCGCCCCGGTCGCCGACCGCATGGCGGCGCTCACGGGGGTGGTCCGCGCCCTGGAGTCGGCCGGCATCGAGGCGGAGGACATCGCCCTGCGCCGCCCGACCCTCGACGAGGTGTTCCTGCACCTGACCGGAAACGACCACCGCACGAAGGAGACCGCGTGAGCGCCGCGTACACCACCCGGGGCCCGGCCCGGCGCGGGCGGGGATCGTACGTCCTCGCCGACTGCTGGACCATGACCCGGCGCGAACTGGCCCACTGGGCCCGGCAGCCGGTCCAGGTGCTGGTCGGCCTCGTCTTCCCGGTGATGCTGCTGCTGATGTTCGGCTACCTCGTCGGCGGCGGTCGTGAGGTGACGGGCGACTACCTCGGCTATCTCGTGCCCGGCATGCTCGCCCTCACCATGGCCTTCGGCCTGGAGGGCACGATGCTCGCCGTCACCCAGGACCTCGACAAGGGCGTGATCGACCGCTTCCGCTCGATGCCGATGACCAACGGCGCGGTTCTCGTGGGCCGTTCGGCCGCCGACATGCTCCAGTCGGCCGCCGGCCTGGCCGTCCTGATCGGCGTCGGCCACGCGCTCGGCTGGCGCACCCACGGCGGGGCCGCCGCCTTCCTCGGCGCCGTGGGCCTCCTGCTGCTGTTCCGCTTCGCGATGCTGTGGATCGGCATCCAGCTGGCCCTGGTGGCGGGGAAGCCGGAACTGGTGCAGGCCGTGCAGATCCTGGTCTGGCCGGTCGGCTTCCTCTCCAACGCCTTCGCCACCCCCGAGGCCATGCCCGGCTGGCTGGGCACGGCCGTCCAGTGGAACCCGATGTCCCAGACGGCGACGGCGGTACGCGACCTGTTCGGCGGCCCCGGTGGCGAGCCCGGTCACGTCTGGGCGGCCGTGGCCTGGCCGTTGGCCCTGCTGGCGGTCTTCCTGCCGCTGGCGGTACGGAGGTTCGGGCGCCTGAGCGCGTAGCGGTTCCGGTCCCGGGGCGGCAGGCCCGCCCCGGGACCGTCCGGCACCGGACTTTGCGTGCTCGTGGCCTTCCTTGCCGGCCCTTTACCCGCGCCTCGCGCGTCCGGCCGCACGGAGGTATCAGGTGCCGCAGGCAACCATTCGGCGGGCAGCCGGACTTACCTCACCGACCAGCGACAACGCGCCCTGGAGCGGCTGGAGTCGGCCGTCCGGGCGGGTGCGGAGCGGGCCCCACCGGTTGGTAATGCACTGGTCAATCTTCCCGACATCCCCTGGACACCCCGAATCGACGGTCCATACCGTATGCAATCTCCAGTATGGAGAATCGCGCTGACCAGCTGAATGTTCGTCTCGACACCCCCTGAGCACGGCCGCTTCGGCGTGCCCGGGGTCGTACCACGTCGTACCACGCCGTACCACCGTGTCACCCGACTGCGCGCTGTCACGATCCGGGTCTGCCGCCCCGGACCTCAGCTGCCCGGACGGCGTACCACCGGGCCCGGCCATGCCGGGCCGAGCCGCAGGGATGGTCCGCTCCACCCCTCCGCATGAAGAGAAGGGCCCAGGGGGCGCACGCCAGGTTCTTTTCAGGCAAGGGAAGGCACCGATGTCAGCAACACAGCACGTGGTTCCCGGGCAGTACCGGGAGGTCAGCGACGCGAACGGTCGCGTCTACCGGGTCGGGGAGACCGACCGCTCCCTCCTGGGGAGGCCCCGGGCCTGGATGGTCTGGCTCCCCTGGATCGCGATGATGGGCGTCAGCGTCTACGAGTACGGCTACAGCTCCGCCGAGGCGGTGCTCGAGCACGCCCACGGATGGACCCTGACCGAGACGTTCTGGATCGCCAGCATCTGGGCGGTCTTCCAGGCGGGCGTCGCGTTCCCCGCAGGACGGCTGCGGGAGACCGGGGTCCTGCCGGCCAGGACGGCCATGCTCGCCGGAGCGGTCTTCTCCGGACTGGGTTTCCTGGCGCTCTCGCACCTGAGCAACCCCTACGTGGTGATCGCCGGTTACTCGGTGCTGGGCGGCACGGGCGCCGGCCTGGTGTACGCGACCTGCATCAACATGGTCGGCAAGTGGTACCCCGACAACAAGGGAGCCCGCACCGGGTTCGTGAACGGCGGCTTCGCCTACGGAACCCTGCCGCTGATCTTCGTCTTCAACTACTGGTTCCACCCGTCCAACTACAAGATGGTCCTCGACCTGATCGCGCTGGGCATGGTGCTGGTCGTCGCCTTCTGCGGCATGTTCTTCCGCGACCCGCCGAAGAGCTGGTGGCCGCACGACGTCGACCCCCTGAACCGGGGCGTCAGCGAGGACGCGCGCCGGGTGGCCAAGCGACTGGCCAAGAACCCGCCCGCCAAGGGCCAGTTCACCCCGATGGAGGCGATCAGGACCGGGCAGCTGCCGCTGATGTGGTTCGCCCTGGTCTGCATCGGCGGCGTGTCGCTCTTCGGCATCAACTTCCAGGTCCCGTTCGCCAAGAGTCTGGGCTTCGGCCCGCTGGTCGCGGCCTCCTCGGCGGGTGTGCTCGCCGTGGTCAACGGCGTCGGCCGGGCCATCGTGGGCTGGCTGTCGGACTACCTGGGCCGGCGTCAGACTCTGGGCCTGGTACTGGTGGTGGCGGGACTGGCGCAGTTCGGCGTGCTGTGGTCGGGCCAGGCGCACAACGAACCCCTGTTCCTGTTCTTCGCGTTCCTCAACGGCTTCGGCGGCGGGGCGTTCTACCCGCTGTTCGCCGCGCTCACCCCGGACTACTTCGGTGAGAACAACAACGCGCAGAACTACGGGCTCGTCTACAGCGCCAAGCTGGTCGGCGGTGTCGGCGGCGGCGGTGTGGCCGCCGGAGTGGTCGCCGCCTGGGGCTACGCCGGGGCGTACTACCTGGCCGGCGGCATCGCCTTCCTCTCCGCGCTGATCACGGTGTTCCTGCGGCAGCCCGGCGCCCCGCGCCGGAGCGGCGACGGGAGCCCGTCGGTCGAGGTGGGTGGCCGTACCCCCTCCCCCGCCGAGGCCACCACCTGACGGCTGCGGTACCGGGGCTCCGCGAGGAGCCCCCCACAGATCGTGCGCGGGCGAAGTCGCCCGGCCCGGGGCGGCGGCAGTCCCGGGCCAGGTGCCCGCGTCACGGAGGCGGGGCCGGCCGGTGGGGCGCGCCCCCTGGTCCGTCCGGCCCCGCCCGTCCCTCCTTCGCCGTGTCCTCCCGTTGATCCCGTTCCTCCCTCCCCCGAAGACGGTCCGGGTGCCCGCCCCAGGCACCCGGACCGTCGCCCGTTCCCGGCGGCGGGCCTCAGGCCCGCCCGGCGTCGACGGCGGCGGCGATCTGCCGGCAGTAGAAGTCGGTGGTGTTGCGGGTGTGGCGGCGCATCAGTTCCTCGGAACGCTCCGCGTCGCCCAGTGCGATGGCCTCGATGATCGTGGCGTGCTCGTTCCACGCGTCCCGGCCGCGGGGCCGGGCGATGGGCATGTAGTACCAGCGCACCCGCCGGTCGACCTGGAGGATCAGCTCGGCGAGGACCTGGTTGCGGGACAGTTCGGTGATGAAGCCGTGCAGCGCGGCGTTGGCCTCGACGATGCCGCGGGCGTCGTCCGCTGCGAGGGCGGTGATGCCCGCGTCCTGCAGGTGCCAGAGCCGGGCCACGTCCGCGCCCGTGGCGTGCAGCGCGGCGCCGTGCGCGGAGTGGGTCTCCAGCACGGCGCGCACGCTGAGCAGTTGGGTGGCCTCCTCCTGGGTGGGGGAGTGGACGAAGGCGCCCTGGGCGGGGCGCAGGTCGACCCATCCGTCGGTCTGCAGACGCTGCAGGGCCTCCCGCACCGGCTGGCGGCTGACGCCCAGGTGGTCGGCGAGTTCGGCCTCGACCAGGTGCTGACCCGGTCTGAGGGTGCCGTTGATGATCAGTTCGATCAGGGCCTCGTAGACGGCCTGGCGCAATGGTGCCGGCCGGGTGACCCGGACGGCGGCGGCCGCGGTACGTGTCTCGCGCATGAGCCCCCCTGTCGGCTGAGTTCTTTGCACAGTGCCAAGAATACAGATTTCGGTATGCAATGCAGGGCGCAGGGTTGGACACGGCTTTGCGGGACACGGCCGTCCGCGTGCGGATGCGTGCGGATGCGTGCGGATGCGCGCGGGCGCCGGCGCCGGTCGCACAGCGGACGGGGCGGGGGAAGCCGTGCTTCCCCCGCCCCACCGCCGCGGGCGGAACCACCGTCAGGCAGGCGCGGGCTGCTGGTCGGTGCGCACGCCGCGCGACGCCGCGGAACCGGTTTCCGGCGTGCTCAGCGAGCGCAGGATGGCGTCCACGCTCTCCTTGGCGTCGCCGAAGAGCATGCGGCTGTTCTCGCGGAAGAACAGCGGGTTCTGCACCCCCGCGTACCCCGAGGACATGGACCTCTTGAAGACGACGACGTTCTCCGCCTCCCACACCCGCAGCACCGGCATGCCGGCGATCGGGCTGGCCGGGTCCTCCTCCGCCGCCGGGTTGACGGTGTCGTTGGCGCCGATGACCAGCACCACCGTGGTGTCGCCGAAGTCGTCGTTGATCTCGTCCATCTCGAGCACGACGTCGTACGGAACCCTGGCCTCGGCCAGCAGCACGTTCATGTGCCCGGGCAGCCGGCCGGCCACCGGGTGGACGCCGAAGCGCACCCGCACCCCGCGCCGGCGCAGTGCCTGGGTCAGCTCCGCCACCGGGTGCTGCGCCTGCGCCACCGCCATGCCGTAGCCGGGGGTGATGATCACCGACGTGGCGTTCTCCAGCAGTTCGGCCGTCTCGTCCGCGGAGGTCTCGCGGTGCTCGCCCTGCTCGACGTCGCCGCTCGACGGCGCCGGTGCGCCGAAGCCGCCGGCGATCACCGACAGGAAGGAACGGTTCATCGCCTTGCACATGATGTACGACAGGTAGGCGCCGGAGGAGCCGACCAGCGCGCCGGTGACGATGAGCAGGTTGTTGTTGAGCAGGAAGCCCGCCGCGGCCGCGGCCCAGCCCGAGTAGCTGTTGAGCATCGAGACGACGACCGGCATGTCGCCGCCGCCGATCGACACGACCAGGTGCCAGCCGAGCGCGAGCGCCAGGACGGTGACGGCGATCATCAGACCGAGGTCCGGGCTCACCGTGAACCACACCGTGAGGGCGACGAAGGCGACCAGCGCCCCCACGTTGAGGGCGTTCTTCCCCGGCAGCGTCAGCGGACGGGACTTGATCCGCGCCGACAGCTTCAGGAAGGCGACGATGGAGCCGGTGAAGGTGACCGCGCCGATGAAGATGCCGATGAACACCTCGGCGTGGTGGATGCCGAGAAGGTCGGCGGCGACCCGGGTCTGCGCGTCGCCGTGCGCCTCCACCTCGTAGTAGCTGTTCCAGCCGACCAGCACCGCCGCCAGGCCCACGAGGCTGTGCAGCACGGCGATGAGCTCGGGCATCTGGGTCATCTCCACCCGGCGCGCCCGCCACAGGCCGACGGCGCCGCCGACGGCCGTGGCGGCGACGATCAGTACGACCGCGCTGCCGGGGATGTCCTGCGCCGCGGCGACGACGGTGGCGACCAGCGCCAGCGCCATGCCGCCGATGCCGTACGCCACTCCGGCGCGGGAGGTGCGGTGTTGCGAGAGTCCGGCCAGGCTGAAGATGAACAGCAGCGCGGCGACGATGTCGGCGGCCTGTGCGGCCGTGGTTGCGTTCATCGATCCTCAGCCCTTCGAGAACATGCCGAGCATGCGGCGGGTGACGGCGAATCCGCCGAAGATGTTCACGGTGGTCAGCATGATCGCCACGACCGACATCACGGTGACGGCCGGTCCGGCGTGGCCTATCTGCAGCAGCGCTCCGACCACCACGATCCCCGAGATGGCGTTGGTGACCGACATCAGCGGGGTGTGCAGGGCGTGGTGGACCTTTCCGATCACGTAGTAACCGATGACGACGGCCAGCGCGAACACCGTGAAGTTGCCCACGAGCTGGGCCGGGGAGAAGGCGATCAACAAGAACATCGCGAGCATGCCCGCGGCGATCAGTCCGTAGCGCGCGGCCGGGGTCAGGCGGGGCTCCTTCGGCGCGGGCGCGGTCGCCGCCGGCGCGGGGGTCTGCCCGGCGGCGGGTGCCGCCGTCACCTGGACGGGCGGTGGCGGCCAGGTCTTCTCGCCCTCCCGCACCACCGTGACGGCCCGCTGCACGACGTCGTCGAAGTCGAGCGTCAGCCGCCCGTCCTTGCCGGGCGTCAGCAGCTTGAGGAGGTTGACGAGGTTCGTCCCGTACAGCTGGGAGGCCTGCGCGGGCAGCCGGCCCGCCAGGTCGGTGTAGCCGATGATCGTCACGTCGTTGTCGGTGACGATGGCCTTCCCGCTGACCGTGCCCTCGACGTTGCCGCCCTGCGCGGCGGCCATGTCGACGATGACGCTGCCGGGCCTCATCGAGGCCACGTCGGCCGCCGTGATCAGCCGGGGGGCCGGGCGGCCGGGTATCAGCGCGGTGGTGATGATGATGTCGACGTCCGCGGCCTGCTCGCTGTAGATCTCGGCGGCACGCCGGTCGTACTCCTCGGAGGTCGCCTTGGCGTAGCCGTCGGCGCTCGCCTCCTGGACCACCTCGACGGCGAGGAACTCCCCGCCCAGGGAGCGGACCTGGTCGGCGACCTCGGCCCGCGGGTCGGTGGCGCGTACCACCGCGCCGAGGCTGCCGGCCGCGCCGATCGCGGCGAGGCCCGCCACGCCCGCGCCGGCCACCAGGACCTTCGCCGGCGGCACCTTGCCCGCCGCGGTGACCTGCCCGGTGAAGAAGCGCCCGAAGACATGGGCCGCCTCGATGACCGCCCGGTACCCGGCGATGTTCGCCATCGAGCTGAGCACGTCCATCGACTGGGCCCGGGAGATGCGCGGGACGGCGTCCAGCGCCAGCACGGTGATGGGCCGTGCCGCCAGTTCCTCGACGAGTTCGGGGCTGTGGGCCGGAGCGATCAGCCCGATCAGGGTCGCTCCTTCGCGCAGCTTCCCGATCTCCTCGTGCGAGGGTGCGTTGACCTTGAGGACCACGTCCGCCTGCCAGGCGTCGCCGATCCGCGCGCCCGCTTCGGCGTAGGCCTCGTCGGGGAAGCCGGAGGCGGCTCCCGCCTCCGGCTCCACGACGACCTCGTAGCCGAGGCCGAGGAGCCGGCGGACGCTGTCCGGTGTGGCCGCCACCCGTGTCTCCCCGGCGGTGGACTCGGTGACGACACCGATCTGCTGAGGGGGTGAATCCGACATCGCTCTCCTTTTCCGTCGCTTCCGACCGATGTCCCGGCTCGTCGGCCGAGCCGTTGTCGGCACTGCGTGTTCCCCGGCCTCGTGGTGCGGCCGTGCGGGCCCGGGACCGCGTGTGCGGCGAAGCGTTCCCCTGCTTCGTGCTCGGTCAACCTGTCGGGAGCGGGTGTGACCCGGTTCATGACCCAGCGGGGCGCCGGAGACCTCTGACGCGGCGCCGGCCGGGATCATGTCCCGTTCGGGGCGCGCGACTTTCCGTGATGGGGACTGTACATCCCCAGAGGGTACTGCATACAGTATTCATTCCCCCTTCGAATGGAGAGGAGTCGCCGTGAAAATCGCAGTCCTCGGAGCCGGTGCGATCGGCGCTTACGTGGGCGCGGCACTGCACCGTGGTGGCGCCGACGTGCACCTGATCGCCCGGGGTGAGCATCTTCAGGCGATACGGGCCGACGGAGTCCGGGTGAACAGCCCGCGCGGTGACTTCGTGGCCAAGCCGCACGCCACGGACGACCCGGAGGAGATCGGCCCCGTCGACTACGTCTTCCTGGGCCTGAAGGCACACTCCTACGCGACCTCCGGTCCGCTGATCTCCCCGCTGCTCGGTGAGAAGACCGCGGTGGTGGCCGGTCAGAACGGCATCCCCTGGTGGTACTTCCACAAGCTGACCGGCCCCTACGAGGGGCGGCGGATCGAGGCCGTCGACCCCGGCGGTGCCACCAGCGAGGTACTGGCACCCGAACGCGCCATCGGCTGCGTCGTCTACCCCGCGACGGTCATCGAGGCCCCCGGTGTCATCCGGCACCTGGAGGGCACCCGGTTCTCCATCGGAGAGCCGGGCGGCGGCGTGTCCGACCGGTGCACGGAACTGAGCGAGGCCATGATCGCCGGCGGTCTCAAGTGCCCGGTGGAGCCGAACCTGCGCGACGACATCTGGATCAAGCTGATGGGCAACGTCGCGTTCAACCCGATCAGCGCCCTCACCAGGGCGACCATGGTCGACATCTGCAAGCACCCGCACACCAGGCGGCTGGTGACCCTGCTCATGGAGGAGACCCTCGACATCGCGGCCAGGGTCGGCAGCACCCCCGACATCTCGATCGAGAAGCGGCTTCGGGGCGCCGAGGGGGTGGGACACCACAAGACCTCGATGCTCCAGGACCTCGAGGCCGGCAAGCAATTGGAACTCGACGCCATCGTGACGGCCGTCGTGGAGATGGCCGACATCTCCGGCGCCGAAGCCCCCAACCTGCGGGCGGTCCACGCCGCCACCGACCTGCTGGCCCGCGGCGTCACCGCCGCATAGAAGAAACGCGCCACCGCGCGGAGACCGGTTCCCGCCCGGCCCGGCCCGCGCTCACCCATCCCGACAGACCCGCGGCTCGCCGGCCCACCGCCGGACGGCCGCTGCACCACCTCCGGGGTCCGGTCCCGTCGCGGCGGCGACGTGACCGGGCTCCGGGCAGGGGCCCGCGCCGGCTTCGCGGGCACGAACGAGGGCCGCGATCCGGCTCGGTAGGCTTTGCCCGGTCACACCGCAACCAGCTCGTCCGCCGTCGGCCGTCCGGGGACGTTCGCCACCCCGGGAGCGCCGAACCGCCGGCACCGACGGCGTTGCGACTCCAGCAGGAAGTGCCGGCGGGGCCGCGGCCCAGGCAGAGAGGAGTCGTTCATGCTGTTCCGTCAGCTGGAGTACTTCGTGGCGGTGGCCAGGGAGCGGCACTTCGCCCGGGCGGCGGAGTCCTGCTACGTCTCGCAGCCCGCGCTCTCGGCGGCGATAGCCAAGCTCGAGCGGGAGCTGAACGTCACGCTGATCAACCGCGGCCACAACTACCAGGGCCTGACCCCCGAGGGCGAACGGCTGGTGGTATGGGCCAAGCGGATCCTCGCCGAGCAGGAGGCCTTCAAGGCCGAGGTGGCCGCCGTCCAGTCGGGCATCACCGGCACCCTGCGGCTGGGCACCGAACCCACCGCGTCCACCACCCTCGTCCTGCCCGTCGCCGCGTTCTGCGCGGCGCACCCGCTGGCCAAGGTCCAGGTCCGCTCCCGGCTGTCGACCACCGAACTCCACCGCCAGCTGCTCGCCTTCGAACTGGACGCCGCGATCGCGCACTTCGCCCCGCACGACCGCGAGAGCCTGCAGATGATGCCGCTGTACGAGGAGCGGTACATGCTCCTCGCCTCCAGCGACCAGCTGCTGCCGCAGACCGACACCATGAAGTGGGCGGACGCGGCCACGATGCCGCTCGCGCTGCTGACCCCCGACATGAGGATCCGGCAGGTCATCGACGACGCGTTCGCCGAGAGCGGGGTCGTGGTGACCCCGCAGGTCGAGACGGACTCGGTGGCCGCCCTGTACGCCAGCGTGGGCGCCGGCGCGTGCGCGAGCATCGTCCCGCACACCTGGCTGCGGGCGATGCCGCCGCTCGGCAGGATGCGGGCCGTCCGCCTGGTCGAACCCGACGCCAGGGCGCGGGTGTCGGTCGCCATCCACGCGGCGACCCCGGGTTCGGTCGCCGCGCGGGCCTTCATGAACGCCGCCGCCGGGCTGTCGCTGGACGAGTTCTTCGACCAGCCGCTGCCGGCGGAGCACCGCGTCAGATGAGCCCCGGCCACACGGGGTCCTGTGCGTACAGCAGGTCCACCGCGGCCCGGTCCAGCCCGCCCTTCGCCGTGTGCGGGAGCGAGGTGACGATCCGGATCCGGTCGGGGACCTCGAAGGGGGCCAGGCGGCCGCGGCAGTACCGCCGCACCTCCTCGGCGCCGGGCGCCTCCGATCCGGGCCCCTCGGCCGGGGAGAGGACCACGGCGGCGCCGACCCGCTGCCCGTACGTCGCGTCGGGCACGGCGAACACCGCGGCCTCGGCCACCCCGGGACACCCGGCGAGGACGTCCTCGACGTGCTCGGGCGAGACCTTCTCGCCGCCGCGGATGATGATGTTCTTCAGGCGCCCGGTGAGGAACAGGTGGCCGTCCTCGTCGAGCGCGCCCAGGTCGCCGGTGCGGAACCAGCCGTCGACGAAGCCGTACGCGGTCTCGCCCGGGTTGCCGAGGTAGCCGCGGGCCACCGTCGGCCCGTGCACCCACACCTCGCCCTCGCCGCCGGGCGGGCAGGGCTTTCCGTCCGGGTCCAGCACCCGCAGCTCGACACCGGCCGGCCGGCCGACCGAACCGTGCTTGAGCGGCCCGTGCTGCGGCAGCGGCTCGCTCGTCGCCTGGTGCGCGGACTCCGTCATGCCGTACGCCGACAGCAGCGGCGCGCCGAGGGTGCGCTCCAGCGCCCGCTGGGTGGCCGTGTTCAGGGGCGCGCTGGAGCTGCGCAGGAACCTCAGCGCCGGCGCCTGCGGGCCCGTGAGGTCCGTCGCCGCCCGCTCCAGGAGGATCTCGTGGATGGTCGGCACCGCGGTGAACCACGTGGCACCCGCCGCGCGCATGTCGTCCCAGAAGGTGTGCGCCGAGAACCGCCCGCGCGCGGGCAGCAGGACGCAGCCCCCGCTCGCCAGCGTCGACAGCAGGGCGGCGAACAACCCGTGCCCGTGGAAGAACGGCATCGCCGCGACCGTGGCGTCGTCCGGGCCCAGCTCGTACACGGCGCACACACCGCGTACCGCGGCGGCCACCGCGCCGTGCGTCAGCGGGACCATCTTCGCCCGGTCGGTCGTCCCCGCGGTGAACAGCACCAGGGCGTCCTGCGCGGTGAGTTCGCCGGCCGCGCCCCCCGCGGCGGCCGGCGCGCCCGCGCCCGTGTCCAGCGCGGCCGTCGCCGTCCCTGCGGGGGAGAGGTCCACCCGCAGCGTCCAGGCCGGGACACCGGGCCCCACGGCCGCCGGCGGGGCGCCGCCCGCGGCCGGGCCCAGCAGGACGGCCCGTACCCCCAGCGCCTCCAGCCCGGCCGTCATCCGCGGCTCGGGCAGCGCGGGGTCGACGGGCGCCACCACCAGCCCGGCGCGCGCCCCGCCCAGCAACGCCGCCACGAACTCGACGGTGTTGGCGCTGACGAGACCGACCGCGTCCCCGGGGCGCAGCCCCGCGGCGGTCAGGCGCGCGGCCACCGCGTCGGCCAGCTCGTCCAGGGCGCGGTAGGAGACCCGCGCGCGGTCGGCGCCCGTGATCAGCGCCGGTGCCTGGGGACGTCCCCGGGCGGGCGGGTCCAGGAGATCGGTGAGGCCCGTCAGCGCGGGCGGCCGGTAACGGCCGGGGTCGCGCACGGATGCTGCGGCCGGAACGGCCATGGCCGCACCTCCTCGCGCCGGGAATGTCTGATGAACCGTCCTCAGCGAGACTGCGCGGGGCGCCGAGCACCCGTCCAATACGCACTGGCGAACGGTCGATAGCGGGGGTCTATCAACCCACCTCAACGCCCCTGTGGCGTGCGTCGATAAACGCCGTCTATCGGCTGGTCGCCGATAGGTCTTGGACGCGGGCGAGCGGGCTGCGGATGGTGAGAGCAGCAGCCGCACGCATGACTTGCCCAAGGAGGACCTCGGACCATGACCGCCCCCTCACCACTGGAGACCGCGGCGAACGCCGACGCACCGGCCGAGCTCACCGACGGGTACCACCTGGTCGTCGACGCGCTCAAGATGAACGACGTCGACACCATCTACGGGGTGGTCGGCATCCCGATCACGGATCTGGCACGGCTCGCCCAGGCGCAGGGCATCCGCTACGTCGGCTTCCGCCACGAGAGCAACGCCGGACACGCGGCGGCCGCGGCCGGCTACCTCACCAAGAAGCCGGGCATCTGCCTGACCGTATCGGCCCCCGGCTTCCTCAACGGCCTGGTGGCGCTCGCGAACGCCACCACCAACTGCTTCCCGATGGTGCAGATCTCCGGCTCCAGCGAGCGCCACCTCGTCGACCTCAAGCAGGGCGACTACGAGGAGATGGACCAGCTCGCCGCCGCGCAGCCGTTCTGCAAGGCCGCGTACCGCATCAGCCGGGTCGAGGACATCGGCCGCGGTATCGCCCGCGCCCTGCGCACCGCAGTCTCCGGGCGCCCCGGCGGTGTCTATCTCGATATCCCCGCCGCGGTGCTCGGCTCCATCATGGACGCGCAGGACGGCGCGAAGACGCTGAGCCGTCTCGTCGACCCCGCCCCGCGCCAGCTGCCCGCCCCCGAGTCCGTGGACCGGGCGATCGAGCTGCTGGCCGGCGCGCAGCGGCCGCTGATCGTCCTCGGCAAGGGCGCGGCGTACGCGCAGGCGGACGCGCAGATCCGCGAGTTCGTCGAGTCCACCGGGATTCCCTACGTGCCGATGTCGATGGCGAAGGGCCTGCTGCCCGACGACCACCCGCAGTCGGCGGCCACCGCCCGCTCGCTGGCGCTGAAGAAGGCCGACGTCGTGATGCTGGTCGGCGCCCGCCTGAACTGGCTGCTGAACCACGGCGAGGCACCGCAGTGGAACCCCGACGCGAAGTTCGTGCAGATCGACATCGAGGCGAAGGAGATGGACAGCAACCAGCCCATCGCCGCCCCGCTCGTCGGTGACATCGAGTCGGTCGTCGAGGCCCTCATCGAGCGCAGCAAGCCGGGCCAGATCGCGGCCCCCGCCGCCTGGCGCGAGGAGCTGGGCGCCCGCTCGGCGCAGAACGTCGCCAAGATGGCCGAGCGCCTGAAGGCCGACCCGCACCCGATGCAGTTCATGGGCGCCCTGAAGGCCGTGCGCGACGTCATCCGCGAGCGGCCCGAGGTCTACCTCGTCAACGAGGGCGCCAACGCCCTGGACATCGCGCGCAACGTCATCGACATGCACGTGCCGCGGCACCGCCTCGACAGCGGCACATGGGGCGTCATGGGCATCGGCATGGGCTACGCGATCGCCGCCGCCGTCGAGAGCGGTCAGCCGGTCGTGGCCGTGGAGGGCGACAGCGCCTTCGGCTTCAGCGGGATGGAGATCGAGACGATCTGCCGCTACAACCTGCCCGTCGTCACGGTCATCATGAACAACGGCGGTGTCTACCGCGGCGACGACGTCAACCCCTACGACGACGCCCCGTCGCCGACGACGCTGATGTCCGCGGCCCGCCACGACGTGATGTTCGAGGCGTTCGGCGGCAAGGGCTACCGCGCGACCACCCCCGCCGAGGTCACCGCCGCCCTCACCGAGGCCCTCGCCTCGGGCGGCCCCGCCCTCATCGACTGCGTGATCGACCCCTCGGCGGGCACCGAGAGCGGGCACATCGCCCACCTCAACCCCAAGGGCATCACCGTCGGCAACATCACGCCGGCCAAGAAGTGACCGCCCCGTAGGCGACGCACCGCACCCCGAAGCACCGTTCCCCAGCACTGCCCACCCGCGCACCGCGAACAGACAAGAAGGAAGCCACCATGAGTGAAAAGCCGCTCGCCGGGATCAAGGTGATCGACTTCACCGGGGTCCAGGCCGGCCCCGCGTGCACCCAGATGCTCGCCTGGTTCGGCGCCGACGTCATCAAGGTCGAGCGTCCCCAGGGCGGCGACGTGACCCGCAACCAGCTCCGCGACGACCCCGACCTCGACGCGCTGTACTTCACGATGCTCAACAGCAACAAGCGCTCGCTGGCGATCAACACCAAGACCCCCGAGGGCAAGGAGGTCATGGAGAAGCTGATCCGCGAGGCGGACATCCTGGTCGAGAACTTCGCGCCGGGCGCCATGGACCGCATGGGCCTGGGCTGGGAGCACATCCACGAACTCAACCCGCGCCTGATCTTCGGCTCGGTCAAGGGCTTCAACGACGACTCGTCCTGGAACGACCTCAAGGTGTACGAGAACGTCGCCCAGGCCGCCGGCGGCGCCGCGTCCACCACCGGCTTCTGGGACGGCCCGCCGACCATCAGCGGCTCCGCCCTCGGCGACAGCAACACCGGCATGCACCTGATGATCGGCCTGCTCACGGCGATCATCCACCGCAACGCGACCGGTGTGGGCCAGAAGGTGTCGGTGTCCATGCAGGACGCCGTCCTCAACCTGACCCGCGTCAAGCTCCGCGACCAGCAGCGCCTGGAGAAGGTCGGCTACCTGGAGGAGTACCCGCAGTACCCGAACGGCGAGTTCGGCGACGCGGTGCCCCGCGGCGGCAACGCCGGCGGCGGCGGCCAGCCGGGCTGGATCCTGAAGTGCAAGGGCTGGGAGACCGACCCCAACGCCTACATCTACTTCACGGTCCAGGAGCAGAACTGGAAGCGCACCGCCGAGGCCATCGGCCGGCCCGAGTGGGTCGACGACCCGGAGTACACGACCGCCAGGGCCCGTCAGCCGCACATCTTCGAGATCTTCGCCGAGATCGAGAAGTGGCTGGCCGACAAGACCAAGTACGAGGCCGTCGACATCCTGCGCAAGTGGGAGGTGCCCTGCGCGCCCGTGCTCAGCATGAAGGAGCTCGCGGAGGACCCCGACATGCGCAAGAGCGGCACCATCGTCGAGGTCGAGCAGAAGGGCCGCGGCACCTACCTGACGGTCGGCAGCCCGATCAAGTTCTCCAACTTCAAGCCGGAGATCAAGGGCGCCCCGCTGCTCGGCGAGCACGGCAGCGAGGTCCTCGCGGACCTGGGGTACGACGCGAACGAGATCGCGGCCCTGCGCGACAAGCAGATCATCGTCTGACCAGGCCGTCGGCCCGGACAGTCTGACGGGTGCTCCGCGCGATCCGTGCGCGCGGGGCACCCGTGCCGCCGTACGAGCGGGCCCCGCGCCCGCGTACGGCGAAGCCCCCCGTGTCGTCCCGGCACGGGGGGCTTCTGCGTCGTCGCTCTTCGGCGTTCCTCGTGGTGGGGGGTCAGGCCGTCGTCGACTGCTCCGCCTTGGCGGCCGCCACCTTCTGGTACAGCTCCTTCTCGCGGGCCCGCCGCGCGGTGACGTCCCGGATCACCGCCCCGACGTAACCCGGCTGCCCTTCGGCGTCGTTCAGCAGCACCACGCTGAACTCGATCGACAGCTTCCGGCCGCCGGCGCCCACGGCGGGGACGTTGAGCAGGTCGTCGTCCCCGTACTTGGTGGTGCCGCTGGCCATGGACTTCTCGAAGCCGTCCCAGTGACGCTGTTGGTGCCGCTCGGGAATGATCACATCCAGGCTGCGGCCCATGACCTCGGCGGCCGGGAACCCGAAGATCCGCTCCGAACCGTGGTTCCAGTAGCGGATGAGTCCCTCGCGGTCGATGACGACCACGCCGTCGGGTGCCTGCGCCGTCATGGCCAGCACTACCTCGGGGTCCAGGTCTTCCATGTCTCCTCCGGCCGTCGGCGGTTGTATACAGGTGGACAGCATACAGTCGTCATATCGGAGACGGCAGGGCCCCGGATGACGTGCCGTCATCGCCCGGAGGCGGCCGGAAGTGCCGGGTTCGGCGGTGAGATTGGCCGGATCCGAGCGG
Source organism: Streptomyces sp. PA03-3a (assembly GCF_033792735.1). Lineage (NCBI taxonomy): Bacteria > Bacillati > Actinomycetota > Actinomycetes > Kitasatosporales > Streptomycetaceae > Streptomyces > Streptomyces sp. PA03-3a. Next base: position 17,320 of record NZ_JARAVM010000049.1, read on the forward strand.
GCCGCCTCGTGGTCCGACGGCGCTCACCTCCCATGTGGGCTCGCTCGGCGACCCGGTAGTGAGGGCGTCATCGCGGGGGCCCTCTCCGCGCCGCCTGTTCGGCGGCGGCCCTGCCTGCCGCCGGTCCGGGAGGGCGGGAGCGGCCGCCGGGGCGGAGTTGTCGCCGACCCGGCCGGCATGCCGCTGACCAGCGGAGGTGCGCTACCCGTGCACCTGCGGCGCCCGTGTCGTACGGGCCTTGCGGCGCGCGCCGGGCGACTTCCTGAGCGTCCGGGCGGAGAGCGCCGGCCCCCGCGACGCGCCGCCCCGAGGCCTATCTGACGACATGTCATCACCACATCGGGCAGCCCCTGACCAGGCAGGTGCTTGATTTGTGACACCCCCGCGCACGCCGCACCGGATTCCGGACAATGATCTCCGCACTCCGTGACAGCGGATTCCGGCCACTGCGACCATCTGGGCTGTGTTCGGTGTTCGGGCCACTTCAGGGGGCGAGGGCGGTTCCGACGCGGCCACCCCCCTCACCCATGCCCGTGTCGCCCCCACTCATGAGGAGTCGCAGGAGTGTCCAGCGCTTTCCGCTCCACCCGAGCCGCGTCGTCCGCGGCCCGTCCGTCAGGGCGCAGACGCGCCGTGGCGACCGCCACCGTCACCATGGCCACGCTCGTCGCGTCCGTCCTGGCGCTCCCCACCGCGGGCGCGCAGGAGAGCCCGCGGGGGACCGCGACGGCCGGCGCGTCCGGCACGTCCGGCGCGCGAAGCGTCGCGCTCAGCCCCGCGCAGCGCGGGCAGTTGCTCAGGGCCGCGGCCGGCACGAGCGCCGGTACGGCCGAGTCGCTGAAGCTGGGTGACGAGGAGAAGCTGATACCGAGGGACGTCGTCAAGGACGCCGACGGCACCGTGCACACGCGGTACGAGCGCACCTTCGCCGGTCTCCCCGTCCTCGGCGGCGACCTGGTGGTGCACGAGCGGGCCGGCACCCGGACGGTCACCAAGGCGTCCGCCGCGCGGCTCACGGTCCCGACGACCGAACCCGCGCTCGCGGCGGCGCAAGCACGGAAGTCGGCCCTGGACATCGCCGGCCGGGAGGAGACCCGCAAGGCCGCGGTCGACGGTGTTCCGCGCCTGGTGGTCTGGATGGCGTCCGGCAAGCCGACGCTGGCCTGGGAGTCCGTCGTCACCGGCGTCCAGAAGGACGGCACTCCCAGCCGCCTGCGGGTGGTCACCGACGCGAAGAGCGGCAAGCAGCTCTCGAGCGTGGAGCAGATCCACGCGGGTACGGGCACCGGCCAGCACAACGGCACCGTGCGGATCGGCACGACGCGCAATGGCGACGTCTACGAGCTGGTCGACGGCGAGCGCGGCGGCAACGCGGCGTACGACTACGACACCCGCGAGGTCATGACGGACGCCGACGACGTCTGGGGAGACGGCACACCGGCCGACCGCCAGACGGCCGCCGTGGACGCGGCCTACGGCGCCCAGCAGACCTGGGACTTCTTCCGGTCCCGCTACGGCCGCTCCGGCATCGCGGGCGACGGCGTCGGAGCGCGCTCGTACGTCCACGTCGGCGACCGGTACGTCAACGCGTACTGGGACGACGAGTGCTTCTGCATGAACTACGGCGACGGCGAGGACAACGCCCGTCCGCTGACGGCCCTGGACGTCGCCGGCCACGAGATGACGCACGGCATCACCTCGGCCACCGCGGGCCTGATCTACAGCGGCGAGTCCGGCGGCCTCAACGAGGCCACCAGCGACATCATGGGCACCGCGGTGGAGTTCTTCACCAACAGCCCCAAGGACGTGCCGGACTACCTCATCGCCGAGAAGGTCGACGTCTACGGCACCGGCGTGCCGCTGCGCTACATGGACCAGCCGTCCAAGGACGACGTGGGCTACGGCGCCTCCCAGGACTACTGGACCACCGGCACCAAGTACCTGGACCCGCACCAGAGCTCGGGCCCGGCGAACCACTTCTTCTACCTGCTCTCCGAGGGCAGCGGCAAGAAGACGATCAACGGCGTCCGCTACGACAGCCCGACCGCCGACGGCAAGGCCGTCTCCGGCATCGGCCGCGAGTCGGCCACGGACATCTGGTACCGCGCGCTGACCGTCTACATGACCAGCACGACGGACTTCGCGGGCGCGCGCACCGCCACGCTCCAGGCCGCGGCCGACCTCTACGGCATGGGCAGCGGGAAGTACGAGGCGGTCGGCAACGCCTGGGCCGCCGTCAAGGTCGGCCACCGCTTCGTCGACCACATCGCGGTCGACAGCACCGACCCGCGGCGGACGGCGACCGGCCAGCAGGTCACCTGGCAGATCCAGGCGCAGAGCTCCCGCCCGGGCGCCCTCACCTACTCCGCCAAGGGCCTCCCGCGCGGTATGTCGATCAACGCCGCGACCGGCCTGGTCTCCGGGACCCCGGTCAAGGGCGGTGAGTTCCGGCCCGCGATCACGGTCAAGGACGCGGCGGGCAACTGCCGTACCGTCCACTACCAGTGGACCGTACTGGCCTCCGGCGGCGACATCTTCGTCAACCCGAACCGGTACGACATCCCCAACTGGGCGGTGATCGAGAGCCCGCTGACGGTCAGCGGCCGCAAGGGCGACGCCCCCGCCGACCTCAAGGTGACGGTCGACCTCTACGCCGTCCACGTCGGCTTCTACGTGATCGACCTGGTCAGCGAGGACGGCCGGGTGATCCCGGTGAAGGGCTGGTCGCAGGGCCCCGTTGCGATCCCGGAACTGCACCAGACGTTCACCGTCGACGCCTCCGCGATCCCGGCGAACGGCACCTGGAAGCTGCGGGTCAGGGACAACACCCCCGGCAACTTCATCGTGCTCCCCGGCTACCTCGACACCTGGCGCCTGGGTTTCTGAGCCCGTCCCCGCGGGGCGCGGCCCCACGGCACGGCGGCAGGCTGTGCCGTGGGGCGGCGCCCGTTCGTTCACCCGCCCGGGCCTGAGATTGTCCCGGGCCTCATCGGGGTCGACTCGCCTTGTTCTAGGCTCGCAGGGTGAATGCGCGCACCGCCCTGGAGAAGTGGCTCGCCGGACTCACCGCCGAGCGCCTGACCGTACTGCTGGAAGAGCGCGAACTGCCGCGTGCCGCCGGCTACACGCCGCTCACCACGTTCCGGCAACTCTCGGAGCACCTCCTCACCGACGACTCCGTGGACCGGGCCGTCGCCGCGGGGACGGGAGGCGACGCGCAGCTGCTGGCGTGCGTGGCGGCCCGGGCGCTGGAGACGTACGGGCCGGTGCCCGCGGCCGAGCAGCAGGCGTACGCCTGGCGCCCCGCGCCGCCGCCGGTGGACCCCTACACCCGGCTGGTGCCCGAGGCGGAGGTGCTGGACTGGCTCGGACAGGGCGGCACGCCGCGCGAGTCGATCGTTCGGGCACTGGAACGGCTGCGGGACCGGGCTCTGCTGCTCCCCGCTCCGCGCGGCCAGTTGGCGCTGCCGTCGATCCTGCACGCGTCGGCGGCCCGCATGGACGGCTACGGCAGGCCGGCCGACCTGCTGCTCACGCAGGCCTACAACGCGCCGGAGATCAAACGGATCGCCGCCGCCCTCGGCATCGAGCAGCGCACCCGCGCGGACGCGCAGACGGCGATCGGCGCCGTGCTCCAGGACCCCGGCCGGGTCCGGGAACTGGTGGCGACCGCCCCGGCGGCGTCCCACGAGCTGCTCGAGCACATGCTGCAGGGACCGCCCCTGCTGCGCACCCACTGCTTCGTCTCCCGGTCCGGCGGCTACGGCGGGCCGGACCGCAAGTACACGTTCCGGGAGGGCGGCAGCGGCGACGAGGGCACCGACTGGCTCGCGGAACACGGCATGGTCGTGCCGGTGGGCACCGATCTGGTGGAACTGCCCTACGAGGTGGGCCACGCGCTGCGCGGGGAGCAGCCCCCGCCCGCGCCGAGCCTGGACCCGGAACCGCTGACGTGCGTCGCGCCGCTGCCCCGCGACTGGGCGGGCCGGGGCGCGGTGGCGGCAGGGGCCGCCGCATGGCGCGCGGAACTGGTGCTGCGCGAACTGGCCGCGCACCCCGTGGCCGTGCGGAAGGCGGGCGGCATTGCGGTGCGCGACACCAGGAGGCTCGCCAAGGCGGCCGGGACGAGCGAGGAACACACCCGGTTGTGGCTCGACCTTGCGGTGAACGCGGGCCTCGCCGCCCCCCTGACCGACGAGGAGAAACCCGCCGCTCGCGGCAGGGGACGCCGGCGACCCGCCGCTCCGCCGCAGCCGGCGCGGCTGCTGCCCAGCGAACGCTACGACGCCTGGGCCGCGGCCACCCCCGCCGGGAAGCTGCTGCCGCTCGTGGCCGCCTGGGCCGTCGTCCCCGAGGTGTTCACGTACTGGCCGGAGGAGGACGAGACCCCGGTCGCGCTGATCAGCCCCCAGGACCCGTACGCGGTGCCGCTGCGGCACGGCGTGCTGCAGGCGCTGGCCACGGTGCCGGACGGGTACGGGCTGACCGCCGGGGACGACGGACACGGCGAACTCCTCGAAGGGGCCGTCTGGTTCCGGCCGACGCTGATGGCGCCCTACGACGACGAGGACCTGGAAGGGCGGCTCGAGGCCACGCTGGCCGAGGCGGAACTGCTCGGCCTGGTGGCCCACGGCGCGCTCACCGAAGTCGGCCGGGCGGTCGCCGGCCTCCTGGACGCCGGGGCCGCACGCCACTATCCGGCCGTGCCCGGCGCGGACGCCGACCCGGCGGCAGGCGGCGCCGACCGGCTGGGGGAGGGCCTGGCCGAACGCCCGGCCCTGGCGAAGGCGGTGGCCGCGCTGCGTGAAGCCCTGCGCTCGACGCTGCCCGCGCCCAGCACCGAGGCCCGGTTCCAGGCCGACTCCACGGCGACGGTCACCGGCACCCCCGCCCCGGAGTTGGCGGCGCTGCTGTCCGCGGTCGGCGACATCGAGTCCGAGGGGCACGCCGTGGTCTGGCGCATCACGCCCGCCTCGCTGCGCCGGGCCTTCGACGCGGGGTGGGACGCCGACGAGATCCTCGATCGCCTGACCGCCGTGGCGCACCAAGGCACGGAACTGCCGCAGCCGCTGACGTACACGGTCAAGGACGTCGCCCGCAGCCACGGGCGGCTGCGCGTGGTGCGTTCGGCGTGCTGCATCCGCTCCGAGGACACGGCCCTGATCGAGGAGGTCGCCCGGGCGCGCGGTCTGGCCAAACTGGGCCTGCGGAAGATCGCGCCGACGGTGCTGATCTCCACGGCGGCGCCGGACGAGACGCTTGCCGCTCTGCGCGCGGCCGGCTACGCCCCCGCCCTGGAGGCGGAGACCGGCACCACCGTGCTGGAACGTGTACCGGAGGAACGCTCGCGGCCGATGGTGGTCACGCTCGACCAGGCACATCCGCAGTACGGCGAGCCGGTGCGCGGAGTCCCCTCCTCGGCGCGGGAGATGGCGGCTCGGCTTGTGGAGGGGCGCTGAGCGGTCGGCCGGAGGGTGTCACCCGCGCACGGAAGGCCGTCGTGCGGGGAAGGAGCGCATCGCGGCGTGAAGGAGCCCGCCCACGGCGGCGCCGACGGCGTACCAGAGCAGGTCCGGCGCGTTGAAGGTGGAACCGAGCACGAGGCGGGCGATGCCGCTGCGCCGGGAGAACTCGGCCGGGATGTCGCTGAGCTGCAGGAACTCGACGGCGCAACTGAACACCAGGGCGCTCACGGCGGCCGTCAGAGGCGTGACCCGCGGGGCCAGCAGGACGACGAGCGCGAGGACCAGCACGGTGTACAGCGCGTCGCCGCCGTACTTGGCGACGTCCCCCTCCGCCACCGCCCTGAGCGCCAGCCCCGCGCCGACGGTCAGAACCGAGGCCATGGCCGCGACCGGACGGGTGGCCGGTACCGGGTCGGCGGTGCGTTCACGGGTTCGGAAGGGGAGGGGCACGTGGGCATTGTGCCGGATGTGTGCTGTGCGCCGTGCGCAGCGGGCGTGCCGCTGCGCAGGCTCGTGCTCCGGGTGCTCACCGGTCCTTCGGCGAGAGGAAGGAACGGACGAGCCGGCGGATCAGCTCCGCCGCGATCAGGGCCGGCAGCGTCGGTACCGCGATGTGGACGTCGATCCGGATACGCGGGGCGAGCACGCATCCCAGGACCAGCGCGACCAGGACGGCGACGATCACTGTGGGCAGACGGACACCGTGACTTCTCGGACGGGATTCTTCGGTGGGTGAGTGTCGTGTGTGCGTGTCAGGCGGCACGCCGAGGGACCTCCTATGCTCGTTGCCACTCGCTCGGCCCCGGGAAACTCACCGTGGGTTGCAGCCCGACGGCGAGGGGCCTCCATGTGCAGAGTGGAGGCCCCGTCGGGCGCGGTCCACCCGGAATACGGAATCGGTCCGGAGTGCGAGGGGAGCGTGCGCGAAATCCGGACAACCATGGCACGCGGATTTCCGTGAGGCCGCCCCGTAACGCCTGGTCACAGCCCCGGACAGCTGAAGGATGAATGTGTTGCGGCCATTCTTGGGGCGGCATCGCATCGCAAAGGTATTGCCTTTACGATGCCGAACTGCTGCCATAGTCCTCGAGACCACGACGAAATCCGGTTCGCCGGATCTTATCCCGTGCAGCGCCCGGGTCGGGTGCCCCTGGGGTATGGGTGGTCTCTTTGGCTGACCCCGGCCGTTGCCACTCGCACCAGGGGACAGGGCCGGGTTCTGTTGCAGCGGAGTCGGCCCGATCGTGCCGACGCCGCGCACGCGTCGCGTGCGCGCGCCGGTGGCCTCACGTACCCCGCCCGGCCGCCGCAGTTCACCCTGCCGGACGGGACGGGACGCGCCCTCGAGTCCGCTGCTCGAATCCCGGTGCCTGGCGGTCAGTCGGTGGTCGAGCGGGTCGTGGTGTTGCCGCGGTGGGTCGCGTCCGGGCAGGGCCCGTCAGCTGAGAGGGATCCCGCGCACGCCGCTCATCCGGCGTTCAGCACGGCAGGGACGTTGACCTCCCGGTGGATGGCTTCGTACATGCTGTAGCCGCTGTATCCCTTCATCTCGAGGGCTTCGCGGGCCTGGTCGTCCGGCAGTCCCTTGTCCCGCGCGTCCCGTGCCAGGCCGGTCAGCTCCTCGAGGTAGGCGATCGAGTGCAGGATGTCCGCACGGCGCATGGTGCGGCCGTGGCCCGGCACGATCAGGGTGTCATCGTCGAGGATGTCGTAGAGGCGCCGGTAGGTGACGAGTGCCTCGTCCGCCCGCCCCTCCAGCAGCCACGGGAAAGCCGGGGGCGGCGCCTGCAGCATGTTCCCGACGACGGCGCGCGATCCGCTCGCCGATGGCACGTGAAGCGCGTCGCGGCGTGCGATGGGGGTCTGACAGCACACCGTGCCCGGGCGGGGCCGGGCCGGTCAGGGCAGGACCTTGTCGAAGACCTCGTTGAGGGCCTCGGTCGAGCTCGGGTGGGTGTAGATCGCGTCGCGCAGCTGCGTGGCCGTGATGTGGTGCCGCATCGCCAGCGCGACGGTGTTGATGATCTCCTGCGCGTCGATGCTGAGCAGGGCGGCCCCGAGGATCAGATCGGTGTCCGGGTCCACGATGAACTTCATGACGCCGCGTGTCTCCTCGACCGTGTAGGCGCGGGGCATGGCCACGATGTCCGCGACCTTCTCCCGCGAGACCTTGACGTCCAGCCCCTGCGCGCGTGCCTGGCTCTCGGTGAGTCCCACCGTGGCGAGCGGGGGAGTGATGAACAAGGTGTGGGGCACTGCCCTGCGGTCGCCCGTGGAGCGCTTGCCCTCACCCAGGAGCTGGTCCAGCACGATGCGTGCGTCGTCCAGCGAGATGTAGGTGAACTGCTCGCCGCCGTTGACGTCGCCGAGTGCGTAGATGTGCGGCTGGCTGCTGCGCAGGTACTCGTCGACCACGATCGCGCCGCTCGGCGCGGTGCGGACGCCGGCGGCGTCGAGCCGCAGGCCGTCCGTGACGGGACGGCGTCCGGTGGCGGGCAGCAGCGCGGAGGCCTCGACGGTGGGGGTCCACCCGTCCTTCTCGTAGACGACGGTCGAGACGGCGCCGCCGTCACGCACCTCGGTGACGTTCGCGCCGGTGACGACGCGGATGCCGTCGCCGGTGAGGATCTCCTCGACGGCCCCGGCGATGTCCTCGTCCTCCCGCGGCAGGAGCCGGTCGGCTGCTTCGAGGACCGTCACCTCGCTGCCGAAGCGCCGGTAGATCCCCGCGAACTCCAGGCCGAGATATCCGCCTCCCAGGACCACGAGACGTTCGGGCAGGTTCTGCGTGCGGGTGAGCTCCGTGCTGGACACCAGGTGGGAACTGCCCGCGAGGCCGGGGACCGGCGGGATCACCGGCTCCGACCCGGTGTTGACCAGGATCGTGGGGGCGGTGACGGTGATGACGTCCGGTCCCTGGCCGACGGCGACGGTGTGCGGATCGACGAACCGGGCCGTGCCGGTGATGACCGTCGCGGTGTCCCTGCCGTTGAGGGCCTCGAAGTTGCCGGCGCGGAAGGCGCTGGTCAGTGCCCGGACTCCGGCGATCGAGTGGGCGAAGAACTCCTGGGCGTCGTCCTTCAGGCGCTTGGTGCCGGCGTAGCGGACGAGCATCTTCGTCGGAACGCAGCCGACGTTCGGGCAGGTCCCGCCGTACATGTTCTCGGACCGCTCGACCAGGACCACGCGTCGGCCGGCCTCGGCGAGCGCGTGAGCGGCGGTCTTGCCTCCCTTGCCGAAGCCGATGACCAGGACGTCCGCGGTGAGTGCTGTGGTGATCTCCATGCGTCGAGTCTGCGACCCGGCCACTGGTGCACATAGACTCGAGCGTCTCACCGTCCTGCCCGAAAGTCTCACCGTGGACTCAGTCAGCCGACTGCTGCGTCTGGCCCGGCTCAGGGCCGACCTCGACAAGCGCTGCCTGCTCGGAGCCGGTACCAGGATGGACGTGCCGGCTCACGGCGAGCTGGAGGCGCCCTTCCACGTGCTGCTGGAAGGCACCTGCCGGCTGCAGGTGGGCACGGTCCTGCTCGACCTGCGTCCCGGAGACGTGGTGATGATCCCGAGCGGCACCCCGCACCGGGTGATCACCGACGGCGAGGGACGCCAGGTCGGGACGGCGGAGACGGCCGGCGACGTCTTCGCGACCACGCGCAGCGAGCACGGCGCGGAGCCCGTCATCGACCTGTTCTGCGGGCACTACACCTTCGACGCCGGTACGGGCGCACTGCTGTTCGCGAGCCTGCCCGACCCTGTGCACGTCTCCTTCGGGCAGTCGGCTGAGAGCGACGAGGTGCTGCGCATGCTCAGCGCCCTGATGCGCGGTGAGGCGCGACGTGAGGGCGAGGGCACCGCGGCGATCCTCTCCGCCCTGTGCACCGTGCTGCTGGCGATGGTGCTGCGCACCGCGCGGGGCGACGCCACACGGACCACGCTGTGGACCGCGGCGGCCGACGGCCGCATCGCGGCGGCCGTCGAAGGCATGCTCGACGACCCCGGAGCCGACTGGACGATCGAACGCCTCAGCCGCACGGCCGCCATGTCCCGCGCCACCTTCCTGCGCCACTTCACCCGGGAGACGGGGACGACCGTGGGCGTCTTCCTCACCCGGGCGCGGCTGATGGCGGCAGCGGAACTGCTCACGACCACCGATGCCACCGTCACGTCCGTCGCCGGCCAGGTCGGCTACTACTCCGAGTCCGCGTTCTCACGGGCCTTCCGGGCCCACCTCGGCACGACGCCGGCCCGCTTCCGGCGCGACAGCTCGCCGCGCGGGGTGTGACGGGTCGGACGTGATCGTGCGGGCTGCCCGGGGTCCGGGCCCCGGGGCTTGAGGCCCGAGGCCCGAGGCCTGAGGCCTGAGGCCTGAGGCCCGAGGGCCGTCCCGTGCCCCGCGCCGCGGTAATTCCCTTGCCTCGCCGCATCCTCCCCGTTATCGTCAAGGTGACATTTACAGGAGGTCGCCGCGTGGCTCTCGCGGACTTGCTCGCCCCTCTCCAGCAACCGCTGTTCACCCTGTTGGACACCCCCGTCAGCTGGGTGGAGGTCCTCGGATTCGGCAGCGGAGCGCTCTGCGTATGGCTCGTGGCCCGCCGGCACATCGCCAACTGGCCCGTCGGCATCGCCAACAACCTCTTCTTCATCCTGCTGTTCGGCGGCGCCGGGCTCTACGCCGACGCCGCCCTGCAGGTCGTCTACGTGGTGCTCGCGGTGTACGGCTGGTGGTCATGGGCCGCCGGGGGAACGGCCGCCGGACGGCTCGCCGTCAGCCGCACGGACCGGCGCACCTGGGCGGTGCTGGCCCCGGCGACCGCAGTCGCCACGGTGCTCCTGGCCGTCCTGCTGGACCGGGTCACCGACTCCACCGTGCCCTTCTGGGACGCGCTCACCACCGCGCTGTCGCTGGCCGCCACCTACGGCCAGTGCCGGAAGAAGATCGAGTCCTGGTACCTCTGGATCGCCGCCGACCTCGTCTACATCCCGCTCTACGCCTACAAGGGCCTCTACCTCACCTCGCTCCTCTACGCCGGCTTCCTGCTGCTGTGCCTGGCAGGCCTGCGCGGCTGGCGGGCCGAGGCGGCATCCCGTACGGACGGCCCGGCCGCCCGGGTGGAGGTCGTGGCGTGAGCGAGTTCGACCACGGGCTGGTTCTCGGCAAGTTCTACCCGCCGCACGCCGGCCACCACCACCTCGTCCGCAGCGCCGCCGCGCGGTGCCGCAGACTCACCGTGCTGGTCTGTGCCTCCGCCGTGGAGTCCGTCCCGCTCGCCGAACGCGTCGCCTGGATGCGCGAGGTGCATCCGGAGGCGGGCGTCGACGTCGTCGGCGCCGTGGACGACATACCCGTCGACTACACCGACCCCGCCGTCTGGGACGCCCACATGGCGATCTTCCAGGCCGCCGTCCCGGATCCCGTCGACGCCGTCTTCACCTCGGAGCCGTACGGGCAGGAACTCGCCCGCCGCTTCGGCGCGGTGCCGGTGACGGTGGACCTGCGCCGCACGGCACACCCCGTGTCCGGCACCGCCGTCCGCCAGGACCCCGTCGCCTGCTGGCACCACCTGGCCGCACCGGTACGGGCGGCCCTGGCCCGCCGCGTCGTGGTCGTCGGCGCGGAGTCGACCGGCACCACCACCATGGCCCGCGCCCTCGCGGAGCACTACCGGGCGCGCGGCGGGGTGTGGGAGGCGACGCGCTGGGTGCCCGAGTACGGGCGCACCTTCAGCGAGGAGAAGTACGCGCGGCTGCTGGAGACCCGGCCGGACGCCACGTTCGACGAAGTCACCTGGGACTCGGACGAGTTCGAGGTCATCGCCGAGCGCCAGCTCGCCGAGGAGGACGCCGCCGCACGGACCGGGTCACCGGTCCTGTTCTGCGACACCGACGCCATGGCCACGACCATCTGGCACGAGCGCTACATGGGCGGCCGCAACCCCCGGGTGGTGGCCGTCGCGGCCCGGGGCAGGCAGCACCTGTGGCTGCTCACCGACGACGCCGGGGTGCCGTTCGAGGACGACGGGCTGCGCGACGGCGAGCACCTGCGCTCCTGGATGACCGGCCGCTTCCGCACCGAACTCGACCGCCGCGGCCTGCCGTACGTGGTGCTCACCGGCCCGCACGAGCAGCGGCTGCGGAAGGCCGTGGCGGCCGTCGACGCGCTGCTGGCCCGCGGCTGGGGGTTCACCGCCCCGCTGCCGGAACGGGGCGGGTTGACCTCGCCGCGGTGACGCGGGCGGCCGCCGGCACGGCGTGCACCGGGCGGGTCCGTAACCGAAGCGGGAAGGGCCGCACGGTCTACGTGCGCTCGGCGCCGCCCGCCGCGTCGTCGATGCCCTTGGGCGGCGGACGCCACCGACCCGCGCGGCCAGAGGCCCCGCGCCCAGCGGTCCGCCCGCAGCCGCGCGCCGAGCGGCGCAGACCGCCGCGTTGTCGAGGCCATGGGCGGCAGACGCCACCGACCCGCGCGGCCAGAGGCCCCGCGCCCAGCGGCCCGCCCGCAGCCGCGCGCCGAGCGGCGCAGACCGCCGCGCCCGCGTCGCGGAGCGCCGACGCCGATGGCACATCGACGCCGGCGGCCTCGGCTCCGAGGCTGTCGCCCGGGCCGGACGGCAGGGTCCGTCGTGTCCGCCCCGGCAGCCTCCTTACGTGCCCCTGACCTGCGGTTGTGGATCGCCGGACGGCGTTGTCAGTGATCGCGGATATGTTCGTTGACGTCCCGCCGATGTGGCGCGGAATACCCCCTGCTGCACAGGAGATGGCGTGTTGTCAGATTGGGAGAAATCGAGCACGGCCCGGGTGACGGCACCCGCGCGGCCGCGCAAGCTCGCCAAGGTTCCGTTCGTCGAATTGGCCGACGGACGCCTGCAGGGCGTGGTGTCCAGCGGCTCGGACATCGAGCGGGTCTACGTCTCGTCGGTCGCCGCCGGCACCTACGCCTACACCTGCAGCACCAACAACAACCGGCCCTGCGGCGGCGCCCGGGGCGGCTTCTGCAACCACATACGGGCCCTGATCGTCGAGGCCGTGCTGCAGTACGGCGCCGAGCGCGTCTCCCGCTACGTCAAGGCGGAGAGCGCGAGCGGCGAGCCGGACGCGCAGAGCATCACGGCCGCCATGACGAGCGCGCGCCCGTCGCCGGGGGACAAGCAGGCCGCCGCGCCGGTCTTCAGCCGGTTCCTGCGCCACCTCGCCTACCTGGAACTGGCCCCCACCACGGCCCCGCTGCCGGAGATGCAGTGGTTCCCGCCGACCAGGGCGGTGGCGTGATGCGCGTTGACCTGCTCACGGAAGCCCTCCCCGGGCTGGACGAGGCCCTGGCGGCCGTCGACGCCTTCGACGCCACACTCGTCGGCGGACTGCTGCGCCCGCAGCCCGCCCAGACCGCCGGGCTGACCGAACTCGTCCACGCCGTCGCGGGCACCCCGCTGGCCGCGCGGGTCGCCGAGGCGGCCGAGAAGGCGGCGGCCGGCGCCGCGAGCGAGGACCACCTGGTCGTCCTCGCCGCCGCCCGCACCGCGCTGCTCGGAGCCGCCCACGACGCGCTGACGGCGCGGATCCGGGAGGCGACCGGCCGGCCCGGCGGCGACGAGAGCGTCCCGGAGCCCGAGGGCGCGCAGGCTGCGAACGTGCGGGCCGCCGCCCGCTCCTGGCTGTCCGACCTGGCCCGCTCCGGATGGCAGGGCATCGACCACGACCTGGTGTCGGGCGCGGCGCAGATCGTGTCCGCGATGCTGCCCGACCGGGCGCTGCGCCGCCTGGCCACCCTCCTCGACGGCTTCGCCGCCGAACTCGCCGCCTCGTGCCCCGGCGCCACCATGGAGCGGTTCCCCGTACGCCGCTGGGCCGACCTGTGGTCGCGCGGGATGCTGTTGACGCTGCCCGGCGCGGGCGGGCCGCCCGCCGCCGGGACGGCGACCGGCCGCCTCCTGCCCCTGGGGGTCGACCTGCAGGAGCACGCCACCGCCGTACAGGCCCAGGTCCACGCCGTGTTCGAGCCCGCGGACGGCATGGCGGCCCGCCTGGTGCGCGCCAGCGTGTCGGTGCCCAAGCCGGACACCGTCGTCGGCGCCGGACTGTGGCAGCTGCTCCGCCCGCACATGTCGCTGCTGGCGGCCGTCAGCGATGGCCGCTCCATGGACCTCACCGGCATGCCGGTCACCGCCGAGGGCGACCTGCTGTGGAACGACGCGCAGGCGCACGCCGGCGAACCCGCCGACGCCTTCGCCACCGCCCGCGTGGCGCTGCCCACCGCCGCGGACCCGGTCGTCGCACCCCTGGACCGCCACCCGGCGCGCGTCGCCGTACCGGTCTTCCTGGAGGGCTACGCCGCCGCGACCGACGACGGCGAGGTGACGTTCACCGCCGCCGGACAGACCCTCGCCGTCGACACCGACCGCGTCCCGGCCGCCGGGCCGCTCACCCCCGAGGCGATCGCGGCGTCGGGCGCCTGCATCGCGCTGCTGCGCTGGGACGACGGCACGTACCGGGTCCAGCCGCTGGCCGTCGAGACGACGGTGCGGAAGAAGGCCGTCACCGTCCACGCCGGGGAATGGGCGGGCGGGACGACTGACAAGAACGGGGTCAAGGCCGAGAAGGCCGCCACCGACGCGGTGGCCGTTCTGCGGGAGCGCGCGGGAAGGCTGCTGCGGAAGTGACCGAACAGACCACCGACCAGATCACCGGGGACATCGAGGGCAGCGACGGGCCTCCCGCCGCCGACCCCCACGACAACCGCCGCCAGGTCCTGTACTGGCGCCTGCTCGCCCGGCTCTTCGACCCCGAGGAGCAGGCCACCCTGGAGTCGGCGAGCCTCGCCGTCGTCGAGGACATCGGGCTGCCGCCCGCGCTGCTGGACCCGCAGGCCTCGGTCGACTCCATCGTGCAGCGCCACCCGGATCTGGCCGCAGAGTTCGACGGCCTGATGGCGCCCGAACCCGAACCCGAGGACGGCGCACGCGACCGCGCCGCCGAAGTCCGCCGCGCCGCGCTGGTGTCGAAGGTCCTGCTCAACGTCTTCGCGTCCGGCTCCGGCACCGTCACCGCCGGGCAGCTGGCGCGGTGGCAGTCCGACGCCGGCTGGCTGGAACGCGCGCTGGGCTGCCGCCCCGGCGAGCTGCGCGGCGGCCGCGCCGGGGGACGTACGGCAGGACCCGGCGTCAGCCCGACCGGCACGGGCATCGGGGGCACCACGCCCGACCTCAGCCGGCTGATCCCGGCGATCGGCCCCGAACTCGGCTCGATCGAGGCCGACCTCGTCAAGCGGATGCACCTGCGTGAAGTGCTTGCCGACCCCAAGCTCGCCTCGCAGCTGACCCCGAGCATGTCCCTGATCGAGCAGCTCCTGCGGGACAAGAACAACCTCTCGGGCGTCGCCCTGGCCAACGCCAAGTCCCTGATCCGGCGCTTCGTCGACGAGGTCGCCGAAGTGCTCCGCACGCAGGTCGAGAAGGCCACGGTCGGCGCGGTCGACCGCTCGATCCCGCCCAAGCGGGTGTTCCGCAACCTCGACCTCGACCGCACCATCTGGAAGAACCTCACCAACTGGAGCCCGGAGGAACAGCGGCTGTACGTCGACCGCCTCTACTACCGGCACACCGCGCGCAAGACGACGCCCCAGCGCCTGATCGTCGTCGTGGACCAGTCGGGCTCGATGGTCGACTCCATGGTGAACTGCACCATCCTCGCCTCGATCTTCGCGGGGCTGCCCAAGGTGGACGTCCACCTGATCGCCTATGACACGCAGGCGCTCGACCTCACGCCCTGGGTCCACGACCCCTTCGAGACGCTGCTGCGCACCAAGCTCGGCGGCGGCACGGACGGCACCGTCGCCATGGCGCTCGCGCAGCCGAAGGTCGCCGAGCCCCGCAACACCGTCGTGGTGTGGATCTCCGACTTCTACGAATGGCGGACCGAGCCGCTGTTCGAGAGCATGGCCGCCCTCCACCGCTCGGGTGTCAAGTTCATCCCGGTCGGGTCGGTGACCAGTTCCGGCCGCGGCAGCGTCAACCCGTGGTTCCGGGAGCGCTTCAAGGATCTCGGCACGCCGGTGATCTCCGGCCACATACGCAAGCTCGTCAACGAGCTGAAGACGTTCCTCGCCTGAGCGCCCCAGGCAGTCCAAGGCACCGCAAGACAACACCAGGCAACCAGAGCAGCAACCCCACCACGCCCGAAAGGCCCCTCATGTCCGACCTGTTGCGCGCCCCCGCCGAGACCAAGTACGCCGAGGAACTCGACTGGCTGGAGTCGGTCGACGACCACCCCAAGCCCTTCTCCTGGCGACTGTCGCCCAAGATGGTGCGGCTGTTCATCCTGGGCTCCGAGCCCTCCGACGGCCTGGACCGCGAGATCTCGCAGAAGTGGTTCGGCGACCGCAGCTTCGTCGAGCGCTCCATCGTCACCCTCGCCTCCGACCGCGGCCTGCTCCTGATCGGCGACCCCGGCACGGGCAAGAGCTGGCTGGCCGAGCTGCTGTCCGCCGCAATCTCCCGCAACTCCACGCTCGTCGTCCAGGGCACCGCCGGCACCACCGAGGACCACATCAAGTACTCCTGGAACGTGTCCATGGTCATCGCCAAGGGCCAGTCGCGGGAGTCGATGATCCCCTCGCCGATCATGACCGCGATGGAGACCGGCGCGATCGGCCGCTTCGAGGAGCTCACCCGCTCCACCAGCGACGTCCAGGACGCGCTGATCTCCATCCTCTCCGAGAAGTACATCTCCGTCCCCGAACTGGACGGCGACAGCGACAACATCGTCTTCGCCAAGCCCGGCTTCTCCATCATCGCCACCGCCAACAGCCGCGACCGAGGGGTCAACGACCTGTCTTCCGCACTCAAGCGCCGCTTCAACTTCGTCCGCATCCCCGTCGTGACGAACAAGAAGAGCGAGGCGGAGATCGTCCGCTTCCGCACCGAGGAACTGCTGCGCCGCCACCAGATAGAGCTGGACGTACCGCCGACCCTCCTCGACGTGCTGCTGCAGAGCTTCGCCGACCTGCGCGCCTCAGCGGCCGCCGCTGGCAGCGACGACGAGAAGCTGGAGTCCGCGCTGTCCACCGCCGAGCAGATCGGCGTGCTGGAGGACTCCATCCTGCACAGCAACTTCTTCGGCGAGCGTGCCCTGACAGCCCGCACTCTGGCGTCCTCGCTCGTCGGCTCGCTGGCCCGGCGCGAGCCCGAGGACCTGGCGATCCTCAACAAGTACCTGCACGGCGTCGTCGAGCCGCGCAGCAAGGACGAGGGCGGCGCCTGGCCCGAGTTCCTGGAGGGCGGCCGCGACGCGATCGCCACCCTGTCATGAGCGGCACCCACGAGGGCACCTTCGAGGCGCTGCGCAGCCAGCTCCGCGAAGCGGCCACGACGTTCGCCGACGGGCCCGACGCTCTGGAGGGCATCCTGCTCGGCATGGTCGACGACGTCGACCGCGCGGTGCGCGAGCCGCTGGAGGTCTTCCCGGTCTGCCACCACTCGCCCGCCTCGGCGGTCGCCATGGCGCGCCGCCTGCGGGAGAAGCAGCCGAAGGTCGTGTACCTGGAGCTGTGCGAGGACATGACGCCGCTGCTCACCGAGCTGCGCAACTGCCGGCTGCCGGTGGCCGTCCAGGCGTACGCGGGCGAAGTCGACGGCTTTCCCGCTGACTGGGCGCCGCTGTCGGTGGTCGCCCCGATCACCGAGGCCTCGGCGGAGTACCAGGCCATCGCCTACGCGCTGGACACCCCGGGCGTGGAACTCGTCCTGGTCGACCGCTCGTCCGACCACGTCTTCCAGTGGGACGCCCGCGCCGAGCGGACCGACGCGCCGGACGACCCGGACGCGCCGCCCGCCGAGGAGGAGGCCGCGCTGCACGGCGACGCGGTCGGCGTGGAGATCGGCGACCTGCGGCCGCGCTTCGCCGAACTGGAGGAGCACCTGCTCCGCCACGGCCGGGTGCGGCACTGGTCGGAGTGGTGGCACCAGTACGTCGAGCTGCCGCTCGGCGACGCCGACCACGACACGTACCGCCAGGTCATGTTCCTCATCGGCAGCCTCTTCCGGCGCCTCGCACCTGGCGACCCGCACCGGGTGCGCGTGGACGAGGACCGCGAGCGCCACATGTGGACCCGGATGCGCGAGCACCTGGCAGCCACCGGCACCGACCCGGCGGACTGCGTCTACGTCTGCGGCGCCTTCCACGCCGCGAGCCGGGTCGCCGAGTTCGGCGTGGAGGGCACCGATACGTTCGAGATCAGCCCGCGCAGCGCCACCAAGTGGCTGCACGGCCTTATCCCGTCCAGCCACGCGGCGATAGAGGCGCAGTTCGGCCTGGCCGCGGGCTCGGTGTCGATCGCGGCGACGCAGTGGACGAAGAACCTCAAGCGGACGCGGGTCAAGCCGTACCGCCTGACGGGCCAGGCGGGCGCGAAGAAGACAACGCCCGCCAAAACCTTGCCACCCGCCCCTCAGGCTGTGGCGGCCGACCAGCTGACCGGCTTCCTGCAGCGCCCGCCGGTCCTGGACCAGCTGGACGAGGCTGAACTGCTCGGCTGGTCGGTGGACATCGTGCGCGCCGCCCGGCGCAACGGCTACCTCGCCTCGACGGCCGACGCGATCGCCGTGTTCGAGACGTCGATCCTGCTGGCGGGGATGCGGGACCGGGCCAAGCCCACGCCGTACGATTTCCAGGACGCGGCGGTCACGTGCATCGAGAAGGACGCGGTGCCCGGTCGGCGCGACGTGCGCCGGATCGTCGAGATCATGATGGGCGGCGACCGGATCGGCCAGGTCGGCTACGACGCCCTGCCGCCCCTTGCCCGCGACGTCCACGACCGCCTCGCACCCCTGAACCTCAAGCTCCAGCAGCGCGGAGTGCAGCGCGCCCTGCTCGACATCGCCGGCAGGCCGGAACTCGGCCCGTGCTCCGACGTGCTGTGGATGCTCCGCCGCCTGATGCCCGAGGGCACCGCCCGCCCCATCATGGGCGAACAGAAGCTCGGCGAACGCCCCATCCAGGAGTCCTGGGACCTGGCCCTCGGCACGCACCAGCGCGCCCTGATCGAGCTCGGCTACGAGGGCGTCAGCATCGAGCAGGTCCTGGAACAGCGCCTGCGCCGCCGGGCGTACGACCCGAAGGCCACCGCGGCGACGGTCCTGGAGGCCGTCGAGGACGCGACGCTGTACCTGAACAGCCGCCGCCTCGCCGACGAGCTGGGCACCCGCGCGCTGGAGGTGCTGTCGGCCGAGCGCACGGTGGACGGCGCACCAGAGGTGCTGCGCCGGGTACGACGGCTCCTCGCCTACTACCGCACGAGCGAACCGACGCTGCCGTCGTGGATCGAGTCCTTCACCAAGACGGGATACGCGCACTACTGCACGCTGCTGCCGACGGCGTTCACCGACGAGGACGCCACGGTGCGCCAGGTGGCGGCGATGCTGGGCTTCCTGTTCAGCATGGAGTCCCTGGCGCTGTCCCTGGGCTGCGACCGTAACCAGCTGGAACTGGCGGTGGCGCAGTCGCACCCGCAGGACCCGTCGAAGACGGCCCTGCTGTGGGCGGCCCAGGTCCACCTGGGCACCATGACCCGCACGGAGCTGCGGTTCAAGTGCGACGACCTGCTGGCCAACCCGATGGTGGTCCCCGCGTACCCGCGCTACCTCAGCGGTCTCCTCCACGCCCTGGAACCGGTCCCGGGCCTGGCGGACGTCGTGGTGGAAGCCGTCTCGAAGGCGTTCGGCCGCCTGCCAGACCAGGTCCTATTGCCGTGGCTCCCGACCCTGATCACGAGCCTGCGCGCCGGGGGTTCGGAGTTGACCCCCCTTCTGATCCGCGAGGCGAGCCGTATGTTCCCGGGCCGCCTAGCAGCCCTGGACGCGTGGATCCCGCCGTGGAAGGCCGAGCTGGCGCCGCCGGTCCTGGCGCCCCGCAAGCAATTCGCCCGCGGCGCCACCCTCCTCACCGCCCACCCGGCAACGACCGACGCACTGGCCCACCTCCTGGGCTGCGACGACCCCTGGCTCACGGCGGACCCGGAGCCAGCGGGCGCGGGCCTGCTCGACCGGTACCCCGACACCGCGGTGGCACTGGAGGCCCTGCTGGCCAAGGCGTGATCGCGGTGTCGTGTGGACCGGCGAGCTAGGGCAGGTTCCGCCGCCGGTCCACACCTATGCATGCTGCTTTCGCCAAGCTTTCGATTCAGAGCTATCCACGTATCAGCAGGTGACGAGAGGTCTCCGCTACCAGCGGCGGTTCGCCTTGGCCCTCGTAGGCCAGGTGAAGTTCGTGGCGTGCACGGGTGGCCAGGACGTAGTACGCCATGCGCAGAGCGGCTGACGTGGGGTCGCTACCCGCATCCGCGTGGGTGTCGGGCACCACGACGGTGTCGAAGCCGAGGCCCTTCACGCTCGCTCGGTTCACAATGACGATGCCAGCGCGGTCGAGGTCGAGGTTTCGGTAGCGTCCCTGTGTCGCCTGGCCCGTGTACATCTGCGGTTTCAGGCGGGGAGAGCGCCGTTCGAGGCGCGCCAGCAGGTCGAACTGGTCGCGTGTGGAGCGCAGGACGACGCCGACGCTGCGGCCGGGTTGGTGTTCGGTCAGCCCGATGACCAGGTCGACGAGGACGCCCGGTCCCGGCAGTGCGTGCAGCCGTGGAGGCGGACCCTCACGGTCCGGAAGGGGCGGGGGGACGAGGCCGGTGTGGAAGTGCGCCGCGAGTTCCGCGATCTGCCTGGTGTTGCGGTGGTTGCCGTCCAGCTCCTGGCGTGCGCCGTCACCGAGCCCCGCGCCGATCTCCGCAACCGTGGAGTGGGAATCGGTCAGGCGCTGGCATTCGTCCGCGTACACCGTCACCTGCGCGCCGAGCACTCGGCAGAACCGGTAGAACTCGGGCGGCAGATCCTGCCCCTCGTCCACAACGACGGAGAGTGCGGGCTCCTGCGAACTCAACGCGGCCTGCTGGTAGAACGTGCTCCACTCGTACCAGCCGTTCTCCCCGCGCTCCGGGTCACGGCCCGCACGCTGCCGGTACCACTGGGCCAGCCAAGAGTGAGCGGTCGCCACGTCGACGCCGTCCGTAGCGGGGCCGAGAGCGGAGACGAGAGGGCTGATCGACTGCCTCAGGAGATTGGAGCGGGTCAGTAGCACAGTGGGTCGCCCCGTGAGGGCGAGCATGACGGCACGCTGTGCGGCCAGCACACTCTTCCCACTGCCGGGAGGCCCGCTGACGATATGGTTGCCGTCGAAGGGCAGCCCCTCGAGCGAGGCCCGCTGGTCGGCGGTGAGGTCCAAGTATGTGATGATCGTCAACGCGGTCACTCCATCGCGGCCGCGGCGGCCGAACGAGCCTCCGCGACGATCGGCTCGAAGTATCCGGGCACGTGTTCGCCACCCACCACGAGTGCGCGGTCAAGCAGGGTGTTACCCGTTTCGCAACTCGTCTCGGGCAGCAGGGCGCAGGCGTGGCACGCGGCCCGGTTGAGGTTGTCGAAGCCCTGCCCGGTGTGCTCCGCGCACAGAGGGTCGGCCGAACACCACGCCGAGGCCTCCGCCATCCGCAGCAAGGTCTCCGCCAGACGGGGCGCCTCGCCCTGCTGCACGAGCCCACCGAGGGTGCCCTCCGCATCCCCGGCGGCGGTGTAGACGAGGACGCCGTACTGGCCGCTCTCCGGTCGGCCGTAGACCCGCTCCCGAAGGCTTGCCGTCGAGTAGCCGGACTCGAATGACAACTGACGGATCAATAGATGGGCCAGGGTATGCAGAAGGACGAATCGCGGGGAGAGCTGTTCGCCCGTCACCCGCGTCAGGCGGTCGGCCTGGAACGAGCGCTCGAGGTCCTCGCGCATGCCCACCACCCGTGCGACCACGCGCTCGTCCTGTTCCCACTCGCGCAAAGCGTTCCCGTCCAGGGTCAGGAACACACCCTCGCCGAACACCTCGACCGCCGGCAGCCAGCGCAATCGCCGTGCGGTGTCCGCCGGCACGAACGTCGAGGTGGGGGAGACCCGCCGGAAGCCTTGGAGCGCCCGGACCTCCCGCAGCCGATCCGCCAGGACGACTCTGCCGACGCGCCGTCGCAGTCCGGCCCACGGCTCGGGCTCGTCCTGCCTTAGCCCGAGGTCCGTCTCGCGGATGGCGAAGTCCGCTGTGGCCGGGGGTGGGGGTGCCATGAAGGCGGCCCATTCCTCCCGGCTCAGGTCCGGATCCGCCGGTTCCTCGGGTGCGACGCCGGAGGAACCGACCGCGACAGGCGCAGGGGCGCCTGTCTCCTCCGTGATCAGCGCATCCAGGAGAGCGTCGTCCGCACCGGACTCGGTCTTGATCATGTCGCGTAGGACGTCTGCTGCGGGTCCTGCGGGGACACGGCACAAAGGGATCCACATGTCGTGGTTGCGGACCCGCTCGGCAAGAGTGTCATCCGCCAGGCCTGCCGGGACGTTCGTTTGGGGAATGTCGAGCGCGGAGCTGACGACGGGGTAGTACAGGTTTCCGGCCGTCCGTTGGACGATCTGTACGGGCTTCGTGCAGTCCGTGGCTTCGACTCGCCGCTGCCACGGATTGCGCCCGGAGCAGCGGAGCCCGTGCGTGCCCAGTACGTCCAGGAGGTCGCGCGTGGCGCCGCAACCCTTGGCCGTGCACTCGACCGACAGGGCCTCGAGTCCTGTGGCACGCTCGGAGACCTTGAACCGCAACTGGTCACGGGAAGTACAGGCGCGCCGTTCGGTCGCATCGCGGCGGGAATGAGCCCAGAACCACCAGTCGACGTCCCCCAGATGTCCACTCGCACAGATCTGAACGAACCGCATCGGAACCAGCTGCCGTACGGGAGAGCAGCTGCGGCAGCGTGGAGGCGTGCCCGGCTTCTCGTCCGCGACGCGCCAGCGGATCATCCGGCGGCACGCCCCGCAGAACAACCAGGCCGGAAAGCGGATGTAAGGGGCCCCCGGGGCGTCCTGGAAGTCGAACCGGTCGTCGGGCGCGGGCGGTGCCGCGTAGAAGCCACTCACTCGGAGCTGCGATGCCAGCCGGGGCGATTCGATCTTCTGGCGCTTCCTCGGCCAGTCGCCGATACCCGTCGCCACGAACGACTCGCCCTGGATGTCGAACACGGCGCCGACACCGAAAGGAAGAACCGTCTGGGCCTGGCGCACGCGCAGTCGCCTGCTCACAGGTCAGCTCCCTTCACCGTCACCTGGCACTCGCGGTCCACGTTCCGCATCGAATGCGGGGTCTCCCACAGACCGCCGTGCTGCTCGAAGTTCTTCAGCAGATTCATCTGTCCCTTGCCCTGACTGCGGTAGTACAGCTCCCTGCCCTCCTTGCGGGCGTCGAGAGCGTGCTGCTGCCATTGGCCCAGCAGTGCGTCCAGCTCGTCCCGTACGGCCTCCGCCACCCGTGGGTCGCCGGCCGAGGCGCGGTCGGAGAGCTCCTCGGCGATGGCGGCGGCAGCCGGCAACCGGTCGAGGATGTCCCCCGCCTGGTTCTCGGCGGACAGCCCGAGGCCGTGGCGTGCGAGGATGACCAGAGCCGCGTGCAGCGCGCGGCGACGCGACGGGGCGGACCACGGGGTGACGCTTGTCGGCTCGACATGCCGGTACAGCGACCCGTGATAGGCGTCGAACGTCTCGTAGTGCGAACGGTCCCTGGCGCGCGTGGCATTGAAGAAGGTCACGACCAGACCCGGCACCGAGTGGCGGCCGACACGGCTCGTCGCCTGGATGTACTCGGCCGTCGTCTTCGGCTGCCCCAGCATCAGCATCAGCGCCAGCCGTTTGACGTCGACACCCACCGACAGCATGTTGGTGCAGGGCAGGAACGACACGGCGTCGGAGGCGTCGTACGGCTTTTCCAGGCGGTCGAGGAGCAAGGGCTGCTCGGCGCGGGGCAGGTTGCTCGTGAGTTCCTGCACCTGCTGGTCGGGCAACTCGCGGGTGCCGCGCCCGCTGTCGAGACCGGCGAGCTGCGCCGGGATGTCGTCGGCCGCGGCCGTGACCGTACGGCCCAGCTCGCGCAGGCTGTGGTGGTAGGCGACCAGCGTCCAGTACGCGTCCCGGCTCTCCTCCGGCAGTTCGAAGGCCGCCTGCAGCATCGCAGCCGCGGTGGCGACGGAGGCGCGACCGGCTGTGTGGCCCTGTGCCATCACACCGACGTAACGACGCCCTGGGCGGGAGGTGTCCGGCTCCGCGAAATACGAGTGGCGGGCGTCGAGGCCGGCGGGCGGGAACAGTTGGACGTCACGTCCGTACAACCCGCGCACCTGCTCGCCGGAGCGCCGAATCGTCGCAGTGGAGGCGACCACCTTGGGGCCGACGCCGGCCCGGGTGCACAGGCCGAGGACCGCCGACTCGTACAGGCCCACCGTTGTGCCCAGAGGCCCGGTGAGCAGATGCAGCTCGTCCTGGATGACCAGCGACGGCGGCCGGTGGCCCCCCGCGCTTCCGAACAGCCTCCCGGCCCGCGCCTCCCAGGCGAGACGGGCGAACTTGTCGACCGTGCCCAGGACGAAAGTGGGCGGGCGGTCGTAGAGGTGCTCGTCGACGACCGACACGGGCAGCTCGTCGTGGAACAGGCACTCGTCGCGCGGACAGTAGAAGGTGAACGAGTCGGTCTCCGCGCGCACCCCGTAGTCCCCGATGTCGGGTGACTTGTGGCTCGGCAGTATCCGCGTCCCGCACCACGGGCAGCGGTCGAGGATGAACACGTCGTCCGGCTTCGCCGCGTCCCGGACCTCGCCGAACTTCTTGTGCGCCTCGTCGTAGGTGTTCGGGGACGTCGCCATACCGACCCACAGGCCGATGGAGAACGGCTCCTCGCCGAGACGAGAGGGGTCATCGCGGCGCAGCTTCTCGAGGGCGCAGACGGTAGTGGCGGCACGCTGGAACTGCTGCGTGGTCAGCAGGCTGAGGGTGTAGCGGCTGAGGACCGCCGTGCCCCCACCGTCCGGCTGCCGTCGGCGCAGCACCATCACGAACGCGGCGAGCAGGAGGTAGGCCTCTGTTTTGCCGCCGCCTGTGGGGAACCAGATGAGGTCGACCACCTCGTGGTCCGGGTGCGCCGGGTCAGCGACGCCCTTCAACGACAGCAGGAAGAATGCCAGCTGGAAGGGCCGCCACGCCGCGTCCGGATCCGGGGCGGGTTCGGTGGACATCGCGTCGCGACGCGCTCGTCGTTCGCCGGCCTGGTCGCGGGCCGAGTGACGCATCTGGAGTGCCATGGCCAGGTTGGCGGTCCGGAACGCGGCGAGCAGCTCCGGACGGTCCTGATCACAGAGCGTGCGCACACCGGACTCGATCCGGTTCACGACGGCTTCGATGCGCGCCAGGACGCGGTCTGCGGCGTCGCGCCCCCAGGCGGGAACGGCGACACGACGCTGCGCCTCGTACCACTTGCGGTATCCGGCAGCGAAGTCGAGCAATTCCTCGCGCAGCCGATCCCGCGGCAGATCGGGGTCGGCGAGGTGGAGCACGCGCAGAACCGGGAGTCCCACCGGGCCTGACGCCTTGGTCGCGGGTACTTCCGACTCGGGCATGACCGACGCCCTGGCCCCGACGAGTCGGTCGCCGTCGCGGACCTCGACCACCGCGCAGCCGTGGCCGACGGCATGAGTGACGACATGGCGGTACTGCAGTCGGAGCTCTTGCTCCTCCGGGTCCCGGCTGGTCAGGCGCACACTCGGATAGGGCCGGATCTCGCCGCCCACGGGACGCGCCTCGAGCCCCACCTGGAACAACATCCGGTCCCACTGCGTCGGCCGACCACCTCCGGCGTTGACGGACGCGACACGGCCGGTGTGTGCCGTGTTGACCAGCGCGACGGTGACCAGGTTGCCGGAGCCGAAGCGACGGCGGCGCAGACGGATCTCGGCCCGTCCGTCGAGCACCGTCTTCCGGTCCTCGCCGCTTCCGAGCCTGACGGTCTCCTCGGGAAGGGGGACACGCCGCCAGCGCCGGCCGCGCTCGCCCTGCAGCGTCTCGTAGCGCGCGGCGCCACAGGTCACCTCGACGGCCGAGGCGTCGGTGTAGAAGCTGAGGCCGAGTGACGACGGCAACCACGCGTTGGACTCGGGTATGGGGTCCGCGGCAGGTGCGGTGTCCTCGGCCTCTCCCTCGGTGCCGAGGCCCTCCAGTTCCTCGGCGTTCTCGGTAAGGCGTCGCTGAAGATCGGCGTCCTGGGGGTAGAGCGTTCCCATCAGGTACTGCCGGTCGGGCGGTGCGTCGAGCACCTCCTCGTCGCCCTGAGCGGGACCGACCAGTTGGCGGCGCAGGTAGCCGACGAGTTCGTCGCGCGGGGTCACTTCTCGGTTCTCCACATCGTCGTCTTCGAAAGGGCCGATCCGCCGCTGGGGCGTGGGCGGCCCGGTGTGTCAGCGGCGCTGCCACCAGTGGCGCGGGTCCGCGCCCCGCGGTTCGGCAGGTGGTGCCGGGACGGCGGGGCGAAGGTGCGGGAGGTGCCGTTCGAGTTCCGCGATGCGGGCGTTCGCGGCTCGCTGCACTTCGGCGACACGCTGCTCGGCCCACCGCTCGACGGCCGCGACGCGTTGCGCCGCCATGTGTTCCACTGCGTGTACGGCCTCCGTCCGCTCGACGAGCGCCGCCTCGGCCTGCCGCAGCCGTTCTTCCAGAGCCCTCGTCCTCCCGTCCGACGCCTCGGCGGCACTTCGCATCCGGAGCTCGCATTCCTCCTGCACGCGTTGCAGCTCGCGCTGCGCGCTCTCGGATGCGGCACGGGTGGCCGCGGCCTCAGCCTCGTGCACTCGTTCATCGGCCGCCTCATGTGCCTCGCGCACGAGCCGTTCGGCATCACGGCGCATCGCATCGACTTGCTGCGCGGCCTCGGCCCTGGCGCGATTACGCTCTTCAGCCCTGGCCGCTGAGACTCGTTGCACGAGCGCGGACTCCAACTCCGCGATGCGTCGGGCGGCCTCGGCCGACTGCTCCTGGGCCTCCGCTCCCGCCCGGGAGCGTTCCTCCACCCCTGCCCATGCGTTCCGGTCCGCGACCTCGGCTTCCCGCTCCCGGACACGGTGTTCCAGCTCGGTGGCCGGAGCGTGCTCCGCCGCTGGGGCGTTGTCTACAGAGGGTGCTATGAAGGGCGTGTCCGATTCCTTGCTTGTCGCCTGGGTCGGGTCACTCGCCGTGTCTTCGGAATCGTCCTGCGTCACAGTGATGGCCACCGACCCCGCATCCATCACGCTGGTCGAGAGGAACTTCTTGAGCGCCTGTGCCAAGGCGAGACGCGCCTCTGGCTTGACCAACGGGTTTCGTGACAGATAGCGACGAGGCGACTCACCGAGCAGGACTGCGGACGCGGAGCCGAAGAAGTCCTCCGGACGCAGCCGCTGTCCCTTGAGGGCGTCCAGTACGGTGACGAGCGCATCGAGCGCTTGAACGACAGGACGGTCGGCCAGTCGAAGGCCGTCTGCCACTTCGGCGACGGTTAGAGCGGCTCGGGGACCGAGTAGCTCGGCCAAGAACGTGTGACCGAGGGCCATGTGAACATACTGAGCGGACCACCGCACACTCCGGTCGAGAGTCGCCGACAGGTTGACGGCCTCATCCCATCTGCCGGTCAGGTGCCGGGCGTGCGACAGTTCGGATCCGCCGACTCCGTGGTCTTCGGCCGGTGGCGGGGACGGTACGGAATCCTGCGCAAAGTCTCCCGACACCAACGTGGCCTCCTCGTGCCGGACCGTGGGCGGCGGGTCCGTCGGTTCCATACCCGAATTCTCAAACTCAGAGGGTGACGGCAATGGCTCCGGCCGGTGCGGCACAACGTCGTCGGCCGGGGCGACATCTGCGGCCGGGTCCACCTCCGTGACGAGCTCGGCAGTTCTCTGCGCGGCGGCCGGCTCCGAAGACGGAGCGGCGACCCCGGCCGGTTGGGTGAGGACGATCTCGCGCCTCACGGCCCTCGCCGCGGCCCCGCGGCGAGGCTTACGTGGCACGACGCGTTCAGGGGTCTCCCAGATCATGCCTAGGTGTATTGCCCCGTGAGGTTAGGAACGCGGCTGGCGGGTGGTTGGCCCTTCAGCGCGGTGTGTCCGCGGTGGTGATTGTAGGTGTGCAGCCAG
>NZ_JARAVM010000004.1:0-335357 GCF_033792735.1 Streptomyces sp. PA03-3a
GCGGTACGGCACGGCACCGGTGCCGGCGCCCCCGTACCCGCGACCCGCGGGAGAGCGGGGCCCCGTCGGCGTCGCCTACCCGGCCGGTCCCGTACCGCCCCCGCCGCCCGCGCACCCCCCGGCGGCGGCCTGGTCCTCGCCCGTACCGCCCTCGGCGCAGCCGCCGTACCCTCCCCGGCCGCCGCACGCCCCCACGCACGCCGCCCGGGCGCGGCCCCGCACGGCCGCCGCCGCGCTGTGCCTGGTGCTGGGCCTCGGCCTGCTCGGCGGCGCCGGCGCCGGCGTGTGGATCAACCACGACCCGGCCGCGCCCACCCCCACGGCGGCTGAGGCGAGCAGGCGCGACTTCGCCCTCGCCCGCGGCCTGTGGCACAGCACGCCCGTCGACACGCTCTTCCCGGCCACCCTGCACGGCAAGGGCCTCGGCCCGGGCGGCGCCGAACGCACCTGGAAACGGATCGGCGTCGCACCGGCAGGCGACTGCCGGGAGGCCTTCGACCCGCTGCTGGCGAAGGTGCTGCGTCCCGCCGGCTGCGTGAAACTGCTGCGGGCCACCTACGCCGACGCCACGTCGAGCGCCGTGACCACGGTCGGACTGCTCGTCACCAAGGCCGAGGCCCCCACGATGCGCAAGCTGCACAACCGCTGGATCTCCGAACGCCTCGGCTCCCGCGGTGATCTGATGCCCCGTCCGGTCGCCTTCCCGGGCACCGTCGCGGACGGCTTCGGCGACCGCCAGCGTGCCAGCTGGACCGTCACGGTCGCCGCCGACCTGCCCGTCGTCGTGTACGCGGTGAGCGGCTTCGCCGACGGCCGTGAGATCGCCGTCCCGCAGCCCGCCGCCTCGGCCGTCAGCGCGGGCGCAACGACCGCGCCCGCCCAGGCCGGACTGGGGCACGAGGCCGACGCGCTGGCCGACGCCGTCGCCGACCGGGCCCGCCGGGCCGCGGGCTCGCTGACCGCCACCCCGACGGGAGGTTCCGGATGAGGCGACTGGCCACCGCGATGACCGCAGCGGCCCTCGTCCTGCTGCCCGTCGTCCCGGCCCACGCCGACGCCGTACGCGACGCGGACTGGGCGCTGGACGCGCTGCACGCGCAGGAGGCCTGGCAGCGGACGAAGGGCAAGGGCGTCACCGTCGCCGTCCTCGACACGGGCGTGGACGGCACCCATCCGGACCTGTCCGGCCAGGTCCTCGAGGGCAAGGACATGGTCGGCTTCGGGGCCCGCCGCGGCGACATCGCCTGGGCCCGGCACGGCACCGGCATGGCCGGGATCATCGCCGGTCACGGCCATGGCCCCGGCGGCTCCGACGGCGTGCTGGGCATCGCCCCGGAGGCCAGGATCCTTCCGGTGCGGGTGATCCTGGAGGACAAGGACCCGCAGCGGAAGAAGGCCCGCACCACGCGCGGCAGCGCCCTCGCCGACGGCATCCGCTGGGCCGCCGACCACGGTGCCGACGTCATCAACCTCTCCCTGGGCGACGACAGCCGCACCGCCCACCCCGAGGCGCAGGAGGACGACGCGGTCCAGTACGCCCTGCGCAAGGGCGTGGTCGTCGTCGCCTCCGCCGGGAACGGCGGCGAGCAGGGCAACCGGGCCTCCTACCCCGCGGCGTACCCGGGCGTCATCGCGGTGGCCGCCGTCGACCGCTACGGCTCCCGCGCCGCCTTCTCCACCCGCCGCTGGTACGCGACGGTCGCCGCGCCGGGCGTCGACGTCGTGATTGCCGACCCCAACCGCCGCTACTACGAGGGCTGGGGCACCAGCACCGCCTCCGCGTATGTGTCGGGCGCGGCCGCGCTCGTCCGCTCCGCCTACCCCCGGCTCAGTCCCGCCCAGGTGAAGCGGCTGCTGGAGGACACCGCCCGGAGTTCCCCGGCAGGCGGCCGCGACGACGCCGTCGGCCACGGCCTGGTGGACCCGGCGGCCGCGCTGAAGGCTGCGGCCAAGGTCGAGCCCGAGGCCGTCGTGCCGAGTGCCGTTCCCTACACGCGCAAGTACTTCGGCGCCGGTCCCGACGCGGCGAAGGCGGCAGCGGCGGCCGACGGGGACACCCTGGGCGACGGCATCGCCGTGGTCTTCGCGGTCGCCGGCACCGGACTGGTCGCCGCGGCGGCCCTGTTGTGGCTGCGGCCCCGGCTCACGAACTCCCGGAACGGCCGGCGGCACGGCTGAAGGACCCGACCGCCGCCCGCGCGGCCCGTTCCACCAGCGTGATGCCGGCGGCCTGCGTCGTGCTGCCGCGGGAGACCACGGCGACCAGATACGTCCGCCCGCCGGCCCTGACCCGGCCGATGCTGTTGATGTCCCACAGCCCGGTCGTACTCCGCCGCAGCCAGCCGTTCTTGACCTCGTAGGAGCCGTCGGCCGCGGTCGGCACGCCCCAGGCCTGCGCGGCCGCGACGCGTCCCATCAGCCGCCGGACATACGCGCGGGACGCCGTGCCGAGGGCGCCGTCGGTGCCGAAGACCCGTTGCAGCAGCGTGAGTTGGTCCGCCGCTGTGGTCTGGGTCAGCCCCCACAGCGGCCCGCTGCCCGCCGTGGTCGAGGTGAGCCCGAGGCGCCGGTTGGCGGCGTTCAGCCCGGCGCCCCGGCCTATCGCGCGCCACAGCGCGGTGGCGGCCGCGTTGTCGCTGTCCTCGATCATCACCTCGGCCCAGGCCTTCTCCTGCGCCGTCAGGTCCCGCCCAGCGTCCTGGGCCTGGAGCAGCAACGCCGCCAGGATGTCGACCTTGACGATGCTCGCCGTGTCGTACAGCCCGTCCCCGTGCACCGCCCGGCCGCCCGTGGCGGTGTCCAGCACCGCCACCGAGTAGCGGGCCCCCGGGTCCCCTGACACGTCCCGCAGCGCCGTCGCCAGTACCTCGCTCCACACCATCCGGGGCTCCTCGCTCACCTTCACGATCGCCACGTTCGCCGCCGCGCCGGTACCGGTCGCGGTCACCGCCGCCGTGCGCGGCGGCGTCGCCGCCCCGTACGCCGCCGTGCCGAGCACGGCGCACGCCGGCAGCGCGGTCGCCGACACTCCGCGCACGGTGCCGCGCGGGGCAGGGCCGGGGGCGTCCGTACGGCGGGGTTCTCGTAAGCCATGCCCGGAGAAGCCAGGGAAGGAAACTGCGCGGTCCGTGAGAGGCGGATGAAGGGGGCGTGAGAGATCGCGGCCGGGCAGCCCCGATACCCTCGGGAGGTGGCTCTCAAGAACATCCCCGACTCCGGCTTCTCCGACGACGACGGCACCGCCGACCCCCGGCTCGCGGCGGCGCTCGCCGCGTACGACGCCGATCCGTCGGCCGAACCCGAGGTGCTGGCGGCGCTCCCGGACGCGCGCTTCCTGGTGCCGGTGGTGGCGCTGCTCGGGGAGGTCGAGGAGGGACCGGGAGGGCTACGCCGGGAGAAGACCAGCGACATGGCGGTGCCGACCCTGCAGGCGGCCGACGGGCGCAAGGCGCTGCCGGCGTTCACCTCCACGGAAGCCCTGGCGCGCTGGCGGCCGGACGCGCGGCCGGTGGCCGTGCCGCTGGGACAGGCTCTGCAGGCGCTGGCGCACGAGAAGGCCGACACCCTGCTGATCGACATGGCCGGGCCCGTGCCGTACGCGCTGACCGGCGGCGCGTTGCGCGCCGTCGCGTCGGGCCGCGCGGGAGCGGACCCGCTGGCCGACCCCGCGGTGCGCGAGGCCCTACGGTCCGCGGCGGGGACGGCGCCGGAAGTGGTCCGCGCGCACCTCGTCCCCACGGCGGACGCCGACGGCACGCTGGGGCTGGTCCTGGAGGCGGGCGCCGACGTGGCGCTGGTCGCGCAGCGCGTCTCGGCGACGCTCGCGGCGGACGAGGTGCTGCGCGGCGCGCTGGTGCGCGGCATCGAACTGGCGCTGCTCCCGGCGGACACCCGGCTGCCCGGCGAACCGCTCTTCACGCGCTGACGGCGCCGCCCCGGCGGGGGGCGACGCCGTCTTGAACGTACGGAGCGGGGCGGCCTAGCCGTGGACGGGGCCGGTGAACTTCTCGCCGGGGCCCTCGCCCGGGGCGTCGGGGACGACGGACTCCTCACGGAAGGCGAGCTGCAGCGACTTCAGGCCGTCCCGCAGCGGGGCGGCGTGGTAGGAGCCGATCTCGGTCGCGCCGGCGGTGACCAGGCCGGCCAGCGCGGTGATCAGCTTGCGTGCCTCGTCGAGGTCCTTGTGCCGGTCGCCGTCCTCCGCGAGGCCGAGGTTCACCGCCGCCGCGCTCATCAGGTGCACCGCGACCGTGGTGATCACCTCGACCGCCGGGACGTCCGCGATGTCGCGTGTCATCGTGTCGAAGTCGGGGCGGTCCGCGGAGGGGGACTGGTGCTGGGGGCTGGCGTCACTCATGCCTCACACGATAGGCCCACGTCGGCCGATTACGGTCTGCGGTCGGACACTGGTATGCTTGACGATTGACCGGCTGGACACCCCGTGGACGTCACGGAAACGGAGCGTTCCAGCCCACAAGTGGAGGCTCCGATCTCCCACCTTGCCGGCCCTCGAGGGCGGCGGGTCACCGGTCAGGTGCCGTGTCCCCGGAAGAGGACGCGGTGCCCGACGCGCCCCGCGGGAATGCCGCGGCGGTGCTCCCGGTTGTGAGGAGCATCCGCCTGTGACCCGTATGGGGCGTTTTTTCGCGCCTCCTCACGGGCCGGACCAAGTTTTCAGACGTTACGCGCCTGTCAATCCAGTCAGTCGCGTGGTGCTACCGAGGAGGCCCCATCAGCGCCGAGCCCCGCATCAACGACCGGATTCGCGTCCCCGAGGTGCGACTCGTCGGTCCCAGTGGCGAGCAGGTCGGCATCGTGCCGCTTGCCAAGGCACTGGAGCTTGCGCAGGAGTACGACCTCGACCTGGTCGAGGTGGCGGCGACCGCACGCCCGCCGGTCTGCAAGCTCATGGACTACGGCAAGTTCAAGTACGAGTCGGCCATGAAGGCCCGTGAGGCGCGCAAGAACCAGGCGCACACGGTCATCAAGGAGATGAAGCTCCGGCCGAAGATCGACCCGCACGACTATGACACCAAGAAGGGTCACGTCGTCCGGTTCCTCAAGCAGGGCGACAAGGTCAAGATCACGATCATGTTCCGCGGTCGTGAGCAGTCGCGCCCGGAACTGGGCTTCCGACTGCTGCAGCGGCTCGCCGACGACGTCCAGGACCTGGGCTTCGTCGAGTCCTCGCCGAAGCAGGACGGCCGCAACATGATCATGGTTCTCGGTCCGCACAAGAAGAAGACCGAGGCGATGGCCGAGGCCCGCGAGGCGCAGGCCGCCCGCAAGGCCGGTCGCCTGCCGAAGGACCCTGACGAGCAGGAGCAGGAGCAGGAGCAGGAGCTCGAGCAGGACGCTCCCGCCGACGCCAGCTGACGCCGTCTGACGGCGTTGCCAGGACCCGGAGTCCGCTCCGGGTAACGCAATGAAGGACTGACGCTCTCCGTCCGCCCCCGGGCGGACGGGAGGGCCAGCGACGAGGAGACTACGGCGCATGCCGAAGAACAAGACCCACAGCGGTGCGAGCAAGCGATTCAAGATCACCGGCTCCGGCAAGGTGATCCGCGAGCGCGCCGGCAAGCGCCACCTGCTTGAGCACAAGCCGTCGACGAAGACCCGTGCCCTCACCGGCACTGTCGTCCTGGCCAAGCCCGACGCCAAGAAGATCAAGAAGCTTCTCGGCAAGTGACGGCACGCCCCCTTCGATCAGGGGGCGCGATGCTGGACCGGGACCCATTCGTTTTCGGGCCGTGTGAGCACCCCCACGGTCCCTTAGAAGGAGTTATCTAGTGGCACGCGTCAAGCGGGCAGTCAACGCCCAGAAGAAGCGCCGGGCGATCCTCGAGCAGGCCAGCGGTTACCGCGGCCAGCGGTCCCGCCTGTACCGCAAGGCGAAGGAGCAGGTCACCCACTCCCTCGTCTACAACTACAACGACCGCAAGAAGCGCAAGGGCGACTTCCGTCAGCTGTGGATCCAGCGCATCAACGCCGCTGCCCGCGCCAACGGCATCACCTACAACCGCTTCATCCAGGGTCTGAAGGCCGCCAACGTCGAGGTGGACCGCAAGATCCTCGCCGAGCTGGCCGTGAACGACGCCAACGCGTTCGCCGCGCTGGTCGAGGTGGCCCAGAAGGCCCTCCCGAGCGACGTCAACGCCCCCAAGGCGGCCTGACCCACGCTCTTCCGGACCCGCAGGCCCTGCGCCTGCGGGTCCGTGCTGCGTTCCGGAGCGCCGCGCCCCGCGCTTCCGGCCGGACACCGACGACCGAAGTGAGTGCACCGCCCATGCCCGGCCCCGAGCTGACCTCCCTGCGATCCCCCCGTGTCGTCGCCGCGCGGCGCCTCGCCAAGCGCAGCTTCCGCGGCAAGGAACGGCGCTTCCTCGCCGAGGGACCGCAGGCCGTGCGCGAGGCCATGGCCCACCTGGTCGAGGTCTATGTCACCCCCGAGGCCGCCGTCCGGCACGACGGGATCGTCGCCGCGGCCCGCGCCGCCGGGGTGCCCGTGCTCACGGCGACGGACGAGGTCGTCGCCGAGATGTCGGACACCGTCACCCCGCAGGGGATCATCGGCCTGTGCCGCTTCCTGGACACCCCGTTCGAGGAGGTGCTGCGCGCCCGGCCCAAGCTCGTCGCCGTCCTGGCCCATGTGCGCGACCCCGGCAACGCCGGCACCGTGCTGCGCTGCGCGGACGCCGCGGGCGCGGAGGCGGTCGTCCTCACCGACGCCTCCGTCGACCTGTACAACCCCAAGGCAGTCCGCGCCTCCGTCGGCAGCCTCTTCCACCTTCCCGTCGCCGTCGGCGTCCCCATGGAGACCGTCGTGGACGGCCTGCGCGGGGCCGGGGTGCGGCTGCTCGCCGCCGACGGCGCGGGGGAACGCGACCTCGACGCCGAACTGGACGAGGGCACGATGGGCGGCCCCACCGCCTGGATCTTCGGCAACGAGGCCTGGGGCCTGCCGGAGGAGACCCGCGCACTCGCGGACGAGGTGGTGCGCGTCCCCATCCACGGCCGCGCCGAGAGCCTCAACCTCGCCACGGCCGCCGCCGTGTGCCTCTACGCCTCCGCCCGCGCGCAGCGTGCTCCCGGAGGGTGCCGCTCCGTAACGATGAGCTAGTAGTGTGACGCCCCGGGGACCGCCCTGGAGAGGGGGTTACGGGGATGGACGTCAGGATGAACGGCGGCACGCCGCGGAGCGCGCCGGAGGGCTGGCCGGCTGTCCTGACCGAACTCGGCGTCACAGCCGACGAGCTCCCGGACGGCCTCGTCGTCGCCGACGAGCGCGGAGTCGTGCTCTGCTTCAACGCCGCCGCCGCCCGGATCACCGCGCTCGACCCCGCCGACGTCCTCGGCCGCCCGATCGAGCAGGCGCTGCCCCTGGAGGACCTGGACGGACGCCGCTGGTGGCAGCTCACCGACCCGTACACGGGCCTGGCCACCCGCACCGGGCAGCCCGAGCGCAACCTGCTGCTCCCCGGCGGCCGGGAGGTGCTGGTCTCCGCCCGGTACGTCCGCGACCACCCCACAGGACCGGTGCGCCGGCTGGTCGTCGCGCTCCGCGGCACCGAGGCGCGGCGGCGGACCGAGCGCAGCCACGCCGAGTTGATCGCCACCGTGGCGCACGAACTGCGCTCCCCGCTCACCTCGGTCAAAGGCTTCACCGCCACCCTGCTGGCGAAGTGGGAACGCTTCACCGAGGACCAGAAGAAGCTCATGCTGGAGACCGTGCACGCCGACGCCAACCGCGTCACCCGGCTCATCGCCGAGCTGCTCGACATCTCCCGCATCGACTCCGGCCGTCTGGAGGTGCGCCGGCAGCCGGTCGACATCGCCGCGGCGGTGCGGCGCCACGTGGACGCCCTCGTCGCCGCCGGACAGCCCGCGGACCGCTTCGCCGTACGGGTCGCGCGGTCGCTGCCCTCGCTGTGGGCCGACCCCGACAAGGTCGACCAGATCCTGGGGAACCTGCTGGAAAACGCCGTGCGCCACGGCGAGGGAACTGTCACCATTGACGTAGCACCCTCGTCGTCGCCGCGCGAGCGCGGATGGTCCGGAACGGCGGTGACCGTGAGCGACGAGGGACCCGGCATCCCGGAGGAGTCCATGAACCGCGTCTTCACCCGCTTCTGGCGGGGCAGCAAACGCGGCGGCACGGGCCTGGGGCTGTACATCGTCAAGGGCATCGTCGAGGCCCACGGCGGTTCGATCACGGTGGGCCGCGCGCCCGGCAAGGGCGCCCAGTTCCGATTTACCCTGCCCGTCGGGGCGCCGGCCTTCACGGTCTGAGCATCGCGTGGTGATCCACCGGCCCCGACGGGCGTGACCAGCCTTTCCCCGTGGCCCCGATAGACTCGACCCTTGGCATTCAGCGGTCGGGCGAGCAGGTCGGCCACGCCATCACCCACATCGGAACGGGAAGAAATGTCGGCACCGAACAAGTCGTACGACCCTGTCGAGGTCGAGGCACTGAAACCGGAAGAGATCGAGCGCCGGCGCGACGAGGCGCTCGCCGCCATCGCCGAGGCCGCCGACCTCGACGCGCTGCGCGAGGTCAAGGTGGCCCACACCGGGGACCGCTCGCCGCTCGCCCTCGCCAACCGTGAGATCGGCGCACTGCCGCCGCACGCCAAGGCGGACGCGGGCAAGCGCGTCGGCCAGGCCCGCGGCGCGGTCACCCAGGCGCTCAAGGCCCGGCAGGAGGTGCTGGAGAGTGAGCGCGACGAGCGCGTGCTGGTCGAGGAGGCCGTGGACGTCACCCTGCCGTACGACCGCGTCCCGCGCGGCGCCCGGCACCCGCTGACCACGCTCTCCGAGCGCATCGAGGACATCTTCGTGGCCATGGGCTACGAGGTGGCCGAGGGCCCCGAGGTCGAGGCCGAGTGGTTCAACTTCGACGCCCTGAACATCTGGGCGGACCACCCGGCCCGCACCATGCAGGACACGTTCTTCGTCGAGGGCGACAAGCCCGCCGGGACCGGTCCCGAGGAGAGCGGCGTCGTGCTGCGCACGCACACCTCCCCGGTGCAGATCCGCTCCCTGCTCGACCGCGAGCCGCCGGTCTACGTGATCTGCCCCGGCCGGGTCTACCGCTCGGACGAGCTGGACGCCACGCACACCCCGGTGTTCAACCAGGTCGAGCTGCTCGCCGTGGACGAGGGCCTGACCATGGCCGACCTCAAGGGCACCCTGGACCACATGGTCCAGTCGCTCTTCGGCGCGGACATCACGACCCGGCTCCGCCCGAACTACTTCCCCTTCACCGAGCCGTCCGCCGAGATGGACATGGTCTGCTACGTCTGCCGCGGCGAGTCCGTCGGCAACCCGGACCGTCCCTGCCGCACCTGCGGCAGCGAGGGCTGGATCGAGCTCGGCGGCTGCGGCATGGTCAACCCCCGGGTGCTCACCGCCTGCGGCGTCGACCCGGAGAAGTACAGCGGGTTCGCCTTCGGCTTCGGCATCGAGCGCATGCTGATGTTCCGTCACAACGTCGAGGACATGCGAGACATCGTCGAGGGTGACGTGCGCTTCACCCTTCCGTTCGGGATGGAGATCTGATGCGGGTCCCGCTTTCTTGGCTGCGGGAGTACGTCGACCTGCCCGCCGGCGAGTCCGGCCGCGACGTCCAGGCCAAGCTCATTTCCGCCGGTCTCGAGGTCGAGACCGTCGAGCGGCTCGGCACCGGCCTCAAGGGCCCGCTGGTGGTCGGCAAGGTGCTCACCATCGAGGAGCTGAGCGGCTTCAAGAAGCCGATCCGCTTCTGCACCGTCGACGTCGGCACCGCCAACGGCACCGGTGAGCCGCAGGAGATCGTCTGCGGCGCGAGCAACTTCGCCGTCGGCGACAAGGTCGTCGTCATCCTCCCCGGCGGCGTGCTGCCCGGGAACTTCGAGATCTCCGCGCGCAAGACCTACGGGCGCACCTCGCACGGCATGATCTGCTCGGGCGCCGAGCTGGGCATGGGCGACGACGGCTCGCACGGCATCATCGTCCTGCCGCCGGAGCACGAGGCCGGCACCGACGCGATCGAGCTGCTGGAGCTCGTCGACGAGGTGCTGGACATCGCGGTCACCCCCGACCGCGGCTACTGCCTGTCCATGCGCGGCGTCGCTCGCGAGGCCGCCATCGCCTACGGTCTGCCGCTGCGCGACCCGGCGCTGCTCGACGTGCCCGGCCCGAACTCCTACGGCTACGAGGTGAAGGTCTCCGACCCGGTCGGCTGCGACCGCTTCACCGCGCGCACCGTCACCGGCCTGGACCCGGAGGCCGGCTCGCCGATCTGGCTGCAGCGCAGGCTGCAGAAGGCCGGCATGCGCCCGATCTCGCTCGCCGTGGACGTCACCAACTACGTGATGCTGGAGCTCGGTCAGCCCCTGCACGCCTACGACCGGACCCGCGTCGAGGGCGTCATCGGCGTCCGCCGGGCGCAGCCGGGCGAGAAGCTGACCACGCTCGACGGCCAGGTCCGGGTCCTCGACCCCGAGGACCTGGTGATCACCGACAACCGCGGGCCGATCGGCCTGGCCGGTGTCATGGGCGGCGCCGACACCGAGATCGACGACGCGGGCGCCTCGACGACCGACGTCGTCATCGAGGCCGCGCACTTCGACCCGGTCGCCATCGCCCGTACCGCGCGCCGCCACAAGCTGTCCTCCGAGGCGTCCAAGCGCTTCGAGCGCGGTGTCGACCCGCAGGCCGCGGCCGCCGCCGCCCAGCGCACCGTCGACCTGCTGGTGCTGCTCGCGGGCGGCACCGCCGAGGCCGGCGTCACCGAGGTCATCGCGCCCTCCGCGCCGCACACCATCACCATCCCCGCCGACCACCCGGACAAGGTGGCGGGCATGGCGTACGGCCGCGAGACCGTGGTGCGCCGCCTCCAGCAGGTCGGCTGCGACGTCTACGGCGCCGACGAGCTGATCGTCACCGTGCCGTCGTGGCGGCCCGACCTGCGCGACCCCAACGACCTCGCCGAGGAGGTCATCCGGCTGGAGGGCTACGAGAACCTGCCCTCCACCCTGCCGAACCTGCCCTCCGGCCGCGGTCTGACCGAGTCGCAGAAGCTGCGCCGCCGGGTCGGCCGGGCGCTCGCCGGGGCCGGCTACACCGAGGTGCAGAACTACCCGTTCCTCGGCGAGCCCGTCTTCGACCAGCTCGGCCTCGACGCGGACGACCCGCGCCGCATCACCGTCAAGCTGGCCAACCCGCTGTCGGACGAGGAGCCCGCGCTCCGCACGACCATGCTCCCGGGCCTGCTCCACGCCCTGCGCCGCAACGTGGGGCGCGGCGCGCACGACCTCGCGCTCTTCGAGACCGGGCTGGTCTTCCGCCCGAGCGGCGAGGAGCCCGCGCCGCCGCGGCTGCCCGTCGACCGGCGCCCGACGGACGCCGAGATCGCCGCGCTCGACGCCGCCCTCCCGCGCCAGCCGAGGCGCGTCGCGGTGGTCCTGGCCGGTGCCCGTGAGCAGGCCGGCTGGTGGGGTCAGGGCCGTCCCACGCAGTGGGCCGACGCCATCGAGGCGGGGCGGATCGTCGCCGCCGAGGCCGGGGTCGAGCTGATCGTCCGCCAGGACCAGCAGGCCCCCTTCCACCCCGGTCGCTGCGCCGCGCTCCTCGCGGTCGTCGACGGCGAGGAGGTGCTGGTCGGCAACGCCGGTGAGCTGCACCCCCGGGTGATCAAGGCACTCCACCTG
This sequence comes from Streptomyces sp. PA03-3a, assembly GCF_033792735.1. Classification (NCBI taxonomy): domain Bacteria; kingdom Bacillati; phylum Actinomycetota; class Actinomycetes; order Kitasatosporales; family Streptomycetaceae; genus Streptomyces; species Streptomyces sp. PA03-3a. The sequence goes on from NZ_JARAVM010000004.1 coordinate 11,691, forward strand.
CCGGAGCGCACCTCCGCCATGGAGGTTGACCTCGACCGTCTGGAGCGCGCCTCCGGCGGCCCCGTCGTCGCGCCCCGGGTGTCCACCTTCCCGGTGGCCACCCAGGACGTCGCCCTGGTCGTGGACGGCTCCGTCCCGGCCGCCGAGGTGGAGGGCGCCCTGCGCTCCGGCGCCGGCGAACTGCTCGAATCGCTGCGGCTGTTCGACATCTTCACCGGTGAGCAGATCGGGGCGGGCAAGAAGTCGCTGGCCTACAGCCTGCGCTTCCGCGCCCCGGACCGCACGCTCACCGCGGAGGAGGCCTCCGCGGCCCGCGACGCGGCCGTCGCCGCCGCGGCGGAGCGCACGGGAGCGGCCCTGCGCGGAGCCTGACGCCTGCGACGTCGCGTTCCAGTGGGGCGCCCCCGGTCCGCCGGGGAGCGCCCCACCGGCGTTCCCGCCGGTCACGTAGCCCGATCGGGTGAAATGACTCCCCTCGGTATCCGGTTCGTCGCACCGAGTCGCCACAATCGTTCGGAACCAGGGCCCACACGACGCGGGGGCTGTGTCGTCGCCTGCCGCGTCAACGGCTTCAGGGGGAGCCCCGAGGCATGATCCGACCCAGGGCGGTGAACCGCCGGAGCGGCGGCAGGGCGCGTGGGCTGGTGATCCTCTCGCTTCCCGGTCTGTGGGTGGCCGCGGTGCTGGGCCTGGTGTACGCGGTGCCCGGCGGGGTCCAGTGGGCGCCCGCCGCGGTCGCGGCCCCGGTGATCGCCTGCGCCGGCACCGGACGCCGTCGCTGCGTCCTGGTCAGCGGCGGGCTCGCCGTGGCGGCCGTCGCGCTGCCGGACACCGGACAACTGCTGGGTACCGAGGTCGCCGTCCTCGCCGTCCTGGCCGTCTGCTTCCGGCTCGCCGACCGCAGGGCCCGGCTCGCCGCCGAACTCGACCGCACCCGGGAGGTCGCCGTCGCCGCCCAGCAGGTGCTGCTGCCGCCGCTGCCGCAACGCGTGGGCGGCCTCGCGGTGGCCGGGGACCACCTCTCGGCCAGCCGTGGCGCCCGCGTCGGCGGCGACCTGTACGAGGTGCTCGCCACGCCCTACGGGGTGCGCGCGGTCATCGGCGACGTGCGCGGCCACGGCCTCGAGGCCATCGGAACCGTCGCGGCGCTGCTCGGCAGCTTCCGCGAGGCCGCGCACGACGAGCCCGAACTCGGCGGCGTGCTCCACCGCCTGGACCGCGCGCTCCACCGGCACCTGCGGGGGCGTGCGCACGCCGCCGAGGAGTTCGTGACCCTGATGCTGCTCGAACTGGGCGAGGACTGCGGCGTCCAGGTCATCAACTGCGGCCATCCGCAGCCGTACCGGCTCTGCCCCGGCCATCCCGGGCAGCCGAGCGCCCGCCCGCTGGAGACCGGCGAACCGTTCCCGCCGCTCGGCCTGTTCGACCCCGGCCCCGACCCGAAGGGGGTCCCCTGCGGGGAACTCCTGCCCGGCCAGGCGCTCTTCCTGCACACCGACGGCGTGACGGACGCCCGGGACGCCGCCGGGGAGTTCTTCCCCCTGCTGCCGGTCCTGGAAGGCGCCGCCCAGACGGCCGCCCACGGCGGCGCGTTGTCCGCACCGGCCCTGGTCGACGCGGTGCGGACCTCGTTCCTGCGGCACGCGCGGGGGCGGCTCACCGACGACATGGCACTGCTGGTGCTCCACCGGGACGCCCCACGGGTGCCCGTGCACGCCGGTTCCGCCCGTACCGCAACCGGGGTTCCCGGAGTGCCGCGCCCTTGATCCCGCCCAATCCTTGGTAAACCTGGGTCGATCCGCGAGCAAAACACCCATTGCCCGCATACCGGCCAGAACGAGGAGAGGGGCAGGCATGGCAACCCCCACCGTCACCGGAGCCGATCTGTCCACGCCCACGGGAGAACTGATCGCCGTGGTCGGCCCGCCCGGGCCGCAGCGGTCCGCGCTGCAGCTCGCCCTCAACGACGCACCCTGGAGCCGGGGTCCCTCCGTCACGACGACCGTCATCAGCCGCGGCGCGTGGAGCGAGCTCCGGCGGGTGGCGGCGGCGGGGATCACGGTTGTCGCGGCGTGCGACAGCGTGGTGGCGGTCGATGCGGGGGCGCACCGGGTGGTGCTGCTGCCCGATCCCGACGGGGTCGCGTAACCGCGCGTCGCCCCTTGCGGCCTGTTGTCGTGTGCGGGTCCGTTGCGCCTGCGGGCGGCTGCGCCGGGCTGCCTGGTGGGTGCCCCTTGCGGCCGGTGGTTGTGTGCGGGTCCGTTGCGCCTGCGGGCGGCTGCGCCGGGCTGCCTGGTGGGTGCCCCTTGCGGCCGGTGGTTGTGTGCGGGTCCGTTGCGCCTGCGGGCGGCTGCGCCGGGCTGCCTGGTGGGTGCCCCTTGCGGCCGGTGGTTGTGTGCGGGTCCGTTGCGCCTGCGGCGGGCTGTCCCCCGCCCGCCCTCCCTCCCCCAGCCTTCGGCCGGGGGGACCCCCATCCGGCGTGATCGGTGCGGGCCTGCGCGCGTGCGTGGTGGGCCGGGTGCGGGGCCTCCGGGGCTGCACGTCCTGGACTGGGTTATGTACGTGCATGGCGGGCGGTCCGGATCGGTGCCGTCTGTGCCGCACACAAATATCCCGCAGCGTCCAGAACATCCACCCTCCCCCAGCCTTCGGCCGGGGGTGCCCCCACCTCCCCCGCCCCCTCCGTATCATCGGGCGGCTGACGGCCGGAGGGTGGTCAAAAGGCGGTCGGGGTTGCCGCACATGCCTTGCTGACCGCCCACACCATCCGCCTCGTTGCCGGCGGAAAGGTGAGCGGACGCCGGTTTGGCTGCTCGCCGAAGGCAGGGGTGCGCCCCACCCTTCGCGCTCGCCGGGACGCAGGCAACCCCTGCGGGGGAGGTGCCCCTGGCCACCACTGCGGGCACTTTTGCTCGGCCTGAGGCGGGGGGACCCCTGCTGGGGGCAGTTTCCTGCGGTGCGGGGAGGGGGCGTACACCTTCACCCCCCACCGGGCGTTGGTCGCCCCACGATACGGAGGGGGCGGGGGAGTTGGGGGCACCCCCGGCCGAAGGCTGGGGGAGGGTGGGCGTTCTGGACGCTGACGTGTATGTGTTGTGCGGCATCCGGGGCGGCAAGAGCAGGTGCCCGCCATGCACATAAATATGCGGTACAGAATGCCCAGCCCCGGAGGCCCCGCCCCCGGCCCACCACGCACGCGCGAGGCCCGCACCAACCATCCCGGGCAATCGGGAGGGAGGGCGGGGGACAGCCCGCCGCAGGCGCAAAACAACCCGCACACGAGCAACCGGCCGCAACAACCGACCCCCGCACCCCCACCCGCCCAGACACGCCGACGTGACTGCGGTCATTGACAAGGCAGTTGGGCAAACGTTGTCATGAGCATATGCCGTCCCTGATCGGGCGTCGGGAGATCCTCGACCATGCCCGGACACAGCTGACCGCCGGTCCGGGCGTACTGCTCCACGGAGCGGCCGGGATCGGCAAGTCCGCCCTGCTCGCGGTGCTGACCGACGACGCCCCGCCGGACGGCTTCGTGCTGCGGGCCGTCCCCGTCGAGGAGGACGCCAAGCTGCCCTTCGTGGCGTTGATGGACCTCTTCGCGCGGGTGCCCGAGGAGTACGTCGACGGGCTGAGCGCGGGCCCCCGGGCCGCCCTGCGGGCGGCGCTGCTGCGGGGGCACGAGCCGGTGGCGACGCAGAGCCGGCTGGCCGTTCGCGACGCGGCCGTCGAACTGCTGCGGGCGCTCGCGGCGGCCGGGCCCGTGCTGATCGTCGTCGACGACCTCCAGTGGCTCGACACGCCGAGCGCGGAGGTTCTCTCGCTCGCGCTGCGCCGGCTCCCCCCGGGCGAGGACGTGCGGTTCCTGGCCGCGGAGCGCGTCGTGGAGGGCGAGGAGCCGCTCGGGATGCGGTGCTGCCCGCCGGGCACCACGGCGCTGCTCGTGCCGCCGCTGTCGGACGGCGACGTGGCGGAACTGCTGCTGGACGACACCGGGGCGGAGCTGCCGGAACCCGCCGTGCGCGCCGTGCAGGACGCGGCCGCGGGCAATCCGCTGTACGCCCTGGAGCTCGGGCGCGTCCTGCTGCGGGACGGCGCGCCCTTCGAGGCCGGGGACGTGCTCTCCGTACCGCCGCGGCTGCGCGACCTGTTGCTGGACCGGGTGCGGCTGCTGCCCGCCTCCGCCCGGCAGACGCTGCTCGTCGCGAGCGCCGCGGCCCGCCCCACGCTGCCGCTGCTCGCCGGCGCGGGCATCCCGGACCCGGAGGGCGACCTGGCCACCGCGGAGACCCTGGGGGTCGCCGCGGCGGACGCCGAGGGAACGATTCGCTTCCAGCACCCGCTGATCCGTGCCGCGGTCTACACCGACGCCCCGGAGCACGGCCGGCGCACCGCGCACAAACTGCTGTCCCGTGTGGTGCCCGAGCCCGTGGAGCAGGCCCGGCACCTGGCCCTGGCCCACCCGCACGCCGACGAGACCACCGCGGCCACGCTGACGGCCGCCGCCGAGTCCGCGCGCCGTCGCGGCGCCCCCGCCACCGCCGCCGAACTGGCCGCCCTGGCCGCCCGCCGTACCCCCGAGGACCGTCCCGAAGAGCGTGCCGACCGGCTGCTGGCCGCCGCCGAGTACGCCAGCGACGCGGGGCTGCGGGGCGACGCCGGCCGGGCCGCGGAGACCGTGCTCGCCGAGGCCTCCTCCGCGCGGCAGCGCGTACTGGCCCGGCTGATCATGCTCGGCAACGCGGGGCAGGCGCTGGGCGCCACGGGCCGTCTCATCGCGGACGGCCTGGTGGAGGCCGAAGGACATCCGGAGCTCGAGGCCCGGTTGCACCAGTGGGCCGCCCTGCGGCACCTCATCGGCGGACGGCCCGCCCAGGCCTCCGCCCATGCCCGCCGCGCCGCCGACATGGCGGTCCAGGCGGACGCCGTCGACACCCGCGTGGCCGCCCTGGCGCTGCTCGCGCGGCTGCACGCGCTGCACGGAGAGGCGGAGTCCGCCGAGGCCGCGCTCGGTGAGGCGTTCGGTCTCCCCGTGCCACCCGACGGGCCCGGCGCCCGCGAACTGGTGCGCACCCGCGCGATCCTCGCCGCCGACGCCGACCGCGTCACCGAGGCGGAACACGAGATGTCCGGCCTCCTCGGCAGGACCGGCGAGTACGCCTCCGTCGAGGAGACCGCCGCGACGCTGGTGGCGCTGATCCGCATACAGGTGCGGTCCGGACGGTGCCGCGAGGCCCTGGACAACGTCGCCCGCTGCGCGGTGCTGCCCGTCCGGACCGGCAACGACTCGCCGCCCGTGCTGTACGCCGCCGCGCTCGCCGAGACCGCCGGGGGACGCCTGGAGCGCGCCCTGGAGCTCACCGACCGCACGATCCGGGCCTGCATGACCGACGGGGACCAGCTCTTCCTGCTGCGTGCGCTGGGCGTCCGCGGCCGGGCCCAACTGCTGGCCGGGGGACGGGAGAACACCGCGGCGGCCGTCGAGACCCTGCGGCAGGTGCGCAGGATGGGGGAGACGATGGGCCTCGCCGACCCGGTGATGCTGCGCTGGTACGGGGACCTCGCCGAGGCGACCGTCATCCTCGGCGACACGGACTCCGCCGCCGAGATCCTGCGCGCGGCCCGTCGCCGCGCCGGGGCGCGGCCGTCCGCCAGCGTGCAGTCCGCGCTGGACCGTGCGGAGGGGCTGCGGGACTGTGCGCTGGGCCGTTCCAAGCGGGGCGTCACCCGCATCCAGGCCGCCGCGGACCGGCTGCGCGGCCGTTCGCTCCCCATCGACCTCGCCCGCACGCTGATCGTGCTGGGGGCCGCCGAGCGCCGTCCGCGGCGGGCGTCGGCGGCCCGCGACGCACTGGTCGAGGCCCTGGAGATCAGCTCCGCCGTCGGCGCCGCCCCGGTCGAGGCCCGGGCCAGGATGGAACTGGCCCGGCTCGACGCGCGGCGGGAGACGACGGCGCGGACGCCGAACTACACGTAGTCGTAGAAGCCGTGGCCGCTCTTGCGGCCCAGCCGGCCCGCGTCGACCATGCGCTGGAGCAGCGGGGGAGCCGCGTACAGCGGCTCCTTGAACTCGTCGTACATCGACTCGGCGACCGAGGCCACGGTGTCCAGCCCGATCAGGTCGGAGAGCTTGAGCGGGCCCATCGGGTGGGCGCAGCCCATCTCCATGCCGTTGTCGATGTCCTCACGGCTGGCGATGCCGGTCTCGAACATCCGGATCGAGGACAGCAGATACGGGATGAGCAGCGCGTTGACCACGAAGCCCGCGCGGTCCTGGGCCCGGATCGGGTGCTTGCCCAGCACGTCGGTGACGAGCTTCTCGGCGCGCACCAGCGTCTGGCCGTCCGTGGTGAGGGCGGGGATCAGCTCGACGAGCTTCTGCACCGGCGCCGGGTTGAAGAAGTGGATGCCGATCACCTGCTCCGGGCGGGAGGTCGCCACGGCGAGCTTCACCAGCGGGATGGAGGAGGTGTTCGAGGCCAGGATCGCGTCCCGGCGGGTGACCACCTGGTCGAGCACCTGGAAGATCTCGGTCTTGACCTGCTCGTTCTCGACGACGGCCTCGATGACGAGGTCGCGGTCGGCGAAGTCGCCCAGGTCGGTGGTGAAGGTGAGGCGCTCCAGCGTCGCGTCGCGCTCCTCCGCGGTGATCTTGCCGCGCTCCGCCGCCTTGCGGAGCGAGTTCGTCAGCCGGGTACGGCCCAGTTCCAGGGCCTCGCCGGTGGTCTCCGCCACCCGGACGTCCAGTCCGGCCCGGGCGCACACCTCGGCGATACCCGCGCCCATCTGGCCACAGCCCACCACACCGACAAAACGGATGTCGTCGTTCAACGCCCAGCCTCTCCCTGATCGCGAGATGGAGACCCGGACCGTCGTGAGGTCCGGACCAGCCCGCTCGACATTACACCCGGCCGGCGTACCGGTCCGGGTCCCCGCTAGGGCTCTTCCGCCGGGCCCGGGAGCCCCGGTGACCGGGCTTGACGCCGTCGGCGGCACTCCCGCGCCGCGGGTGACGGGGGCGTCGTACGGGACGGCCGGGGCGCCGGGGGCACACCGGACCCGTCCGGCTCCCGGTAGGTTGCCGGACGGAGCGATTCAGCCCAGTATCGGCGCAATATGAATATGACGGGGAATCAGGGGACAGTCATGCGCCGACTCTCACGCAGGACCTTCGCCGTGGGCGCCGCCGGGGCGCTCGGCGGCGTCCTCGCCGCGGGCGGGGCCGCGAGGGCGGCGGACGGGGCGGGCGGCGCGGCCGGGGTCGTTCCCGCGGGGGCAAAGGCGCCGTCCGGGGCGGCGGACGGCCCCGGCGAGCGGGGGCAGTTCCGCGGCATGTGGCTGGCGACGGTGGCCAACCGCGACTGGCCCTCCGCCCCCGGACTGTCGGCCCGTCAGCAGCACGACGAACTCCTCGGCTACCTCGACGTGGCCGTCGAGCGTCGCCTCAACGCGGTCGTCATGCAGGTCCGGCCGACGGCCGACGCCCTGTGGCCGTCCCCCTACGAGCCCTGGTCGGCGTATCTGACCGGGGTCCAGGGGCGGGACCCGGGCTGGGACCCGCTCGGCACGGCCGTGGCGGAGGCCCACGCGAGGGGGCTGGAACTGCACGCCTGGTTCAACCCGTTCCGCGTCGCCACCCACGACGACCCGGGACGGCTCTCCCCGGACCACCCGGCCCGCGTCAACCCCGACTGGACCGTCGCGTACGGCGGCAAGCTCTACTACAACCCCGGGCTGCCGCAGGTCCGCGGTTTCGTCCAGGACGCCATGCTCGACGCGGTCCGCCGCTACCCCGTCGACGGGGTGCACTGGGACGACTACTTCTACCCCTATCCGGTCGCCGGCCGGTACTTCGCCGACGACGACGCCTTCGCCCGATACGGGGAGGGCTTCGAGGACCGCGCCTCCTGGCGGCGCGACAACATCGACCTGCTCGTCAGCGAGACCGCCGCCCGCGTCCGGGCACTGCGCCCGGCCACCCGTTTCGGCGTCAGCCCCTTCGCGGTCTGGCGCAACCGCGGTACGGACCCGCGCGGCTCCGCCACCCGCGGCGGGGTCCAGACGTACGACGACCTCTACGCCGACACGCGCGGCTGGGTCCTCAAGGGCTGGATCGACTACATCGTGCCGCAGGTGTACTGGAACATCGGCTTCGGCGTCGCCGACTACGCCGCGCTCGTGCCCTGGTGGGCCGACGTCGTCGACGGCACGGGCGTCCAGCTCTACATCGGCGAGGCGCTGTACCGCGCGGGCGCGGCCGGCGAGGCGGCGGCCTGGCAGGACCCGGCCGAACTCTCCCGCCACCTCGACCTGGCCCGCAACCATCCCCAGGTGCTCGGCAACGTCTTCTTCTCCGCCAAGGAGGTCGCGGCCGACCCCATCGGCGCGATGTCCCGGGTCGTCGCGGACCACTACCCCACGCGCGTGCGTACGCCCCGCACCGGCCCCGGGGCATAGGCGCGCCATCGGAACCGCGGCCGCGTGGTGCGACGGCCGCGGTCCGGCACGATGCGGTGCGGACGGCTCAGCGGGTGGGGGTCGCGCCCCGCCCGTGCTCCACCGTTGAGTCCGGTCCGGGGGACAGGATGCACTCGTGCCCGTCGTCGTACCGGACGCGGTACGGCGGCTCGCCGCCCTGCCCCATGACCTCGACGATCTCGGCCACCTTGTCGTGCTGGCCGACGACCCGCCCGTGCTGCCTGACCCGGTCACCCTTGTTCGCGTGCATCGGTAGACCTCCTGTGAACTCGGCGGTCCGCAGCCTTGCCCCTCCAGTCTAGGTTCGGGCGTCCGCTCCGCACCCCCGGGAACCGGCCCGGGGCTCAGCCCGGCCGCAGACCGAGTTCCGCCAGCATGCGAGGGTCCGGGGTGCGCCGGTAGCCCGCCCACAGCGGGCCGCCGCAGGCGTGCAGCACTGCGTCCACCGCGGAGGCGAACGCCTCGCGCGGGCCGCCGCGGACGAGGGCGCGGTAACCGCCGAGCAGGAGCCCCGCGAGTTCGGGGTCGGCCTCGCGCAGCCGGCGCGGCAGCCACTTGCCGCCACCGCGCCAGTGGCCGCGGGTGGCGAGCAGGAGTTCCGCGGCGCCCTCCAGCAGGGCGGCGGCCACGGCGAGGAGTTCCTCTTCGTCCCGCGCGCCGAGCAGGTCGTCGCGCAGGTCGGTGACGCAGTAGCGCCGGTGGTCGCGGGCCGCGTCCGTGGCCGCGGGCGGCCCGGCGGCGAGGATCCGCTCCGCGGTGTCGCGCAGCCGGGCGGCGGTCCCGTCGCGGTCGAGCAGGACGACGCCCCGCGCGCACATGAACGCCATCGTGCCGCTGCCGCGGTCCCGGTCCCAGCCCATGAAGGCCCGCGCCGACTCGGGGGTGTGCACGAAGAGCTCGACCGGCCAGGAGCCCCAGGTCAGCGATTCCGCGTGGCATCCGGCGGGCGGATCGAGGACGACGACCACGTCCAGGTCGGACGTCGCCGTCCCCTCCCCGCGGGCGGTGGACCCGCCCAGGAAGCCGGCGAGGGCGTCGGGGAAGCGTTCGGCGAGAAGGGCGCGGGCCGCGCCGAGTGGATCTTCCATGCGCGGACCCTACGCCCTTCGCCGCGGGTTCAGAACGGGTAGTGCGCCTGCTGAGTGGCCAGGGTGACCCAGCGGGTGTTGGAGAACGCCTCCAGGCCCCAGCGCCCGCCGAAGCGGCCGTAACCGGAGGCCTTGAAGCCGCCGAAGGGCGCCTGCGGTTCGTCGGCCACCGACTGGTCGTTGACGTGCACGATGCCGGTGCGCAGCCGGCGGGCCACGGCGAGCCCGTGGGTGCCGTTCTCGGTGATGACGCCCGCGGTCAGGCCGTGTTCGGTGTCGTTGGCCAGGGCCACGGCCTCGTCGTCGTCGGCGAAGGCGGCCACGGTGACGACGGGGCCGAAGGCCTCGCCGTAGTAGATCTCCGCGTCCTTGGGCACGCCGTGCAGCACGGTGGCCGGATGCACCGCACCGTCCGGCTCGCCGCCCCCGGCCAGCACGGTGGCGCCCTTGGCGACCGCGTCCCGCACGAGCGCGGCGACGCGCTGTGCGGAGGCCTCGCTCACCAGCGGCCCGATGACGGTGTGCGGGTGCGAGGGGTCGCCCGAGGGCAGCGTGCCGACCTTGGCGGCGAACTTGGCCGTGAACTCCTCGGCGAGGCTCTCGTGGACGAGGACCCGGTCACCGGACATGCAGATCTGCCCGGAGTTGAGGAAGACGCCGAAGACGGCGGCGTCGACGGCGTAGTCCACGTCCGCGTCGTCCAGCACGAGGATCGCGTTCTTGCCGCCGAGCTCCAGCACGGCGGGCTTGAGGTGGCGCGCGGCGTGCGTGCCGATGATCCGCCCGACCTCCGTCGACCCGGTGAAGTTCACCATGCGGACCCTCGGGTCGGCGATCAGCGCCTCCGCGACCTCCGCGGCGTCCTCACGGGCGTTGGTCACCACGTTCAGCACGCCGTCCGGCAGCCCGGCCTCGCGCAGCACGTCGGCGACGAACAGGCCGCAGGCCACCGGGGCGTCCTCGCTGGGCTTCACCACGACCGTGTTCCCGGCCGCCAGCGGCGCGGCGACGGCGCGTACGCCGAGGATGACCGGGGCGTTCCACGGCGCGAAGGCGCCCACGACGCCGACCGGCTCGCGCACCGCCATGCCGAGGACGCCCTCCTCCTGGGCGCTCAGCACCTCGCCGCGCGGCGCGGTGATGGCGGCGGCCACCTCGCGCAGGATGTTGGCGGCCAGCCCGACGTTGAAGTACGCCCAGGGGTGTGTCGCGCCGGCCTCCCGCGCCATGATCTCCGCGACCTGCTCCGTGCGGGCCTCCAGCAGGTCGGCCGCCGTCAGGAAGATCCTGCGCCGCGCGAACGGGCTGAGCGCCGCCCACTGCGGGAACGCGGCCTCGGCGGCGTCCACCGCCCGGGTGACGTCCTCGGCGCTCCCGGCGGCGACGGTGGCGTACACCTCGCCGGTGAAGGGGCTGACGTCCTCGGCCGTGCGTCCGGAGACGGCCGGGACGTCCTTGCCGCCGATCAGCAGTTCGCGAGAGATGGTCATGGCAGCCCCTGTTCTGGCGCGCGAACGTAGTCGTTCGCACAGTGAACTATCGTTCATCGACCGTTTCGGGCACTGAGTCTGCGACGCGCCCCCCGCGCTGTCAACGGACCGGGACGCGCTGTGCGGGCGGGGTGGGACGGCGGCGGGGCACGACGGCAACGGGGGCGCCTGCGGCGGCGACGGGCCGCGGAGGAGGCCTTCGCCCAGGGGCGCGGCGGGAGTACGCGGAGGCGGGCCTCGCCCGCACGGACGAGCCGGGCGAGCGCGGCGAGGCGCTGCTGGTCAGGTCCGCGGAAAGCCGGGCCGCCACCCGCGGCGGCGGGCCCGAGGCCCGGCGAGCGGTGCACCGGGCCGGAGGGCGGTACGGCGGAGAGGGCGGGACATGAACCGGTCGGGGTTCTGTGCCCGCGGGGCGGAGGCCACCGCTCCTGTAGCGGGTCCGTCCGGCGGCTGTGGCTGCGGCCGCGGCTGCGGTGACGGGAGCAGGGGCCGTCCGGAGCGGGACTTCGGCCTGCCACCGCGAGAGGGCCGGTCGGCGTCGGGACGCCGTGGCGCGGGCGCCTCACGTCCACGGGAGTGTTCCGCGACGTCCGGGCCGCCCTCGCGGGGGCCCGGGCGTCGCGAGGGCGTCAGGCGTCGGCGCGGCGGGCGCGCTCGGCGTCGCGTTCCTTGAGGCGGGCGGTTTCCTTGCGGACCTCGGCCTGGGTGGCGCGCTCCTTCTGCAGCCACTCGGGCGCGTCCTGCTTCAGCGCCTCGATCTGCTCCGTGGTGAGCGCCTCGGTGACTCCGCCGCGGGCGAGGCCGGAGATGGAGACGCCGAGCTTCGACGCCACGACCGGGCGCGGGTGCGGACCGTTGCGGCGGAGCTCCTGGAGCCACTCGGGCGGGTCGGACTGGAGCGCGTTCAGCTCGTCGCGCGACACGACGCCTTCCCGGAACTCGGCGGGGGTGGCCTCGAGGTACACACCCAGCTTCTTCGCCGCGGTGGCGGGCTTCATGGTCTGGGTGGAATGGTGCGACGTCATGCCCCCAGGATATCGATCGCGGGCGCGGCCCCCGACCGGCGCCGGGGTAGCCTGGCCGGATGACCGGCTCGGAAGCTCCCTCCTCGTTCCGCCTCGCCTATGTCCCAGGTGTGATCCCCGCCAAGTGGGTGCGGATCTGGCAGGAGCGGCTGCCCGACATCCCGCTGGAACTCGTCATGGCCACGGCCGCCGACGCCCCCGGGATGCTCCGCGGCCTGGACGCCGACGCGGGCTTCGTACGGCTGCCGATCGACCGGACCGACCTCAGCGCCATCCCGCTCTACACGGAGACCACCGTCGTCGTCGTCCCCAAGGACCACCTGATGGCGGCCGCCGAGGAGGTGTCGGTCGCGGATCTCGCCGACGACGTGGTGTTCCACCCCCTCGACGACACCCTGGACTGGGAGGAGCTCCCCGGGCGGCCCGCGATCGAGCGCCCGGCCACGACCGCGGACGCCGTCGAACTCGTCGCGGCGGGCGTGGGTCTGCTGGTCGTCCCGCAGTCGCTGGCGCGTCTGCACCACCGCAAGGACCTCACCTACCGCACGGTCGTCGACGCCCCGCAGTCGCGGGTGGCCCTGTCGTGGCGCGAGGACACCACGACGGACCGGGTCGAGGACTTCATCGGCATCGTGCGCGGCCGCACGGTCAACAGCACCCGCGGCCGTACCCAGCCCCAGGCGCAGCCGAAGAAGCAGCGCTCGGACGAGGGGGCGGCGCGGCGCAAGCCCGCCGCCGGATCGTCCGGCCGCGCGTCCGCGAAGACGCCCCGCCCCACCGCGAAGCGCGGCAAGCCCCGCCGCCGTTCGTAGCAGGCGGTCCGGCCCCACCCGGGCATAGAGGCGTACGCCTCCCGGCGCCGGTACGCAGGAACGCCCTGCCGCCGGAGGACCGGCGGCAGGGCGCTCTGTGTGGTGCGGTGTTGCTCAGTACAGGTTGCGGTAGGTGTTCCAGCCGGGGCCGATCCGGACCTTCGCCGAGAACTTCCCGGTGCCGGTGGAGGTGTAGCGGTAGAGGTCGCCGGCGGAGTTGACGCCGACGATGTCGCCCTTGCCGTCACCGTTGATGTCGCCGGGTGCGGCGAGCTTGCTGTAGGTGTTCCAGCCGCCGCCGATGGAGACCCGCGACTTGAACGGGGCGGAGGCGTCGCCCGTGCCCGCGTACAGGTAGAGGGTGCCGCCGGTGGTGCGGGCCAGGAGGTCCGTGCGGCCGTCGCCGGTGTAGTCGCCCGCGCCGAGGAGCTTGTTGTAGGCGCCCCAGCCGGAGCCGACCTTGGTCCGCTTGGCGAACGCGCTGCCCGTGCCGTTGCCCCGGTACAGGTAGAGGACGCCGGACTTGTCACGCGCCAGCAGGTCGCCCTTGCCGTCGCCGCTCAGGTCGCCGGGACCGACGAGGCTGTTGTAGATGCCCCAGCCACTGCCGATCTCGTACTCGCCGTTGTACAGCGTGCCGTCGTAGATGATCGGCAGGTCCGCCTGGCCGTCCTTGTCGAGGGACGAGACCAGCGTGAGGTTGACGCCCGACCAGAGCTCTTCGATGAACTCGCGGGGGCTGAGCAGCCCGTTGTTCTTCGAGTAGTACCAGTACAGGTTGTTCTTGGTGTCCAGTCCCATCAGCTCGTTCTTGCCGAAGTCGGGGTTCCCGCCCGCTCCGAGGAACAGCGACACGGCGTTCCAGCCCGTGCCGCCACCAGTGCGGTCGAGGAAGGTGCCCTGCCCGGTCGACGCGAAGAAGTAGGTCGTGCCGTCCTCGGTGCGCGCGAGGAGGTCGGCCAGGCCGTCGCCGGTCTGGTCGTCGACACCGACGAGCTGGTTGTACGCGTTCCAGCCGCTGCCGACCTTGACCCGGCCCGCGAACGGGGCCGCGGCGTTGCCGGTGCCGGCGTAGAAGTACAGGTCGCCGGCGGTCGTGCGGGCGACCAGGTCGCCGATGCCGTCGCCGTTCATGTCGTTCGCGCCGACGAGCTGGTCGTACACGCCCCAGCCGGTGCCGACCTTGGTCCGCGCGGAGAGCGGGTTGCTGTCGACCGCGCCGTTGGACGTGTAGAGGTACAGCTCGCCCGCGGGCGTACGGGCCAGGATGTCGCCCCGGCCGTCGCCGTTCAGGTCGCCGGGTGCGAAGACCTTGTTGTAGATCTGCCAGCCGTTGCCGGACCAGGTGGCGTAGCCGGTGCTGTCCGCGCCCCAGCTCTGGAAGAGCGAGAGCTTGCCGGTCGCCGACAGGGTGAAGAACTCCGGACCACCGCCGCCGTCGAGGTCGCCCGGCGCGATGATGTCCTTGTACTGCTCTTCGTAGTCGCCGTTGATCGTGTAGACGTGACCGTCCGTGCCGCCCGTCGGTTCGACGTAGACCTGTCCGTCGATGGCGCGGTACATCAGGTCGGTGTAGCCGTCGCCGTCCACGTCCTGACGCGGCTTCGCCGGGATGTCCGCGGCGGCCGCGCCGGCGACGCGCGAGGACGGGGCCTTCGAGGTGGTGCGCTTCGGCAGCGTGAGCGTCGGCAGCCGGTCGAGCCGGGGCTGCGCGGGCCGCTCGACGGCCGGGTCGTGCGGTACGGGTGCGTTGTCGGCCGAAGCCGGGGCGGCCAGCAGCATGCCGGCCGAGAGAGCGAGAGCGGTGCAGGCCGCGATCCGGCGCGCTCGTTTCGGGCGCACGAATATGGACCGGGCGGGTTCCACAGGAGACAAAGCCCCCCCAGGGGTAAAAGGATAGAGCCGGGTCGAACGAGTTCACAGACGCTTTACATGCATGGTGAACCGTTCCCGGGACGGGCACAGACTCTACAGCTGCGACGCGTGAGACTGAAGTGGTTTAACGATGATCGACGTGTGAGTTTCTGCTGCTCGGACCAGCAGGGAGCGGGACGAAGGCCGCAGAAGTCGCGGACGCGACTGCCGTGGCACCCGCACTCCCGGGGTCCGTCGCCGGTGCGGCGTCCTTGGCGGGCCGGTCGTCCGGGTGTCCGGTGGCGGCGCCTCCGTCGCGGAGGGTCGGAAAGCTTTGCATAAAAGTTCCGAGCGCCGTATAGTCATGCCATCGACGAGGAGGGTCCATGGCATTCCGGGCAGCGGTGGCGGGAGCGAGCGGGTACGCGGGCGGGGAGATCCTGCGCCTGCTGCTGAACCATCCCGAGATCGAGATCGGCGCGCTCACCGGGAACACCAACGCCGGGCAGCGCCTCGGCGGCCTGCAGCCGCACCTGCTGCCGCTGGCGGACCGCGTGCTGGAGGCCACGAGCGCGCAGGCGCTGGCCGGGCACGACGTCGTCTTCCTCGCCCTGCCGCACGGGCAGTCGGCCGCCGTCGCCGAGCAACTCGGGGACGCCGCGCTCGTCGTGGACTGCGGTGCCGACTTCCGGCTGGAGGACGCCGCCGACTGGGAGCGGTTCTACGGCTCCCCGCACGCCGGCACCTGGCCGTACGGCCTCCCGGAACTGCCGGGTGCGCGTGCCGCGCTGGAGGGGTCCAAGCGCATCGCGGTGCCCGGCTGCTACCCCACCGCGGTCTCGCTCGCGCTCTTCCCCGCGTACGCGGCGGGCCTGGTGGAGCCCGAGGCCGTCGTCGTCGCCGCGTCCGGCACCTCCGGCGCGGGCAAGGCGGCCAAACCGCACCTGCTGGGCAGCGAGGTCATGGGCAGCATGACCCCGTACGGGGTCGGCGGCACGCACCGGCACACCCCCGAGATGATCCAGAACCTGTCGGCCGTGGCCGGGGAGCGGGTCTGCGTCTCCTTCACCCCGACGCTGGCGCCGATGCCCCGCGGCATCCTCGCCACCTGCAGCGCCAAGGCCAGGCCCGGCACCACCGCCGAGGCCGTACGGGCCGCCTACGAGAAGGCGCTGGCCGACGAGCCGTTCGCGCACCTGCTGCCGGAGGGCCGGTGGCCCGCCACCGCCGCCGTGTACGGCTCGAACGCCGCGCTGATCCAGGTGGCGTACGACGAGGCCGCCGGCCGGGTCGTCGTCGTCAGCGCCATCGACAACCTCACCAAGGGGACCGCCGGCGGCGCCGTGCAGAGCATGAACATCGCGCTCGGCCTGCCCGAGGGGCTGGGTCTGAGCACCGCGGGGGTCGCGCCATGACCCCCCGCCCCGCCGCCCGCGCCCGCCGTGCGGTGGCGGTACTGCTCACCCGGGCGGCGCCCTGCGACGCGGGCGTCGACGCGCACGACCCGGCCGCGGTGACCGGGCCGCACACCGACATCACGGCGAAGGCCGCGCCCCTGCGGTGCGTCGGCCCAGAAGCGGACAAGGAGACGACACAGTGAGCGTCACGGCAGCACAAGGGTTCACGGCGGCGGGCATCGCCGCCGGGATCAAGGAGAACGGCAACCCGGACCTCGCCCTCGTGGTGAACGAGGGTCCGCGGCTCGCCGCGGCCGGCGTCTTCACCTCCAACCGCGTCAAGGCCGCGCCCGTCCTGTGGTCGGAGCAGGTACTGCGGGGCGGCCGGGTCTCCGCCGTCGTCCTCAACTCCGGTGGCGCCAACGCCTGTACGGGTCCCGCGGGCTTCCAGGACACCCACGCCACCGCCGAGGCGGTCGCCGGCGCCCTCGGGCAGAGCGCGGGGGAGGTCGCCGTCTGCTCCACCGGGCTGATCGGAGTCCGGCTTCCGATGGACAAGCTGCTGCCGGGCGTCGCCAAGGCGGCGGCCGAACTCTCCGCGCACGGCGGCGAGAAGGCCGCCATCGCGATCAAGACCACCGACACCGTCCACAAGACCGCCGTGCACGAGGGCGAGGGCTGGACCGTCGGCGGGATGGCCAAGGGCGCGGGCATGCTCGCCCCGGGCCTGGCCACCATGCTGGTCGTCCTGACCACCGACGCCGACCTGGACTCCGCCGCCCTCGACGAGGCGCTGCGCGGCGCCACCCGCACCACCTTCGACCGGGCCGACTCCGACGGCTGCATGTCGACCAACGACACGGTGCTGCTGCTCGCCTCCGGCGCGTCGGGCGTCACCCCCGCGGCGGAGTCCTTCGCCGCCGCCGTCGAGGAGGTCTGCGCCGACCTCGCCCGGCAGTTGATCCGGGACGCCGAGGGCGCCTCCAAGGACATCAAGATCGAGGTGATCAACGCCGCGACCGAGGACGACGCCGTCGAGGTGGGCCGCTCCATCGCCCGCAACAACCTCCTCAAGTGCGCGATCCACGGCGAGGACCCCAACTGGGGCCGGGTGCTCTCGGCGATCGGCACCACCTCCGCGGCCTTCGAGCCGGACCGTCTCAACGTGGCGATCAACGGCGTGTGGGTGTGCAAGTCCGGCTCCGTCGGCGAGGACCGCGAACTGGTCGACATGCGCTACCGCGAGGTCCACATCACCGCCGACCTCGCCGCGGGCACCGAGACCGCCACCATCTGGACGAACGACCTCACCGCCGAGTACGTCCACGAGAACAGCGCCTACAGCTCATGAGCGCCCGCAAGCACACCGCCCTGCCGAAGGCGCAGACCCTGATCGAGGCGCTGCCCTGGCTGACCCGGCACCACGGCAGGACGGTCGTCGTCAAGTTCGGCGGCAACGCCATGGTCGACGAGGAGCTGAAGGCGGCCTTCGCCCAGGACGTCGTCTTCCTGCGGCACGCCGGCCTCAAGCCGGTCGTCGTGCACGGCGGCGGCCCGCAGATCAGCGCGCAGCTCGACAAGCACGGGCTGGTCAGCGAGTTCAAGGCGGGGCTGCGGGTCACCACCCCGGAGGCCATGGACGTCGTCCGCATGGTGCTCGCCGGGCAGGTGCAGCGCGAGCTGGTCAACCTGCTCAACCAGCACGGGCCGCTCGCCGTCGGCCTGACGGGCGAGGACGCCCACACCATCAGCGCGACCCGGCACCGCCCGGTGATCGACGGTGAGGCCGTCGACATCGGCCGGGTCGGGCAGATCACCGAGATCGACACGGGAGCCATCCGGGCCCTGCTGGACGACGGCCGCATTCCGGTCGTCTCCTCCATCGCCCGCAGCGCCGACACCGCGGACGGAACAGGGGTCTACAACGTCAACGCCGACACCGCCGCCGCGGCGCTCGCGGCCGCGCTCGGTGCCGAGACCCTGATGGTCCTCACCGACGTCGAGGGCCTGTACGAGGACTGGCCGCGCAGCGACGAGGTCATCAGCCGGCTCACGGCGAGCGAGCTGGAGAAGCTGCTGCCCGAGCTGTCCAGCGGCATGGTGCCCAAGATGGAGGGGTGCCTGTACGCCGTGCGCAACGGCGTCCGCACCGCCCGGGTCATCGACGGGCGGGTCCAGCACTCGATCCTGCTGGAGATCTTCACCGACGAGGGAATCGGCACGATGGTGGTGCCCGACCCCGTCGACGCGGCGGGCGGCGGCACATCGGAGAACGAAGGGGGACGGGCATGACCGGGACCGGCGGCCAGGGGAACGAGGCGCTCACACGGCGCTGGCAGGGCTCCCTGATGGACAACTACGGCACCCCGCGGCTGCCCCTGGTCCGCGGCGAGGGCGCGCGGTACTGGGACGCCGACGGCAAGGAGTACCTGGACTTCCTCGGCGGCATCGCCGTCAACGCCCTCGGCACCGCCCACCCCGCGGTCGTCCGCGCCGTCTCCGAGCAGATCGCGACCCTCGGCCACGTCTCCAACTTCTTCATCGCCGAGCCCACGGTCGCCCTCGCCGAGCGGCTGCTCCAGCTGTCCGGCCGCCCCGGCCGCGTGCTGTTCTGCAACTCCGGCGCCGAGGCCAACGAAGCCGCCTTCAAGATCGGCCGGCTGACGGGCCGTACGCACATGGTGGCCACCGACGGCGGCTTCCACGGCCGCACCATGGGCGCGCTCGCGCTCACCGGGCAGCCCAAGAAGCAGGAGTCCTTCCGCCCGCTGCCCGGTGACGTCACCCATGTGCCGTACGGCGACGCCGACGCGTTGCGCGCCGTGGTCACCGAGGAGACCGCGCTGGTGATGCTCGAGCCCGTCCAGGGCGAGAACGGCGTCGTCGTGCCTCCGGCCGGCTACCTGGCCGCCGCACGGGAGATCACCCGTGCCACCGGCACCCTGCTCGTCATGGACGAGGTGCAGACCGGCATCGGCCGCACCGGCCACTGGTTCGAGCACCAGGCGCAGGGCGTCGAGCCGGACGTCGTCACCCTGGCCAAGGCGCTCGGCGGCGGACTGCCCATCGGCGCCACGCTCGCTTTCGGCCCCGCGGCCGACCTGCTGACCCCCGGTCAGCACGGCACCACCTTCGGAGGCAACCCGGTGGCCTGCGCGGCGGCGCTCGCCGTTCTGGACACCATCGCCCAGGAGGGCGTGCTGGAGAACGTCAAGCGCCAGGGCGAGAAGCTGCGCCAGGGCGTCGAGGCGCTGGGCCACCCTCTGGTCGATCATGTGCGCGGTGCGGGCCTCCTGCTGGGTATCGTGCTCACCGAGCCGCTCTCCGCGCAGGTGCAGAAGGCGGCTCAGGACGCCGGACTCCTGGTGAACGCCGCCGTACCCGACACGGTGCGGCTCGCCCCGCCGCTGATCCTCGGTGACGCCGAGGTGGACGCCTTCCTGGGGGCGCTGCCGGGCGTCCTCGACGCCGTACACGCCGCAGAGGGACCGCGATCCGGGGAATGAGTCGACGATGAGCGAGGCGCAGCAGCAGGCCGGCGGGGGAGCCGCGGCCGTACCGCAGACCCGGATGGCACGCCACCGGCGGATCGTGGACATCCTGAACCGGCTGCCGGTGCGTTCCCAGAGCCAGCTCGCCAAGCTGCTCTCCGACGACGGGCTGAGCGTCACCCAGGCGACGCTCTCCCGCGACCTCGACGAACTGGGCGCGGTGAAGATCCGCACCAACAACGGCGAACTCATCTACGCCGTGCCCAGCGAGGGCGGTTTCCGCACCCCCATGGCACCGCTCGGGGAGTCGGTGAAGGAGGAGCGGATGCGCCGCCTCGCCAGTGAGCTGCTGATCTCGGCGGAGGCCTCGGCCAACCTCGTCGTCGTCCGCACCCCGCCGGGCGCGGCGCAGTTCTTCGCGTCCGCGATCGACCAGGCCGAGGTGTACGACATCCTCGGCACGATCGCGGGCGACGACACGGTCATGCTGATCAGCCGCGACCCGGCCGGCGGGCAGGCGGTCGCCGAGCACCTGCTGCGCCTGGCCGCGGGCGGCTAGAGCGGAGGGCCCGGGCCGAGCCCGGGCCCCTCTGCCTCTGCTTTCCCCGTCCCCGTCAGACGACGGGGCTCAGGCCGCCGTCGAAGTTGATGCCGGTGCCGGTCACGTAGCCGGCCCGGGCGGACAGCAGGAACGCCACCAGGTCCGCGAACTCCTCGGCGCGGCCCACCCGGCCCAGCGGGATGCCGGAGTCGCGGCCCATCGTGGCGTACAGCTCCTCGACGGCGATCCCGCGCTGCTCGGCCTGCCGGGTCCACTGGCCGCTCTCGACCAGGCCGACGAGGACGGCGTTGACCCGGATGTTGTCGGGCCCGAGTTCCTTGGACAGCGCCTTGGTCAGGGCCAGGCCGGCCGCACGGGAGACCGAGGTCGGGGTGCTGCCCGCGCCGGCGGCCTTGGCCGACACGGCGAGGGTGTTGACGACGCCGCCGCCCCCCGCGGCGCGCAGGTGGGGGAGGGCCAGCCGGGTCAGCCGTACCGCGGCGTGCAGCTTCAACTGCAGGTCCTCCTCCCACACCGAGTCGTCCTGGCGCTCGAAGAACCCGGCCGCGCTGCGGCCGGCGTTGTTCACCACGGCGTCGATCCGTCCCCATCGCCCGTCGGCGGCGGCGACGAAGCGCTCGAGGTCCTCGGGACGGGTGACGTCGGCGGGCACGCCCAGCACGTCGGCACCGGTGGCGCCCAGCTCCTTCACCACGTGCTCGATGCGCTCGGAGTCACGTCCGCACAGCGCCACCCGGGCGCCCTCGGCGGCCAGCCGCCGGACAAGGGCCGCGCCGAGTCCGTCGGACCCTCCGGTGACCAGCACGACCTTGCCGTTCAGTTGCAGATCCATGTGACGCATTCTTGCCACCTGCAACAGCTGATCGTCAAGCGCTCAACTTGGCGACGAAACGCCCGAATCCCTTGGTGTGCCAGGTCGTGCCGTCGGCGGCGACGCCGAAGGCCTCCACGTCGGGGAGTGCTTCCAGCCACTCGCGGGCCCGGCCGCCCATGGCGTAGCCGGCCGTCGCCCAGGTGTCCGCCTCGGTGAGGGAGGCGCACACCACGGTGAGCGACGCGGCGCCCCCGGCGGGCGGGGCGCCCGTGCGGGGGTCGAGGATGTGACAGCCGCGCTCGGCGGGACCGGAGGTGGCGACGGCCAGTTCGCCGTCGGCCTCGACGACGGTGGCGAGTCCTCCGGGCCGCAGCGGGTCGGCGATGCCGACCCGCCAGGGGCCGCCGGTCAGCTGGACGTCGCCGCCGCCGTTGAGGCAGACCTTGCCGGCGCCCGCCGCCGCGATCGTGCGGACGGCCCGCTCCACCGCCCACCCCTTGACCAGGCCGGTGGGGTCGAGCGCGGTGCCGGGGCCCGCGTAGCGCGGCGTGAACCAGCCGTCGGTGCGGCGCTCGGCGTCCTCGCACAGCCCGAGGACCTCCCGCACCTCGGGTGAGCACTCCGCGAGGGCGAGTTCACCGCGGCCCAGCCGGCTGATCTCACTGTCGGCGCGGAAGGTGGAGAACACCGCGTCGACCTCGTGCAGGCCCGCCACCGCCTCGTCCAGGGCGTCCCGGACACGGGGGTCGCGGGCGCCGCGCACGTCGAAGGAGAACACCGTCCCCATGCAGTGCTCCACGTGCCGCAGGCGCGGCGGGTTCTCGGACATCGTCAGGCACCGGCCTTGTCCAGGGCGCTCTGCAGCGACGTCCGGTAGCCCTCGCTGGTGAAGGAGGCGCCGGAGACGGTGTCGATCTGCGCGCTCTGCGCGGTGACCGCCGCCCGGTTGAGCTCCGGGACGGCGGTGGCGGTGAGCCGGTCGCTGGTGGGGGTGCCGGCGGGGGCCTGTACGGCGGCCGCCGAGACGATCCGCCCGTCCTCGACCGTGATCTTGACCTGGACGGGGCCGTAGCTGGTCTGCGCGGCGTCCCCGGTGACGGTCTTCCGCGCGGGTGCGCCGCCCTGCCCGCCGGAATCCCGCGTACCGCCGGACCCGCCGCCGTCCGCGGGGTTCGAGGACACCGGCACCGAGGGGTCGGGGCCCGCGGGCGAGGGGGCCGCGGGCGAGGCGGCCGCGGAGGCCGGCGGCACCTGCTGTGCCGGGCCCCCGGCCTGCGAGGTGAACGGCGCCGTCGTCGGCTTCAGGGCGAGCAGCAGCACGACCCCGGAGACGGTCGTCACGCTGCTCAGGAGGATCCGGCGCAGCGGGTGCTTCTTCTTCACTCGGACCTCACATCTCGAAGGACTCGTGGTGGATACGTCGTTCCGGCACTCCGGCCTCGCGCAGCGCGGAGTACGACTCCTCGGCCAGCCCCGGGGGGCCGCACAGGTACACGTCGTGCCGGTCGATGTCCGGCAGCATCCGCCGCAGTCCCTGCGCGGTGATCTCCGGGCGGGCGCCGTCGGGTCCGTTCACCGCGTACACCAGGCGCGCGCCGCGCTCGGCCGCGATCTCCTCCAGCTCGGCCCACAGCGCGAGGTCCTGCCTGCTGCGGGCCCGGTAGAGCAGGGTGAGGTCGCCCGGCGCGGCCGGCAGCGTCTCGAACAGCGCGCGCAGCGGGGTGATCCCCGCGCCGCCGGCCAGCAGCAGCACCTTGCCGCCGCGGCGGCGGGAGGCCGTCATGGCGCCGTACGGGCCCTCGGCCCACACCCGCGTGCCGGGCTCGAGCGTGGCCAGCGCGGAGCTGTGGCCGCCCACCGCCTTGACGGTGATCCG
The DNA here is from genome assembly GCF_033792735.1 of Streptomyces sp. PA03-3a. Taxonomy (NCBI): domain Bacteria; kingdom Bacillati; phylum Actinomycetota; class Actinomycetes; order Kitasatosporales; family Streptomycetaceae; genus Streptomyces; species Streptomyces sp. PA03-3a. Next base: position 34,578 of record NZ_JARAVM010000004.1, read on the forward strand.
CAGCAGGTCGGGCCGCGGCGGCGCGGACAGGGAGTAGGGGTTGGCGCTCCAGCGCATCCCCTCGGCGAGGAAGCGCCAGCGGAAGAACTGGCCGGGCTCGGCGCCGAGGCGGTGCAGCCTGCGTCCCGTGATCAGCACCGAGACCACGCCCGGCGCCTCCTCCACGGTCTCCGCGACCCGCATGCGGTGCCGCATGTTCAGCCGGACGGGCACCAGCACCCGGTACCAGAGCACCAGCGCCGTCACCGACCCGTACAGCGCGTACCAGACGCCGCGCGCGGTGGCGCTGCCCGCGAACTCGGCGCCGGTGGCGAGCTGGTGCCAGAAGGTCAGGTAGACCGCGGCGTAGGTCAGCAGGTGGATGTAGTACCAGGTCTCGTAGCGCAGCCGTCGGCGCAGCACGCCCGCCGAGACGAAGCCGACGACCAGCAGCAGCACGGTGCCCGCGGTCGCCTCGATCATCCGCGGGTAGTCCATGACCACGGCGACCGACTGCTGCACCACCGGCTGCCCGGACTGCTCGGAGTAGCCCCACAGGATCAGCGCGACGTGCGCGACGACGAGGGAGACGGCGTAGCGGCCGCTCATCGCGTGCCAGCGCGCCACCCGGTCGCTGCCCACGCGCCGCTCCAGCGCGGGGACACGGGCCATCTGCAGGACGACCAGGGCGATGGCGTAGCCGCCGAGCAGGCCGGTGATCCGGCCCGCGGCGGTCAGCCGGCCGGCCGTGGTGGGCTGGACGTAGGGGGTGTTGCCCCACCACAGCCACACGACCCCGGCGGCGCCCGCCCAGGCCAGGAGGAGCAGCGGGATCGCGGGGGAACGGCGGGGCCGGATCCGGCGCATGGCCTGCCGCCTGCCCGCCCTGCTGTTGTGGATCATCGTGGTCGTGGCCGCCATGCCCATGGATACGCGCGCGCTCGCGCCGCTGCTCAAAGCCCGGTTTCTCGCTACGTGGCGTGAGGCGTTGTGGTATGGCCGCGCGGAGCGGGGAGCAGCCGTGCGGGGCGGCCGGAGCGCCCTCGGCTCGGGTGGCGCGGCGAGCCGCCGACACGCCTGTGACCTGCGCCGACACGGCCGATTGACGAAGCATGCAGAGGAGTGCATACTTATACCCAACAGCGTATGCATCATCACCGCCGCCATACGCACTCGACCTCGCGCACCAAAGGAGAGACCCGTGACCGAGCGCGTCGTACTCGCCTACTCGGGCGGACTGGACACCTCCGTCGCCATCGGATGGATCGCCGAGGAGACCGGCGCCGAGGTCATCGCCGTGGCCGTGGACGTCGGCCAGGGCGGCGAGGACCTGGACGTCATCCGCAAGCGGGCGCTGGCCTGCGGCGCGGTGGAGGCCGAGGTCGCCGACGCCAGGGACGAGTTCGCCGACGAGTACTGCCTCCCGGCGATCAAGGCCAACGCCCTCTACATGGACCGCTACCCGCTGGTCTCCGCGCTCTCCCGGCCGACCATCGTCAAGCACCTCGTGGCCGCCGCCAAGAAGCACGGCGCCTCGATCGTCGCCCACGGCTGCACCGGCAAGGGCAACGACCAGGTCCGCTTCGAGGCCGGCATCTCCTCCCTCGCGCCCGAGCTGACCTGCATCGCGCCGGTCCGCGACTACGCGATGACCCGGGACAAGGCGATCGCGTTCTGCGAGGAGAAGAACCTCCCGATCGCCACCACCAAGAAGTCCCCGTACTCGATCGACCAGAACGTCTTCGGCCGCGCCGTCGAGACCGGATTCCTCGAGGACATCTGGAACGCCCCGATCGAGGACGTCTACGAGTACACCCAGAACCCCGCCGCGGCCCGCGAGGCCGACGAGGTGATCATCACCTTCGAGCAGGGCGTCCCGGTCGCCGTCGACGGCAAGCCGGTCACGGTCCTGCAGGCCATCCAGCAGCTCAACGAGCGCGCGGGGGCACAGGGCGTCGGCCGGATCGACATGGTCGAGGACCGCCTGGTCGGCATCAAGTCCCGCGAGGTGTACGAGGCTCCGGGCGCGATCGCCCTGATCACCGCCCATCAGGAGCTGGAGAACGTCACCGTCGAGCGCGAACTGGCCCGCTACAAGCGGCAGGTCGAGCAGCGCTGGGGCGAGCTGGTCTACGACGGCCTGTGGTTCTCCCCGCTCAAGCGGGCCCTGGACGGCTTCATCGAGGAGGCCAACCAGCACGTCACCGGCGACATCCGGATGACCCTGCACGGCGGCCGCGCCGTCGTCACCGGCCGCAAGTCCGCCGAGTCCCTGTACGACTTCAACCTGGCGACGTACGACACCGGCGACACGTTCGACCAGTCCCTCTCCAAGGGCTTCATCGAGATCTTCGGCATGTCGTCGAAGATCGCCGCCAAGCGCGACCTGGCCTAGGCGCTGTCGTCAAGGTCCCGCCTGCCACGCCCTCCGGGCGGCCGGCGGTACTTTGACGACAGCGCCCGGTCAGTAGCCTCGACCACGGCAGCCCGCCTCCTCGCCCGTCCGGGCGGGGAGGCGGGCGCACATCCACCCCCGAGGGAAGCGAGCAGAGCAGTGAGCACCAACAGCGGCGACGTCCGGCTCTGGGGCGGGCGTTTCGCCGACGGTCCCGCGGAGGCGCTTGCCAAACTCTCCGCGTCCGTCCACTTCGACTGGCGGCTCGCGCCGTACGACATCGCGGGCTCCCGCGCCCACGCGCGCGTGCTGCACAAGGCGGGGCTGCTCAGCGACGTCGAGCTGACCCGCATGCTCGCCGGGCTCGACCAGCTGGAATCCGACGTCGCCGACGGCTCCTTCACCGGGACCATCGCCGACGAGGACGTCCACACCGCCCTGGAGCGCGGCCTGCTGGAGCGGCTCGGTCCCGACCTCGGCGGCAAGCTGCGCGCCGGCCGGTCCCGCAACGACCAGGTCGCCACACTCTTCCGGATGTACCTGCGCGACCACGCCCGGATCATCGGCGGCCTGATCGCCGAGCTGCAGCACGCCCTGGTCCGGCTCGCCGAGACGCACATCGACGTCGCCATGCCCGGCCGCACCCATCTGCAGCACGCGCAGCCGGTGCTCTTCGCCCACCATGTGCTCGCCCACGTCCAGGCGCTGTCCCGGGACGCCGAGCGGCTGCGGCAGTGGGACGTGCGCACCGCCGTCTCCCCGTACGGCTCCGGCGCGCTGGCCGGTTCCTCGCTGGGGCTGGACCCGGAGGCGGTCGCCCGGGACCTCGGCTTCGAGCACGGCTCGGTGGCCAACTCCATCGACGGCACGGCCTCGCGCGACTTCGTCGCCGAGTTCGCCTTCGTCACCGCCATGATCGGCGTCGACCTCTCGCGGATCGCGGAGGAGGTCATCATCTGGAACACGAAGGAGTTCTCCTTCGTCACCCTCCACGACGCCTTCTCCACCGGTTCGTCGATCATGCCGCAGAAGAAGAACCCGGACATCGCCGAACTCGCCCGCGGCAAGTCCGGGCGGCTCATCGGCAACCTGACCGGCCTCCTGGCCACGCTGAAGGCGCTGCCCCTGGCGTACAACCGGGACCTGCAGGAGGACAAGGAGCCGGTCTTCGACTCCTGCGACACCCTCGAGGTCCTGCTGCCCGCCTTCACGGGCATGATGGCCACGCTCACCGTCAACCGGGAGCGCATGGAGGAGCTGGCCCCGGCCGGCTTCTCGCTCGCCACGGACATCGCCGAGTGGCTGGTGAAGCAGGGGGTGCCCTTCCGCGTCGCACACGAGGTCGCGGGGGAGTGCGTCAAGGTCTGCGAGGCCGAGGGCATCGAGCTGGACCAGCTGACCGACGAGCAGTTCACGAAGATCTCGCCCCACCTCACCGCGCAGGTGCGCACCGTGCTCGACGTCCACGGCGCGCTGGCCGCCCGTGACGGTCGCGGCGGGACCGCGCCGTCGGCGGTGGTCGTCCAGCTCGCCGAGGTCAAGCGGGACCTCGCGGTCCAACTGGCGTGGGCGCAGGCCAAGAGCTGATCCCGAGAGCGGGGAGCCCGGCCGGGTCCGTCCACCCGGCCGGGCTTCTTCGTCCTCGCGTTTGAGACATCAACGTCTCGTATGCATTAGCCTTGTCTCATGAGCTTCGATCGTGAGCAGGTCCTGCGGGACGCGGCCGATCTGCTGTCGCGGCGCGCCACGGCCTCCATGGAGGAGATCGCCAAGGCCGCCGGCGTCAGCCGCGCCACGCTCCACCGGCACTTCCCCGGCAGGGACGCGCTGGTGCGGGCGCTCGGCGTGCTCGGCATCGAGCAGACCGAGGAGCGCCTGGACGCGGCGCGCATCGAGGAGGGCGACCCCGTCGAGGCCGTCCGCCGGCTCATCGACGAGGCCGTGCCCGTCTCCGGCTTCCTGGCCTTCCTCTACGGCGAGAACCAGATCTACGACTTCGCCGAGATCAACGACGGCTGGGCGCGCATCGACACCCGGGTCGCCGCGCTCTTCCGGCGCGGCCAGGAAACCGGCGCCTTCCGCTACGACCTGACCCCCGCCTGGCTCGTCGAGGCGCTGTACGCGCTCATCGCCGCCTCGGCCTGGTCCGTCCAGGACGGCCGCATGGCCCGCCTCGACTCCGCCCGCATGGTCACGGACCTGCTGCTCGGCGGCATGCTGCGCGCCCCCCGGGGCGGGTCATGACCACCGCCGCACCCGTCACGACCCCCCGCCACGACGACCGCGGCCACCCCGCCCGCTGGCTCGCCCTCGGCGTCCTCACCCTCGCGCTGCTGCTCATCGCCGTCGACGCCACCGTGCTCGGCCTCGCCGTGCCCTTCCTCAGCGCGGACCTGCGGCCCACCTCCACCCAGCTGCTGTGGATCGGCGACGTCTACTCCTTCGTCATCGCGGGCCTGCTCGTCTCCATGGGCGGTCTCGGCGACCGCGTCGGCCGCAAGCGGCTGCTGCTCACCGGCACCGCCGCCTTCGGCGCGCTCTCCGTGCTCGCCGCGTACGCCACGAGCCCCGGCATGCTCATCACCGCCCGCGCCCTCATGGGCGTCGCGGGCGCCACCCTCATGCCCTCCACACTCGCGCTGATCCGCACCCTCTCACCCGATCCGCGCGAGCGGAGCTTCGCCATCGGCGTCTGGGGCGCCGTCTCGACCGCGGGCGCGGCCCTCGGCCCGGTCGCCGGAGGGATACTCCTCGAGCACTTCTGGTGGGGCTCGGTCTTCCTCATCAACCTGCCCGTCATGGCACTGCTGCTGGTCGTCGGCGCCCGGCTGCTGCCCGAGTCCCGCGACCCCGAGCCCGGCCCCTGGGACCCGTTGAGCGTCCTGCTCTCGCTGTTCGGCATGTTCGGCGTCGTCTACGCCGTCAAGCAGCTCGCCGTGCACGGCCCCGGCGCCGGCGCGGCCGGTGCGGGCCTCCTCGGCGCGGCCTGCCTGCACACCTTCGTCCGCAGGCAGCTCGCCCTGCCCAAGCCACTGCTGGACATGCGGCTCTTCCGGCACCGGGGCTTCTCCGGCGCCGTGCTGGCGGACCTGCTCACCGTGCTCGGGCTCGCCGGGAGCGTCTTCTTCCTCTCCCAGTTCCTCCAGCTCGTCCAGGGCCGCTCCCCGCTCCAGGCCGGCCTGTGCGAACTCCCCGCGACCCTCGGCGCCGCCGCCACCGGACTCGCCGCCGGCGCCGTCGCGCGCCGCTGGTCGGTCCGCGTCGCCGTCGCGGGCGGGCTCGGCGCCACCGGACTCGCCCTGCTCGCGCTGCTGGCCCTGCGCCCGGACACGGGCTATCTCTTCCTCGGCGCCGCCCTGCTGGTCGTCGGGGCCGGAGCCGGGCTGTCGTTCACCGTCACCGCCGACGTCATCCTCTCCAGCGTCCCCCCTCGGCAGGCCGGTGCCGCCTCCGGCGTCTCCGAGACCGCGTACGAACTCGGCGCCGCCCTCGGCATCGCCCTGCTGGGCTCCGTCGTCACCGGGATCTCCGGCGGCCCCGCCTCGGCCGACCCCGCCGCCTTCACGGACGGCCTGCGCGCCGCGTCCGGCGCCGGCGGCGCCGTCCTCCTGCTGGCCGCCACCGCCGCCTGGCGCCTGCTGCGCGGCGGGCGTCTCGCGGAGGGCCGGGTCTCCGCGGTGGGCCACTGAGGACTGCGGCCGCAAGGCGAAGTGCCGTGCCGCACCCGGGCGTTCGGCGGCTCCGGGTGGGACGCGCCGCCGCCGGCCTCGTCTCCGTCCCCGCACCGGGTCAGGCGGCGCCGGGGTCGTCGAGGGAGAAGACCGTGAGCCACTGCGAGCCGGCCGGCCGGTAACCCAGGTCCATCAGCGCCGTCGTCACCGCGCGCATGTGTGCCGCGCCGTACAGGATCCCGGCCGTGAACGGCTCGGTACGGCCGGCCCGGGCGTGGTGCAGATGCCTCAGCGCGTCGATCAGCAGGCGGTCGCGCTGGTGCAGTACCAGGTCGTCCGTCCAGAGCTCCGTCTCCTCGTCGTCATCCGGCAGGTCCTCGAGCTGCATGTGCCGGGCGAGGAAGCGGCGCGTGCCGAGCAGCCGCATGCCCGCGACGTAGGCGGGGACGAGCGCGGCCAGCGCCGCCCGTTCCCTGAGCGGCAGCCGCCGCCACCGGCCGTCGAACTCCGCACCGCTCATGTCCGGGCACATCACCGGCACGCCCAGCGTGGCGAAGTCGATGTCCTGGACGACGAGCCCCAGCCGCTGGTGGCCCGCGAGGCTGCGGTACGACCGGGTGAGCGCCCGCGTCGCCGTACTGCCCCGGACGCCCTCGGCGATCACCAGGTCGCAGGAGGCGCGCAGACGGGCCGTCACCTCCTCGTAGAAGGCCGGCTCCGCCAGATGGATCATCGGGTACAGCTCGAAGGCCAGCGCCGTCCCGCGGCTGCGGAAGCGGACGACCGCCGACCGCACCCCCGCCAGCTCCGTCACCTCTATGTACTGCACAGGTCCCCCCGCCCCGGTGGATCCGTCACCGGAAGGGACGCGCCGTACGGGTCCGCGGGTTGCGGCGGCCGCCGGCCGCCGGCCGCCGACTCCGCCCGCACGGGGCCGGATCGCACTCCGTATGCTGCCGGTACCCGCCGCGGGGGAGGGAGCGCCATGAGCACGGACGCACAGCCCGGTCAGGACACCGACGTCCTGGCTGTCCTGAGGGAGTACACCCTCGACTGCCGCTACGAGGAGACCGAGGCCCTCATCGGCGCGGAGCTCGCCCGCGCGGAGGGCGATCCCGAGCGGACGGCCCGACTGCACGTCGCACGCGGCCGGTTGCGGTTGCGGCAGTACGAACACCGGGCCGCCCTGGAGGAGTTCGCCGCAGCCCTGCGCCACGACCCGGAATGCGGCCCCGCCGCGGGGTGGCGCGTGGCGGCCCTCGACCGCATGGGCCGCCTCGACGAGGCCCTGGCCGAGGGAACGGCGGCCGCGGCGCGGCACCCGCGGTCCGCGGACGTCCACACGGCGCTGGGCTGGCTGCACCACGGCTCGTGCCGCTGGGACGAGGCGCTGGCGGCCTTCGAACAGGCCACCTCCGTCGGACCGCGCCACGCGGAGGGCTGGATCGGGGCCGCGTGGACCCGCGTCGAACTCGGTGACACCGCCGCCGCGCTGAGGGGCCTGGAGGACGCCGAGCACGCGCTCGCCGACCCCGTCGAGGTCCGCTGCGCGGCCGTACGCATCGCGGCGAGCCGGGGCGGCGGCGAACCGGCCCACGCCAAACTGCTCTCCGCCCGCTCCCTGGACCGGGACGACGTCGCCGTGCTGACCGCCGAGGTCCGGTACGAGAGCCGCCGCGGGGACGGCCGGGCCGCGCTGGAGGCGGCCGAGCGCCTCGCCGCGCGCTACGGGCGGCGCCCCGAGGCGCACGTCGAACACGCCCGCTGCCTCATCGACCTCGGACGTACGGACGAGGCGGTCGCGGCCTGCGACCGGGCGCTCGCGCTGGAACCGCACTGCGATCTCGCCTGGGAGTGCAAGGCCGAGGCGCAACGACGCGGCGGCGACCCGGCGGAGGCACTCGCCACGGGACGGCGGGCCGCCCGGGAGTGCCCGTACGCGCCCGGTGTCAGGCTGGAACTCGCCGCCGCCGAACTGGCCTGCGGAGCACTCGACCGCGCCCTGGCCCGTACCGAGGAGGCCCTGGCGCTGGACCCGTGCTCGGACTGGGCGCTCGGCGTCCGGGCCGACCTGCTGAGACGCGGCGGCGACGTCGACGGGGCGACCGAGGCCGTCCGGCACGCGGCCGCGCTGCGGCCCGCCGATCCGGAGGCACTGCTGCGCCTGTCCGGGGCCCTGGGCGCGGCCGGCCGGTACGACGAGGCACTCGCCGCCGTGACGCGCGCCAGGGAACTCGCACCCGCTGACACCTATCTGATGGAGCGTTCGCTGGCCCTGCTGCGCGGCGCCCGCCGCTGGGACGACACGGCGGAGATGATCGCCTCGCTGCGCGAGGCGGACCGCACCGGACGTCTGGAGGGCCTGCTCCTGGAGGAGCAGGCCTGCCTGTCCTTCGCGCGGCAGAGGTACGCGCGGGCGGTCGAGGAGTGCGAGGCCGCACTCCGCGCGGAACCGGAACGCGGCTTCGCGGCCCGCCTGCGCGTGCGGTCCCTGTACGGCCTGGGCCGTCTCGCCGACGCCGAGGCCGCCGCCCGGCAGGGCGCCGAGACCGCCGCCGACGACCCCGAGGCCCATGCCCTCCTGGCGACGGTCCTGTTCGCCGCGGAGCGCACCGAGGAGGCGCTGGCGGCCGTGGACCGCGCCCTGCGCCTCGACGCCCGCTCGGCGGACGCACACGTCGCCAGGCTCGACGGTCTGCGTGCGGCGGAGCGGTGGAGCGAGGCCGAGGCCGCCCTGGAGGAGGCCGTGCACCGGGGCGTACCCGCCGACGTCGTGGCCGCCCAGCGGGCCAGGACGGCCCTGGGGCGGGACGACCACGACAGGGCCCGCGCCGCGGCCGAGGAGTGCCTGCGCCTGCGCCCGGACGACCTGGAGGCGCTGGAACTGCTCGCCACGGCGCACCTCGGCCGCGGGGACCTGCCGGCGGCCGAGTCGGCCGCCCGCCGGGCCGCCGCCGCATCGCCGCGCTCGGCCGCGGGCCCCTGTCTGCTCGCCGCGTGCTTCGGCGAGCAGGAGCGCCGGACCGAGGAGTGTGAGGCGTACGAGGAGGCGCTGCGGCGCGAACCGGACCACCGCGACGCGCTGCTCGGCAGGCTCGCCGTCCTGCGCAGGCTCGGACGCTGGGACGAGGCCGAGCGGGCCGCCGAGGACGCCGCGGGTCTCCGGTCCGACGACCCCGAGGTGCTGACCGCCGTCGGCTGGCTGTACTCCGCGATGGAACGCCCCGGCGATGGCCTGCCGTTCGCCCGGCGCGCCGCGGAACTCACCGACGACGCCTCCGGCGCCGTGGACCTGCTCGGCTGGCTCCTGCGGCGCTCACGGCAATGGGACGAGGCCGAACAGGTGCTGCGGCGCGGCGCCGAGCGCCGTCCCACGGCGCCGGACGCCCACATGGACCTGGCCTACTGCCTCTGGGACCAGGACAAGGACACGGAGTGCCTGGAGAGCGTCGACCGCGCCCTCACCCTGCGTCCGGACCGGGTCCGCACCCTGACCTTCAAGGTGGAGGTGCTGTGCTCGCTGCGGCGGTGGAACGAGGCGGAGGCGGTCGCCCGCCGGGCGCGCGGCGGCCACCCCGGGATCGCCGCCGCGCACGTCGCGACCGCGCAGGTGCTCGCCGACACCTACCGCCGGGAGGAGGCGCTGCCGCATCTGCGGCGGGCCCTGCAACTCGACCCGGAGCACGAGTGGGCGTGCCGGCTGCTGATCGACACCCTCGCCGGACTGGGCCGCTGCGAGGAGGCTGAGCAGGCCGCGGAGGCGCTGCTCGGCAGGGTCCCGGACGCGGTGTCGGTGCGCTGCCGCCTCGCCGCCGTGCTCCGCGAGCGGCACCGGTACGACGAGGCCCTGGCCCAGTGCGAACGCGCCGTGGCCGACGCCCCGTACAGCGTGACCGCCCACGACCAGCTGGTCACCACGCTGCGCGAATGCGGCAGCCTGGACGAGGCCGAGCGCCGCGTCGAGGAGTTCACCCGCGTCCGCCCGCACCTGACATCGCTCCGCTTCCAGCTGGCCGCGGTGCACGCGGAGCGCGGCGACCACATCCCGGCCGCGCAGGTCCTGGAGGAACTGCTGGAATCCGCGCCCGGACCCCTCGGACGCGCGGAGGCCCGTGCCGCGACCGGCTGGGTCGCGCTGATGGACCAGCGCCCGCTGGACGCGGCGGACGCCTTCGCGGAGGTCCTGCGGGGCCGGCCGCACGACCACGACTTCCGGCTCGGCCGCGCCTGGTCGCTGGTGCGCCTCGCGGACCTCGGCCCCGGCGGCCCGCAGTCGGACGGACGTCTCGCGGAGGCGGCCGCCCACTGCCGGGCCGTCGGCCGCGAGGACCCGCGCAACGCAGCCGCCCACACCTGCCTCGGGCTGATCGCGCACCGGCGCGGGGAGCCCGCCGCCGCCGAGCGGCACTTCGCCCGCGCCGTGGAACTGGACCCGTACGGCCGCTCCCACACCGAACTGGGCGCGCTCTATGTGCAGCTCGGCCGCTACACGGAGGCCGAGGCCGTGCTGCGCCGGGCCGTCGAGCTGGACTGGTACGACGTACAGGCCCACGTCGAACTGGGCAGCCTCGCGCTGCACCGGGCCCGGGAGGGCGGGGGCGACGTCATGACGGCGGAGGCGGCCGGCGAGTTCCGCCGGGCGGTCGCCGTGGACCCGGACAGCGGCAGCGCGGCCCTCGGGCTCGCGGTGGCGCTGGCGGAGGGCGCGGGGGACCTCGGCGCCGCCGAGGAGGAACTGCGCCGCGTGCTGGGCCGGCGCGGGATGCGGGACCAGCCGGAGTGGCAGTTGCGGCTCGCGCTCGCGCGCCTGCTGGTGCAGGCCGGCGACGCCGAGCAGAACGCCGACCGCCACCGCGACGCGGGCCAGGAGGCGCGGGCCGCGATCCGGCTGGCCGAGCGCGAGGCCGAACCGCACTTCGTGGCAGGGGTGGTGGAGCAGCGGCTGGGCACGCAGACCGTCGACGTCCGGCTGAAACTGCTCCACCGGCGACGCGCCCAGCGCTTCCTCACCCGCTGCCGCCGCCTCGACCCGGCGCACCAGGACGCGGAGCGGGCGCTGCGGCTGCTGGAGGAGGACGCACGCGCCGCCCGCGGGAGCCGACTGAGCAGCGCGGTCCTGGTGCTGGTGGCCACCGCCGTGCTCGGCGCGGCCTGGGTGGACTTCCTGTGGAAGCACCATGTCACCGCCGTGATGCTCACGACGCTCACCCCGGTGCTGGCCGGGCTCATCGCGGTGGGGTTCCTGCTGCCGGTGCTGATCCGCCTCAAACTGCCCGGGGGGATGGAGGCCGACCTGTCGGCGAGCATCGGCCAGATCTCCCGCGGCCCGCGCGGCGAGGTCGCGCTCACCCCGGCGCGGACGCCCGCGGGCAACGGGCCGGTCGGCCGGATGCCGCGCCTGTGAGGGTGAGACGCCGCGGGGGAGGGGCTACGCCGCCGTCGCGTGGTCCGTGGCCTTGGACGCCTTCGCCTTGGTGGCGTAGATGTCGACGTACTCCTGGCCGGACAGCCGCATCACATGGCTCATCACCTCGTCGGTGACGGCGCGCAGCACATAGCGGTCGCGGTCCATGCCCTCGTAGCGGGAGAACTCCAGCGGCTTGCCGAAGCGGACGGTGAAGCGGTGCACCCGCGGGACGCCGGCGCCGCCCGGCTGGATCCGGTCGGTGTCGACCATCGCGAACGGGACGACCGGTGCGCCGGTCATCAGCGCCAGCCGCGACACGCCGGTGCGGCCGCGGTACAGGCGGCCGTCGGGGGAGCGGGTGCCCTCGGGGTAGATGCCGAAGACCCGGCCCTCGTCGAGGATGCGACGACCGGTCATGAGGGCGGCGACGCCGCCGTGCCCGCCGTCGCGGTCCACCGGGATCATGCCGACGGAGGTGAAGAAGGCCGCCATCAGCCGGCCCTTGACCCCGGGGGTGGTGACGTACTCGTCCTTGCCGATGAAGAAGACCTGACGCTTCACGACCAGTGACAGGAACATCGAGTCGATGAAGGTGACGTGGTTGCCGGCGAGGATCACGGGGCCGTCGCCCGGGATGTGCTCCGCGCCCTCGACCCGGGGGCGGAACAGGACGCGCATCAGTACTCCGAGCAGTGCCTTGAGGATGATGCGGAACAACGGGTCCTCCGGTCGTGGTCGGCGGGAGTCCGGCCGGACTCCCGCGGGGTTCGCCCACCAGTGTGCGCCTCTCCCGCCGAGGACGATACTTCCGCCACGGCGCGACACGCACACCGGGTTCACACGACCGGTACGCATTGTTGACGTGCGTTTCCGCCACGTTCCGTCGATCGCAGCTCGAAGGAAACTCGGGCCCGCCTACGATGCGCGCGTCGCTTGGCAGGAGCCGGACGGACGTTCGGCCGACACGAGGGAGCGCACATGACGCACGAGCAGCAGGGCGGCCGGGAGCAGGGCAGGGGGCCCGGGCGCCGGGCACTGATCGGGGCCGCCGCGCTCGGCGCCGGCGTCACCGTGCTCGGCGGCGCGGGCACCGCCGCGGCCGCCGAGCGGGGCTCCTCGCACGGCTCCGTGCCCGTCCACCCCCTGCCCGTCCCGACCGTCGTCGGCCACCGCGGCGCGAGCGGCTACCGTCCCGAGCACACCCTGGGCTCCTACCAGCTCGCCCTGGACCTCGGCGCCGACGTCATAGAGCAGGACGTCGTCCCCACCAAGGACGGGCACCTCGTCTGCCGCCACGAGCCGGAGATCGGCGGCACCACGGACGTCGCCGACCACCCCGAGTTCGCCAACCGCCGGACCACCAAGACCCTCGACGGGGTCGCCACCACCGGCTGGTTCACCGAGGACTTCACCCTCGCCGAGCTGAAGACCCTGCGCGCGGTCGAGCGGCTGCCCGCCCAGCGGCAGCACAACACCGTCTACAACGGCCACTGGGAGGTGCCCACCTTCGAGGAGGTGCTGCGCTGGGCCGACGAGCAGGGCCGCCGCCGCGGCAAGGCGGTGTGGCTGCACGTCGAGACCAAGCACCCCACCTACTTCCGCGGCATCGGCCTCGGCCTGGAGGAGCGGCTCGCCAAGCTGCTGCGCCGCTACGGCCGCGACAAGCGCGACTCGCCCCTGTTCCTGCAGTCCTTCGAGCCCGGCAGCATCCAGCGGCTCGGCGCTCTCGGCCTGCGCAACCCCAAGGTCGTCCTGCTGGACGCGGCGACCACCCGCCCGTACGACTTCGTCGCCGCCGGTGACCCGCGCACCGTCGCCGACCTGGTCACCCCGGCCGGGCTGAAGTGGATCGCCGGTTTCGCGCAGGGCATCGGCCCCACCCTGAACCTGATCATCCCGCGCGACGCGGCCGGCAAGCTCGGCACGCCCACCACGCTGGTGCGCGACGCCCACAAGGCCGGGCTGATCCTGCACCCGTACACGATGCGCAACGAGAACAGCTTCCTGCCCGCCGACTTCCGGGTCGGCACGGACCCCAACGCCTACGGCGACGCCTTCGGCGCCTTCAAGGTCTACTTCGAGCAGGGCATCGACGGCATCTTCTCGGACAACTGCGACACCGCGCTCCTGGCCCGCGCGGACTTCGTCGGCCGGAAGTGATCGTCAACACGAGGTGATCCCCTCCCGCGCACGGGTGGTTCCCCCGCCAAGGGGCAACCACCCGGCGCGCCGGGGATGTCCCGGCGGGCATGACCCCGCGCGTGCGACACCAAGAGCTGACCGCCATCCGCCCGCTGCTCGCGGCCGAGGCGGCCGCCGAGTCCGTCCCCGCCTGCGTCGAGGCGGCGGACCTCGAACAGTCCGTGTGGCTGCGGTTGCTGGAGCTTCCCGAACCGCCCCCCGACCCCGCCCGCTGGCTGCGCCGGGCGGTGCGGGCCGAGGTGCGCCTCGCCGTGCGCCGGGCCCGCCGGGAGACGCCGTACGGCCCGGGCCGCCATCCCGCCGCCGAGGCCCTGCCGAGCACCGAACAGCAGGTGCTCGCCGCCGAGCAGCGCCGCACCCTGCTGACCGCCGCGCGCCGGCTGCCCGGGCGCTGCCCGGAGCTGGTATCCGCCCTGATCTCCCGTTCCGATCCCTCTTACCGTGAAATCTCCCGGGAGTTGGGAATCTCACAGGGCAGCCTCGGACCGATGCGTTCCCGGTGCCTGAGTTGCCTGCGTACGATCCTCGCAACCGGGGTTGCATCACCCGTACGACGGGGTAATGCACCGTAAACAGTCGGCGTACGGACGCTTGTGCACGGGCCGCGCCGCCTTCCGGAAACGATTCAGGGCAACGTCCCGCGCCGCACCCTCACCCCCCGCGGCCCGGGCGGACTCGAAGGAGAGGCCAGCGCACATGGGCATGAGCGTGACCATCTCTGCGGCTACCGGCGACGACGCCGAGAAGATCCTCAAATTGCAGTACCTCTGCTACCAGGACGAAGCCGCACTGTACGGGGACTACGGCATAGAACCGCTGACCCAGACCCTCGAGGCGCTGCGCGCCGAACTCGCGGGCGGGATCGTGGTGGTGGCCCGGCTGGGCGAGGAGGTGGTGGGTTCGGTCCGCGGCTCCGTGGACGAGGACGGCACCGCGCGGCTCGCCAAGCTGATCGTCCACCCCCGCATGCAGCGGCACGGACTCGGCGGCCGGCTGCTGCGGGCCATCGAGGAGCGCCTCGCCGCGGAGAGCGAGGCCAAGCGCTACCGGCTCTTCACCGGGCACCGCAGCGAGGTCAACCTGCAGCTGTACCGCAAGCTGGGCTACGCGCAGATCGGCAACGTCGAGCCGGTCACGCGCCACCTGAGCCTGGTGCACATGGAGAAGCCGGCCGCCCGGCCCGAGACGTACGCCGCGAGCGCCTGAGCCCGCGTCAGGATCCGGAGTCCTGCTGTGGCCGCGCCGGCCGGCGCAGCCACAGCAGGCCGGTCACCGGCACGACGACGGGCAGGAACAGATAGCCCATGCCGTAGTCGGACCACACGGTCTGGTCGGGGAACGCCCCGGAGTCGACCAGCGTCAGCGTGCCCACCGTCAGCACGCCGGCCAGTTCCAGCGCGCAGCTGACCAGCGCCACCTTCCGCGCGCCCTCCCCGCCCCGCCACAGGGCCACCGTGATCACCGCGTAGACGATGCCCGCCAGCAGGGAGAGCAGGTACGCCAGCGGCGCCTGGTCGAACTGCATGCTGATCTGCACGATCGCGCGGGAGAGCGCGGCGACGGTGAAGACGCCGTAGAGCGAGAGCAGCAGCCGGCCCGGCCCGCGGCCGATCCCGGGCCCGGCGGCGTTCGGCGCGGCGGCGTCCTTCGCGGTCTCAGGCACTGACGCCTCCCCAGATGTCGTGGAGCCGCACCTCCAGCACGGCCAGGATCACCCCGCCCGCGGCCACGATCGCCGAGCCCCAGCGGGTGCGCTCGGTCAGCGACATGAAGCCCGCCGCCGGGACGGTGCAGGCCGCGCCGATCAGGTACGCCACGAAGATCGTCGTACCGTCCACCGGCTTCTCGCCGCCGGTGAGCTTGACCACACCTGTCACCAGCTGGACGAGCGCCAGCACCGCCACCAGGGCCATGCCGATGAAGTGCCAGTCCTTGGTGGGCTGGTCGCGGAAAGCCGCGAAACCGCACCAGGACGCCAGGAGCAGCGCCGTGGCCGAGACCGCGATCGTGAGCGCGTCGAGCATGGCGCGACTCTATTACGGCCGGGAATCGCCGGTTCCCGGCCCCCCGGCCTGTCCACATTCCGGACTCGAAGACCGGATATTGGAACGCCGAGCGGGGGTCTGCTTTACTGGGGCACATGACCACGACGAACCGCCGCTGCCGCGCGACCGAGGCGATGACGCCCGGTGTTCGTCGTATGTGTCGAATGTGCGCACGCTGAGGGCCCACGCCATCTGAGTCTCGCGCCCCGAAGCGAGACCCACCCCTCCTGCAACGGATCGCACACCCCATGCACACGGAACCGCAGCAGACCTTCCGCCGCTGCCGGCTGGCGCACGACCCCCAGCCGCCCGGCACCTACTGCTGACCTTCCCCCGCGCTCCCCGAGGGGCGCAGCCATGCCCTGCCCGCGGTCCATACACCCCGTGTGCGGCTTTCGTCCGCCGCGCACTCGACAGTGACGGAAACCCAGTGATCACCACAACGGGCCTGACCAAGGTCTACCGATCCCGCGACCGGGAGACGGTGGCCCTCGACGGCGTCGACCTGCACGTCCGCGAGGGTGAGGTGTACGGCGTCGTCGGACGCAGCGGCGCGGGCAAGAGCACGCTCATCCGCTGCGTGAACCTGCTGGAACGACCCACCTCCGGCACCGTCGAGGTGGCCGGCCGCGACCTGACCGCGCTCGCCGGACGCTCCGACCGCGCGGGCTCCGCCCTGCGGACCGCCCGCACCGGCATCGGCATGGTCTTCCAGCACTTCAACCTGCTGTCCTCGCGCACCGTCCGGGACAACGTCGAACTGCCCCTGGAGATCCTCGGCGTCTCCGGACGCGAGCGCCGCCGCAAGGCCCTCGAACTGCTCGACCTGGTCGGCCTGGCCGACAAGGCCCGCGCCTACCCGGCGCAGCTGTCCGGCGGCCAGAAGCAGCGGGTCGGCATCGCCCGCTCCCTGGCCGGCGACCCCAAGGTGCTGCTCTCCGACGAGGCCACCTCGGCACTCGACCCCGAGACCACGCGCTCGATCCTGCAACTGCTGCGCGACCTCAACCAGCAGCTCGGCCTGACCATCCTGCTCATCACCCACGAGATGGACGTGGTCAAGGCCATCTGCGACTCCGCCGCTCTGATGAAGGGAGGCCGCATCGTGGAATCCGGCAAGGTCACCGACCTGCTCGCCACGCCCGGCTCCGAACTCGCCCACGAACTCTTCCCGGTCGGCGGCGAGCCGTCCGGCGAGGGCCGCACCGTGGTCGACCTGACCTTCCACGGCGAGGCCGCCACCGAGCCCGTCATCTCCCAGCTCTCCCGCACCTACAACATCGACATCTCCGTGCTCGGCGCCGCGCTGGAGACCATCGGCGGCCGCCAGGTCGGCCGGATGCGCATCGAGCTGCCCGGCGCCTTCGAGGACAACGTGGTGCCGATCGGCTTCCTCCGCGAAAAGGGCCTGCAGGTCGACGTCGCCCCGGTCGGCGCCGACGAGCCGGTCAAGGAGGGCGCGAAGTGAGCTGGTCGCAGATGCAGCCGCTGCTGTCGCAGGCCTGTTGGGAAACCCTGATCATGGTCGGCTGGTCCACCCTGATCGCGGTCGCCGGAGGACTCCCGCTGGGCGTCCTGCTGGTACTGACCGACCGCGGCGGACTGCTGCGCAACGCCACGGTCAACAAGGCCGTCGGCGTGGTCGTGAACCTCGGCCGCTCACTTCCCTTCCTCATTCTGATGATCTCGGTGCTGCCCTTCACCCGCTGGGTGATCGGCACCACCATCGGCGCCGAGGCCATGGTCGTACCGCTGTCCGTCGGCGCCATCCCGTTCCTCGCGCGGCTGGTCGAGACCGCCGTCCGCGAGGTCGACGGCGGACTCGTCGAGGCCGTCCAGGCCATGGGCGGCAGCACCTGGACCGTCGTCCGCAAGGCCCTGCTGCCCGAGTCGCTGCCCTCCCTGATCGCCGGACTCACCACCACGGTGATCGCGCTCATCGGCTACTCCGCCATGGCCGGCACCATTGGCGGCGGCGGCCTCGGCGACCTCGCCATCCGCTACGGCTACCAGCGTTTCGAGACCTCGCTGATGCTCGTCACGATCGGCGTCCTGATCGTCATCGTGACCGTCGTCCAGCTCGCCGGCGACCTCGCCGCCCGCAGCGCCTCGCACCGCGGCCGCACCTCCACCACGCCCCGGCTGCGCCTGCTGCGCCCGGCCGCGGCCACCGAAGCCTCCTGACACCGCAAGGCAACACCGTTCCAGAAAGGCACTTTTCGTGCGTACCAGCATCAAGATCACGACCGCCGTCCTCGCCGCCGCCGGCCTCACCCTCGGCCTGACCGCCTGCGGCGGGGACTCCGGCACCAAGAAGGACAGCGCGAGCGACCCGCTCGTCGTCGCCGCGAGCCCCGTCCCGCACGCGGAGATCCTGAACTTCGTCAAGGACAACCTGGCGGCCAAGGCCGGGCTCAAGCTCGAGGTGAAGGAGTTCAGCGACTACGTGACGCCGAACACCGCCACCGAGGACGGCTCCGTCGACGCCAACTACTTCCAGAACCAGCCCTACCTGGACGACTTCAACAAGAAGAAGGGCACCCACATCGTGCCCGTCGTCACGGTGCACCTGGAGCCGCTGGGCCTGTACTCCGACAAGCTGAAGTCGGCCGACGCGATCAAGAACGGTGCGACGATAGCCGTCGCCAACGACGCGGTGAACGAGGCCCGCGGCCTCAAGCTGCTCGCCGCCAACGGCCTGATCACCCTCAAGGACGGCGTCGGCAACGAGGCCACCCCCGCCGACATCACCGGCAACCCCAAGAACCTGAAGTTCAAGGAGCTCGAGGCCGCCCAGCTGCCGCGCTCCCTGCAGGACGTCGACGCGGCCGTCATCAACGGCAACTACGCCATCTCCGCGGGGCTCAAGCCCGCCGACGACGCCCTGGTGCTGGAGTCCGCCGACGACAACCCCTACGGCAACTTCCTCGCCGTCAAGGAGGGCAACGAGAAGGACCCGCGCGTGCTGAAGCTGAAGAAGCTGCTCACCACGCCCGAGGTGAAGAAGTTCATCGAGGACACGTACGCCGGTTCCGTCATCCCCTCCTTCTGACCCACGGGCCCCGGCGGGGGCCGGGCAGCGCGCTCACCGCGCCCCGTCCCCCGCCTCACCCGGCCAGTCCAGCCGCAGCCGCTCCGCGCGCGGCAGCCGCGCCACCACCAGGTCGTACGAGTCCTCCACCAGCTCCCGCACCATCGCGTCGGGCAGCGAACCGTCCAGCGTCACCGTGTTCCAGTGGCGCTTGTTCAGGTGCCACCCCGGCACGATCGCCGGGTGCTCCGCCCGCAGCCGCACCGCGAGGTCGGGTTCGCACTTCAGGCTCACCTTCAGCGGCTCGCCCCCCAGCGCGCTGATGGCGAAGATTTTCCCGCCGACTTTGAAGACGGTCACCTCCCGGTCACGCGGGAAGGGGTTCTCCGCCACAGCGCCGTTGAAACCGAGGCAGAGGTCCCCGAGCCGGTCCGCGTCCATGCGCCCATTCAACAGGGCCCCACCGACAGCGGGGGGTGACCGCTCAGCGGCGCCGCACCCAGTACACGTCCGTGGTGTACGGCATCTCCACCGCGGCGTTGCCGCGCGTGGCGTCGTGCCCGGCCAGCACCGCCTCCACCTCGGCCCGCACCCGCTCCTGCTCCGCGGGGTCCATCACCGCGATGTGGCTCGAGGACGTCATCCGCTCCACCACGTCGGAGACCGTCGTCGAGTGCAGGTTCGGCCAGTGCCGCTCGTGCACCCGCGACCAGCCGGCGCGGTCGGTGAAGGCCTTGCGCCAGCGGTCGTCCAGCGGGCTCGGCAGGTCACGCGGCGCCAGGCGGAAGACGATGTCCTGGTAGTCCCGCACCCACGGGACCGAGGTGTCGTAGGTGTTCCACACCAGCGCCAGCGAACCGCCCGGCCGCAGCAGCCGCTCGACCTCCGCCAGGGCCTCCTCCTCCTGGAACCAGTGCCAGGACTGCGCCGCCACCACCGCGTCCGCGCACCCGTCCGGCAGGCCGGTGGCCTCGGCCGTCCCGGCCGTCACCCGAACCCCCGGCAGCAGCTCCGCGAGCCGCTCCCGCATCTCCGTCACCGGCTCGACCGCGATCACCTCCGCGCCCGTCAGGGCCAGCAGGCGGGTGAACTTGCCGGTGCCGGCGCCCAGGTCGACCACCGTGCGGCCGGCCTCCAGGGGCAGCGCGTCCGCCAACTCGGCCAGGGCCGCCATGGGGTACGAGGGCCGCGACCGCTCGTACACACCCGCGGCCCGCTGATATCCGACTCCTGCTGCGTGGTGCACCGTCACGCGGGCAGACGGTAGCAGGACCCTGTGACCACGGGCGTAGCGGACCTGCGGAAAAGCCGGGGAACAGCACACCAACTGCTCCCGTCGCGCGGATGGTTGGACGTACCCTGGAGCGACGGCCGCGCAGGCCCCGCGGCGACCCGGTCCTGCGGGTGAACCGGTGGATGCTGCATGCTGTGCACTTCACACATGCCCTGGCTACGGAGCGTCGAATGACCAGCTTCCCGGAGATCTCCATCAGTACGGAGCGGCTGGTGCTGCGTCCGTACGAGGAGTCCGACATCCCCGCCATGGTGGAGATGATGAACGACGAGTCCGTGATCGCCTGGACCTCCGTGCCGTATCCCTACACCGAGGCGGACGCCCGCTCCTTCGTCGCCGATTTCGCCCCCGCCGAGCGCGCGGAGGGCCGCGGCATCGTGCTCGCCGTCACCGAGTTCCTCACCCAGCGGCTGGTCGGCACCGTCCACCTGCAGCGCACCGACTGGCGCATCCGCAGCAGCGAGGCCGGCTACATGATCGCCCCCTGGGCACGCGGCGAGGGCTACGCCGCCGAGGCCGTGCAGGCCACCGCCCAGTGGCTCTTCGACGACCAGAAGTTCGAGCGCCTGGAACTGCGCACCGCCGCCGACAACGCCGCCTCGCAACAGGTCGCGCAGAAGATCGGCTGCATCAGCGAGGGCGTGCTGCGAGGCGCGGGCCTGGTCCGCATCCGGCCCGAAGGCGAGACCGACGGCCGCTGGGAGGAGATCCGCACCGATCTCATCGTGTGGAGCCTGCTCCCGGAGGACCTCGACGGCCTCGCGGAGGAGTCCGCCGACGGCTCCGACTACGCGGCGTACGCCGACTGGCAGTGAGCACCCCCTAGCGCAAGATCCTGGCCGGGGTACTGTGCACACCCCGGGATCACCTCACCCGGGCACCACACCGCGACGCGCCCAGGAGGCAGGACGACGATGGCCGACCGTGTCACGGTGATCGGGTGGGACGGCTCACCACCCGGCGAGGCGGCGCGTTCCGCGCTGTCGGCCGCCACGCTGGTGGCCGGGACCCGGCACCACCTGGCACTGCCCTTCGTGCCGGAGGACGCCGAGCGGATCGTTCTGGGCAGCATCGACCTGGCCGCCCGCCGCATCGCGCGGCACCGCGGCACCGCGGTGGTCCTCGCCGACGGCGACCCCGGATTCTTCGGAGTCGTCCGCGCCCTGCGCACCCCCGAGTACGGACTGGAGGTCGAGGTCGTCCCCGGCGTCACCTCGGTCGCCCAGGCCTTCGCGCGGGCCGGCATGCCCTGGGACGACGCCCGGGTGGTCGTCGCGCACACCCGCACCCTGCGGCGGGCCGTCAACGTCTGCCGTGCCCACCCCAAGGTCGCCGTGCTGACCGCGCCAGGCGCCGGTCCGGCCGAACTCGCCCTGCTGCTCGGCGACGAGCACCGCACCTTCGTGATCTGCGAGGCCCTCGGCACCGAGCACGAGCAGGTCACCGTCCTCACCTCCGACAAGGTGGCCGACCACACCTGGCGCGACCCCAACGTCGTCCTCGTCGTCGGCGCCGCCCCGGCCGCCGCCCCCGCGCCGGTGCCCGTCCCGGTCCCCGCGCAGTCCGGCTGGCTGGCGGGCGGCGACCCCGCCACGGCCGACCGCGTCCGGGGCTGGGCGCTGCCCTCCGAGCGGTACGTCCCCGGGGACGGCCCGGCGCACCTGCGCGCGCTGCAACTGGCCCGGCTCGGGCCGCGGGCGGGCGACCTGCTCTGGGACATCGGCGCCGGCGGCGGCGCCGTCGCCGTGGAGGCGGCGCGCTTCGGCGCGGCCGTCATCGCGGTGGAGGCCGACGCCGCGGCGTGCGAGCGCGTCGAGGACACCGCACGGGACTTCGGGGTGCAGGTGCGGGTCGTCCACGGCCGGGCCCCGCACGTGCTGGAGGACCTTCCGGAACCGGACATCGTGCGCATCGGGGGCGGCGGGCCGGAGGTCGTGGCCGCCTGCGCCGCGCGCCGGCCGGAGCGAATCGCCGCGAGCGCCGCGAACCGGGACGAGGCCGAAGCCGTCAGCCGCGCCCTCGACGAGGGCGGATACACCGTGGAATGCGCGTTGTTGCAGGCAGTCGAGCTGGATGACGAGTGGTCCGAGCGGGAGCGCACGGTGGTCTTCGCGCTCCTCGGACACCGCAGGTGAGCGGGTGGGTTGCGCCCGCATTGGCACCGGTTTGAGGTGAACCCCCCTGAGCACGCGCGGACACACGCACGGTAGGCTGACGGACCGCTGTGCCGTTGTCGCGCATTGACGTCGCGTGAGGGCTGATCAGTAATGGTCAGTACCGGTCAATCGCCGTCGTCGTGCCGGTTGCCGCCCACGCTCGTTCTCTCTGTGGGCAGTGTGCTCGGCGCAGCGATGGAAGGAGCGAAACCGATGGGCGAGGGGCACGCATGACTGACACCGGCCAGGTCCCGGGTGAGGGACTGCCGGAGAACGCAGGCGAAGAAGCGGTTCTGCAGCCGCACGCCGACCTTCCCGGCAGTGGCGCGCACCAGCAGTCCGTCCCCTCGTGGGACGTCGATCCGCTCACCGCGCCGGTTCCTCCCGAGTACCACTACCTCGACCAGCCGTCCGGCCCCGCGCCGGTCGACGAGGAAGAGGAGATGCTGCTGATGCCGGGTCTGCAGGGGTCCTGGGCCGACCCGCAGCCCGTGCCGCCGCAGCCGGTCCCGGTCGCGGTACCCGTCCCGGCGCCCGCTCCCGTGGCCCCGTCCGTGCAGGTCCCGGCGCAGGCCGCCGCCCCCACGCCCGTGCCGGTCGAGCACACCCCGCTCGGGGTGCCCGTGGCGCCCCATGGCATCGAGCACGACGCCCACGAGAGCGGCGGCCGCGACTCCGTCTCCCTCGACTACTCGGCGGTCCGCACCGAGGGGCCGCTCGTACCGGGTACCCCGGTCCCGGAGCAGCCGCCGGCGGAGCAGGCCGCGCCGTTCGTGGTGGAGCAGCCGGTGCCCGTGGCGGCCGAAACCGTCGCGCAGCCGGCGCCCGCCGAGGACGCGCTCCAGGTCCAGGCCCCGGAGGCCGAGCCGGCTCCGCAGCCCCAGGTGCCCGCGCAGGTGCAGGAGGCCGCCCCGGCCGCCCCCGTACCGCCGCGGCGCCCCCTCCACATGGGCCCGCCGATCCCGGACCCGTCCAACGGTGGTGGCATCGTGCGCTCCCTGGCCGACCGCGGCCCGGCCACCCCGCCGCCCGCACCGGCGCCCGCGCCGCAGCCGGTTCCGGCGCCCATGCGCCACGCGGGGCCGCCCACCACGGGGCCGGAGTACCTGGACATCCCGCGCGACGAGGCCCCGGCGGCGCCCGAGGCGGCGGCGCCCGAGGTCGTCGTGCCGGAGCCCGAGCCGGTCGCAGTCGTGCCGGAGCCCGAGCCGGTCGCCGTCGTGCCCGCGACGCCCGAGCCGGTGGCCGCGCCCGTGCCGCCGCTGGAAACCCCGGACGAGCCGCTGCCGTTCGGCATGGAGCCGGCCACCGAGGTGCCCGTGGCGCCGGTCGTCCCGGCGGCGCCCGAGCCGGTGGTGGTGCCGGAACCGGTCGTGGTGCCCGAGCCCGAGCCGGTCGCAGTCGTGCCGGAGCCCGTGCCCGCGCCCGTGCCTGTGGTGGAGCCGGAGCCCCTGCCCGTGCCCGCGCCCGTGCCTGTTGTGGAGCCGGAGCCGGAGGCGGCCGTCGTCGAGCCCGCACCCGCCGTCGTCGTGCAGGAGGAGACCCCGGTCGCCCCCGCCGTCGAGCCGCAGCCCGAGGCCGTGCCCGCGGCCGAGGCGGAGCCGGCACCCGACGAGCCCGGGGCGCCCGAGGTGCCGGTGGCCGACGAGGAGGACCCGGAGCTGCTGCTGCCCCCCGCCGAGGGCTACGACCCGGCCGTACGGGACGCCGTCCACCGCGTCATCCGTGAGCGACGGGACATCCGCAACGGCTTCCGCAAGGACCCGATCCCGCACGAGGTGCTGATCCGCGTGCTGGAGGCGGCGCACACCGCGCCGAGCGTCGGCCACTCCCAGCCGTGGGACTTCGTCGTCATCCGCTCGGCCAAGACCCGCGAGCGCATGCACGAACTCGCCATGCAGCAGCGCGAGGCCTACGCCAAGTCCCTCCCCAAGGGCCGCGCCAAGCAGTTCCGCGAGCTGAAGATCGAGGCGATCGTCGACACCCCGGTCAACATCGTCGTCACCGCGGATCCCACCCGCGGCGGCCGCCACACGCTGGGCCGCTACACGCAGCCGCAGATGGCCCCGTACTCGTCGGCGCTCGCCGTGGAGAACCTCTGGCTCGCCGCCCGCGCCGAGGGCCTCGGCGTCGGCTGGGTCAGCTTCTTCGACGAGCGCGAGATGGTCCGCGAACTCGGCCTGCCCGAGCACCTCGAGGTCGTCGCCTACCTCTGCGTCGGCTACGTCGACGAGTTCCCCGAGGACCCCGAACTGGTGCAGTCGGGCTGGTCCAAGCGACGCCCGCTGTCCTGGGTCGTCCACGAGGAGGAGTACGGCAACCGGGCCCTGCCCGGCGAGGAGCCGCACAACCTCCTGGAGGAGACGCTGCGCGGCATCCGCCCGCTGGACGCGAAGGCGCTCGGCGAGGCCTGGGAGCGGCAGAAGCGGATGACCAAGCCGGCCGGCGCGCTCGGCATGCTGGAGATCATCTCCGCACAGCTCAGCGGGCTGTCCCGGCAGTGCCCGCCGCCGATCCCCGAGCCCGCGGCCGTCGCGATCTTCGCCGGGGACCACGGCGTGCACGCCCAGGGCGTCACCGCCTGGCCCCAAGAGGTCACCGGCCAGATGGTCGCCAACTTCCTCGGCGGCGGGGCGGTGTGCAACGCCTTCGCCAACCAGGTGGGCGCCGAGGTCTGCGTGGTCGACGTCGGCGTCGCCTCCGACCTGCCCAGCACGCCGGGCCTGCTGCCCCGCAAGGTCCGTCCCGGCACCGCCGACATGACGGCCGGGCCCGCCATGTCGCGCGAGGAGGCACTGCGCGCGATCGAGGTCGGCATCGAGACCGCCCGCGACCTCGTCGCCGCGGGCAACAAGGCGCTGCTCACCGGGGAGATGGGGGTCGCCAACACCACCGTCTCCGCCGCCCTGATCTCCGTCTACACCGGGGTCGACCCGGCGGAGGTCACCGGGCGCGGTACCGGCATCAACGACGAGATGCACGCCCGCAAGATCGACGTCGTACGGCGCGCCCTCGAACTCCACCGGCCCGACCCGTCCGACCCGATCGAGGTCCTCGCGGCGATCGGCGGCCTCGAACACGCGGCCATGGTGGGCCTGCTGCTCGGCGCGGCCTCCCTGCGGACCCCGGTCATCCTCGACGGCGTCAGCGCCGGCGCGGCGGCCCTGGTGGCCCGCGCCATCGCTCCGGAGGTCCTCGCGGCCTGCATCGCGGGCCACCGCAGCGCGGAGCCCGGCCACCGGGCGGCGCTGACGAAGCTGGGCCTGCGGCCGCTGGTCGAGCTGGACCTGCGGCTCGGCGAGGGCACGGGTGCGTTGCTGGCGCTGCCGCTGGTGCAGAGCGCTGCGCGCGCGATGCATGAGGTGGCGACGTTCGACTCTGCGGGGGTCACGGAGAAGTCCTGACGCGGTCGGTCTGTGTTGCGGCGCGTTGTTGTGTGCGGGTTGTTTGCGCCTGCGGCGGGCTGTCCCCCGCCCGGCCTCCCCCAGCCTTCGGCCGGGGGCGCCCCCAACTCCCCCGCCCCATCCGTATCCGTGGGCGGCTGACGGCCGGAGGGTGGTAGGGGCGGTCGGGGGCTGCCGCACGCGCGTCCTAGCAAACGCCCAAACCATCCCGCTCCTTGCCGGCGAAGGTGAGCAGGCGCCGGTTCCGCCGCTCGCCGAAGGACAAAGGTGCGCCCCCACCCCTCGTGCTCGCCGTGACGCAGGCAACCCCTGCGGGGGAGGTGCCCCTTGCCACCGGTGCGCGCACCCTTGCTCGGCCTGTGGCCGGGGGGACCTCCCCCGCAGGGGGCAGCTTCCGGCGGTGTGGGGAGGGGTGGCCCCCATCACCCCCCACCGGCGTTGGTCGCCCAACGAAACGGAGGGGGCGGGGGAGGTGGGGGCACCCCCGGCCGAAGGCTGGGGGAGGGGGGGCGTTCTGGACGCTGACGTGTATGTGTTGTGCGGCACGGACGGCACCGAGCGCAGGTGCCCGCCATGCACATAAATATGCGGTACAGAATGCCCAGCCCCGGAGGCCCCGCCCCGGCCCACCACGAACCGCGCGAGGCCCGCACCAACCACCCCGGATGGGGGTCCCCCCGGCCGAAGGCTGGGGGAGGGAGGGCGGGCGGGGGAACCGCCCGCCGCAGGCGCAAACAACCCGCACACGAGCAACCGGCCCCACCGAACCGCAAGCGCACCGCAGGTGTGATCTTGGGCGCTGCGGCGCAGCCGCCCCGCACCGTAGGGTTGGGGCGGGGCAGGGTCGCCCCGCACCCCCACCGCCGCGCCGCGCCGCAGACGCAGACGCCGCGAGGCACACCCTAGGAGCCGCACCGCCATGACTGCCGCCGAGGACCGCAACGACCCACCCGCCTACCCCGTCGGACTGCGCCTCGCCGGCCGGCGCGTCGTCGTCCTCGGCGGTGGCCAGGTCGCCCAGCGCCGGCTGCCCCCGCTGGTCGCAGCCGGCGCCGACGTCGTGCTGGTCTCCCCGTCCGCGACACCGTCCGTGGACGCGATGGCCGCCGCGGGCGAGATCCGCTGGGAGCGCCGCCGTTACCGGCCCGGCGACCTCGCCGACGCCTGGTACGCGCTGATCGCCACCACCGACCCCGAGGCGAACGCCGCGGCCTCCGCGGAGGCGGAGGAGCACCGGGTGTGGTGCGTCCGCAGCGACGACGCCGAGGCGGCGACCGCGTGGACCCCGGCGACCGGCCGTACGGAGGGCGTGACCGTCGCCGTCCTGACCGGGCGGGACCCGCGGCGTTCCGCGGCGGTGCGGGACGCGATCGTGGAGGGCCTGCGGGACGGCTCGCTCGCGGCGCCGCAGTACCGGGGGAGGACCCCGGGCGTGGCGCTGGTCGGCGGCGGTCCGGGCGACCCGGACCTGATCACGGTGCGGGGCCGCCGGCTGCTCGCGGAGGCGGACGTCGTGATCGCCGACCGCCTCGGCCCGCGCGACCTGCTGGACGAACTGCCCCCGCATGTCGAGGTGATCGACGCCGCGAAGATCCCGTACGGCCGGGCGATGGCGCAGGAGGCGATCAACGCGGCGCTGATCGAGCACGCGAAGGCGGGCAAGGCGGTCGTGCGGCTCAAGGGCGGGGACCCGTATGTGTTCGGGCGCGGCATGGAGGAGGCGGAGGCGCTCGCGGAGGCGGGCATCGCGTGCACCGTGGTGCCCGGGATCTCCAGCTCGATCAGCGTCCCGGCCGCCGCCGGGATCCCGGTCACACACCGGGGCGTGGCGCACGAGTTCACCGTGGTCAGCGGCCATGTGGCCCCGGAGGACCCGCGGACGCTGGTGGACTGGGCAGCGCTCGCCCGGCTGCGCGGCACCCTGGTGCTGCTGATGGCCGTCGAGCGGATCGGCCCGATCGCGGCGGCCCTCGTGGCGCACGGCCGGGGCGCGGACACCCCCGTCGCCGTGATCCAGGAGGGTACGACGGCGGCACAGCGCCGGGTCGACGCGACGCTCGCGACGGTGGCGGAGCGGGTGGCCGCGGAGGGCGTCCGGCCGCCCGCGGTGATCGTCATCGGCGAGGTCGTCGCCGTCGGCGAGCGGGTAACCAGCGGTAACCAGTGACATCGGTGCCGTTGGCACCGCACTTCGGACAAGGCAGTATCACCCTGTGGCTGAGCTCATCACCATCGACGACCCCGACGACCCGCGTCTGCGCGACTACACGTCCCTGACCGACGTGGAGCTGCGCAGACGCCGCGAGCCGGCCGAGGGGCTGTTCATCGCGGAGGGCGAGAAGGTCATCCGGCGCGCCCGGCAGGCCGGTTACCGCATGCGCTCCATGCTGCTGTCCGCCAAGTGGGTCGACGTCATGCGGGACGTCATCGACGAGGTCCCGGCGCCGGTCTACGCGGTCAGCCCGGAGCTCGCCGAGCAGGTGACCGGCTACCACGTGCACCGCGGCGCCCTCGCCTCCATGCAGCGCAGACAACTGCCCGACGCCGCCGACCTGCTGGGTGACGCGCGGCGGATCGTCGTCATGGAGTCGGTCAACGACCACACCAACATCGGTGCCATCTTCCGCAGTGCCGCCGCCCTCGGCATGGACGCCGTCCTGCTCTCCCCGGACTGCGCCGACCCGCTGTACCGCAGGTCGGTCAAGGTCTCGATGGGCGCCGTCTTCTCCGTGCCCTACGCCCGGCTGGAGAACTGGCCCCGGGATCTGGAGGCGGTGCGGGAGGCGGGCTTCACGTTGCTCGCGCTGACCCCGGACGAGAAGGCCACCGACATCGACGCGGCCGGCCCGCACCGACTGGAGCGCGTGGCGCTGATGCTCGGCGCCGAGGGCGACGGCCTGTCGACCCGTGCCCTGGTCGCCGCCGACGAGTGGGTGCGCATCCCCATGGCGCACGGGGTGGACTCCCTGAACGTGGGGGCGGCCGCCGCCGTCGCGTTCTACGCGGTGGCGACCGACCGCCCCCGGGACTGACTCAGCCCGCGGCCGGCAGTTCCACCAGCGCGGCGAGAGCCGCCCGGTGACGGCCGGGGGTGCCCAGGGCGATCTCGTCGGCCTTGGCGCGCTTCAGCCGCAGGTGGGCCGGGTGCTCCCAGGTCATGCCGATGCCGCCGTGCAGTTGGACGCACTCCTCGGCGGCCCGCACCGCCACCGGCGCGCAGAAGGCCTGCGCCACGGCGATCGCGACCGGGGCGTCCGCGCTGTCGCGCGCGAGCGTGTCGGCGGCGTTGCGTGCCGCGGCGCGGGCCTGGACGACCTCGAGCCACAGGTCCGCGAGCCGGTGCTTCAGGGACTGGAAGGAGCCCACGACCCGGCCGAACTGGTGACGCTCCTTCAGGTACGCCACCGTCTCGTCCAGGCACCGCTGGGCCAGGCCCAGTTGCTCCGAGGCCAGCAGCCCCGCCCCGGCCAGCAGGGCGCGTTCGACGGCCGCCGCGGCCGTCGCGGGGCCGGCGATCCGGCGGGCCGCCGCCCCGTCGAAGGTGACGTCGGCGATCGGGCGGGTCAGGTCGAGCGGCACCGGCACGGACAGGGCGACCCCGGGCGCGTCGTTGCGCACCTCGTAGAGGCCCGGCCCGTCGGGGCCGGTCGCGGGCACGATCAGCACGTCCGCGGCGGTCGCGTCGGCGACGCTGGTCACACGCCCGCCGAGAACGCCGCCCGCGTCGGCCCGCACCCCCGGGAACACCTCCGTGCCGGGCGCCGACGGCAGCGGCACGGCCAGGGCGGCCGTCTGCTCGCCCTCCGCGAGGCGCGCCACGACGGTGTCCGCCTCCGGGGTGCCGGCCGCCAGCAGCGCCGTGGTGGCCAGCACGGCGCTGCCCAGGAAGGGCACGGGAGCCACGAATGACCCCAGTTCCTCCAGCACCACTGCCGCCTCCCGCGCGGAGGCGCCCTGGCCGCCGAGCTTCTCCGGCACCAGCAGCCCGGCGACCCCGACCTCCCGTGCCAGGGTGCGCCACAGCGCGGAGTCGTACGGCTCGTCGCCCTCGCAGCGGGCCAGGACGTCCGAGGGGGCGCACCGGTCGGCGAGCAGGCCGCGCACCGCGGCGCGCAGGTCGTTCTCGACGTCGGAGTAGAGCAGGTCGGAGCTCATCGCGGCAGGTCCTTCCAGGGGACGTCCTTGTCCGTACGCGGCTCGGAGGGCAGGCCGAGGACACGCTCGGAGATGATGTTGCGGAGGA
The DNA here is from genome assembly GCF_033792735.1 of Streptomyces sp. PA03-3a. Lineage (NCBI taxonomy): Bacteria > Bacillati > Actinomycetota > Actinomycetes > Kitasatosporales > Streptomycetaceae > Streptomyces > Streptomyces sp. PA03-3a. Next base: position 64,405 of record NZ_JARAVM010000004.1, read on the forward strand.
TCTCGGAGGTACCGCCCTCGATCGAGTTGCCCTTGGCCCGCAGATAGCGGTAACCGGCGTCGCGGCCGTAGAAGTCGACGATCTGCGGGCGGGTCATCGTCCAGTCGCCGTAGCGCAGGCCTTCCTCGCCCAGCAGTTCCACCTCCAGGCCGCTGATGCGCTGGTTGAGCGAGGCGAAGGCCAGCTTCATGCCCGAGCCCTCGGGGCCCGGGGCGCCCACGACGAGCTGCTGCCGCAGCCGTTCGCCGGTGAGGCGGGTGACCTCGGCCTCCACCCACATCCGCAGCAGCCGGTCGTGCAGGTCCGGGGTGCGCAGCTCGGGCCGCTCCCGCCATGTCGCGGCCACGGTTCCGATCATCCCGCCCTCGCGGGGAAGCGCGGTGCCGCCGATGGCGACCCGCTCGTTCATCAGCGTCGTCTGCGCCACCCGCCAGCCGTCGCCGACCTCGCCGAGGCGGTGCGCGTCGGGGATGCGGACGTCCGTCAGGAAGACCTCGTTGAACTCGGCCTCGCCCGTGATCTGCCGCAGCGGCCGAACCTCGACGCCCGGGGCCGTCATGTCGCACACGAAGTACGTGATGCCCTGGTGCTTGGGGACGTCCGGGTCGGTGCGGGCGATGAGGATCGCCCAGCGCGCATTGTGGGCGTTGGACGTCCACACCTTCTGGCCGGTGACGATCCAGCCGTCGCCGTCGCGTACGGCCTTGGTGCGCAGGCCGGCCAGGTCCGAGCCGGCGCCGGGCTCGCTGAACAGCTGGCACCAGACCTCCTCGCCGGTCCACAGCGGGCGCAGGAAGCGGGCCTTCTGCTCCTCGGTGCCGTACCGGAGGACGGTGGGCGCGGCCATCCCGAGGCCGATGCCGATCCGGCGCGGCTCGTTGTCCGGAGCCCCGGCGGCGGTCAGTTCGGCGTCCACGACCCCCTGCAGGGCGCGGGGCGCGCCCAGACCGCCGAGGCCCTGCGGGTAGTGCACCCACGCCAGACCGGCGTCGAACCGGGCCCGCAGGAAGTCCAGGCGGTCCGTCGCCGCGGGATGGTGAGAGGCCAGCAGCGCGTGCACTCGCTCGCGCAGCTCCTCCGGTGTGACCGTCATGCGAATGCGTCCCTCCGCGTGTGCGTAGCCTAAGCAAGCGCTTAGAAACTAACTCACGGAGTGGCCTCCCGTCACCCCCTGGTGGGCCCGCATGTCGAAGGCGTCAGCCGGTGTGTGCTTCCATGACCCTGACGCCTCCCTGACGGCTGTGTGACGGCGGACACAGGAACTCTGCCGGGGCGGCGGAGGGTAATGAATGTGACGCAAAGAGAACCATCAGAACCGTCGCGTGGGCGCATCCGAGCAGGAGACCGCACCGCGTTCGCCGATCTGTACGAACGGAACGCGCGAGCGGTCTACAGTCACGCGCTGCGGTTGACCGGTAGCTGGCCGGAGGCCGAGGACGTCATGTCCGAGACGTTCCTCGCCGCCTGGCGCGCGCGGGAGACCGTGGATCCCGAGGGCGGCTCCCTCACCCCGTGGCTGCTGGGCATCGCCACGTACAAGGCTCACAACGCCAACCGGGGACTGCGGCGGAAGCTCGCCTTCCTGGCACGCAGCCCGGAGCCCCGCCCCGTCGAGGACTTCGCGGAGGAGACGGCCGGCCGGATCGACGACGCCCGCCGCCTGGCGGCCGTCTACGACACGCTGCGCCGGCTGCGCCGCCAGGACAGGGAGGTGATCGCCCTGTGCGTGGCGGCCGGGTTGGATTACCGGGAAGCCGCCGAGGCCCTGGACATCCCGGTCGGCACCGTGCGCTCGCGGCTCTCGCGCGCCCGGAACCGACTGGCCAGGCTGAGTGCCGCACCAGCGCCGGGCGCGAGGGTGGAACCGGACGGCGCCCGCGGAGGGATAGAGAGCGAGGCCGCGTTCGCGGCGCTCTTTCTGCAGGAGGAAACCCCATGAACGCCGATGATCCGCACGGCCCCGGCTCCCCCCGGAGCGCCGCGGAAGAACTGCTGGCGGCCTCGGCCGCCTGGGACCTCTCGCCGAACCGTCACCTCCACCACAAGGAAGTTCTGATGCAACAGATCGACCGGGACGGCATCTCCGACGCCCGGACGCCGATGGCACGGCTCAGCCGTCGGCTCCGTCCGGCGATGGTCCTGCCCGTGGCAGCCGTACTGACCGGCGTGCTGGTCGTCACCGCGTCCGGCGGTGACCACACCTCCGCCCCGCGCCGGACCTCCGTCGCCGGGCCGGCGAAGGACAACGGCGCGGCCGTCACCCTCGACCGGATCGCTGCCGCCGCCATGACACGGGACGTGACGCCGGTGGAGGACGGCCAGTTCGTGTACGTCGCGTTCCTGAGCCGCGAGAACAAGGGCGCCTTGAACAGCCCGGTCCGGCTCGGTGCGCCGGGCAGGCACGAGGTGTGGACCGCCCAGGGCTCCGGCCCCACCACCAGGACGGGCTGGATCCGCGACACGGGCAAGGACGCGGTCATGCCCGGCGAACTGGTCCCCATCGTCAGCACCTCGCCCGTGGGCGCGGGCCTGGACCACGTCACATACAAGTGGCTGGCCTCGCTGCCCACGGACCCCGAGGCCCTGCGCACCCTGCTCTACGCCCAGACCGAGCCCTGGGGCGACCTGTCGCAGGACGAGACCGTCTTCCGGAACATCGGTGAGCTGCTGCGCTCGACGATCATGCCGCCCGCCACCGCCTCCGCGCTGTACAAGGTCGTCGAGAAGATCCCCGGAGTCACCATGGTGCCCGACGCCGCCGATGCGGCAGGACGCCGCGGCATCGGCATCACGCGCGAGGACCCCGGGTCCGCCACCCGCGACGAATGGATCTTCGACAAGAAGACCTTCGCCTACCTCGGCTCGCGGTCCTACATGACCGCCGCCAAGGGCACCGGCGGAACCGATACGTTGTACGGCATCGACGCCGTCATGGCGAGCGGTGTCGTCGACAGCCCTGGCGAGGTCTCCGCCGACACCGCGGGCTGACCCGGCGCTACCGCACGGACTCCCCGCTCCCCGGAGCGGGGAGTCCGCGCGGTGCGTCGGGCGGGAGCCGGCGGTCGGTCCGCCCGGTCGGCCGGCGCTCCTGTGACGACTCGGCCGGTGACGATTCGGCCTGGGGCGCGCTCGCGTGACGCGGGCCGCCGGAAGCCTCACCCGCGGCCTCGCCCACCGCGCCCAGCGCCACATCGACGAGCACGTCGACCCGCTCGGCCCCCCCACTGTCCGTCCACGCGCCCACGGCCGCGTTGAGGCAGGACAGCACCGTCACGGCGAGGGCGCGCGCCCTCAACTCACGGTGCTCGCCCCCGCCGAGGCGCTCCGCCACGAGGGGAACGAGCAGGTCCTGCCACTCCCGTTGCTTCTTCGCCAGCGCCCCCTGCAGGGCGGGTGTCCCGGCCAGCATCACGGAGGTGGCGAGCAGCGTGCCGTCCGGGTCGCGGTCGAGCGCGGCCACGTGCTCGTCGAGGGATCGGCGCAGTGCCTCCCACACGGGTTCGTCGGCGGGGCGTGCCGCGAGGCGGTCGGCGATGCCCTGCCCGATCCCGGTGAGGTTGCCGACGACCATGTCCTCCTTGCTGGCGAAGTAGCGCGAGACGCTCCGCCCGGACATGCCGATCTCCGCCGCGATCTGCTCGATGGTCGTCTTCTCGAAGCCGTGCTCGATGAACAACTTCATCGCGCGGTCGGAGATCTGCGCCCTCACCGACTGGCGGGTCAGCTCGCGAAGGCCCGACCGCAGAGGATCCGTGCTGCTCATGGCCTCAGCGTAGCCAAGGCTGAAACCCCTGGCGCGCAGGGACGGATCTGTCGTCGTCCGTCACTCACAGCTGGGTCTGGCCGCCGTTGACCTCGTACACGGAACCGGTGACGAAGGACGCCTCGTCCGACAGCAGGAAGTTCACCACCGCGGCGACGTCCTCCACGCCGCCGGTGCGGTTCATCGCGGTCTTCGCGGCGATCGCGGCACGGACCTCCGGGGGGAGTGCCCGCGCCGACGGCGCGTCGATCGGGCCGGGTGCGACCGCGTTGACGCGGATGCCGCGCTGCGCGTACTCCACGGCCGCGGAGCGCGTGAGGCCGACGACGCCGTGCTTGGAGGCGGCGTACGCGGCCCGCCCGGCGTGTGCCATGACCCCCGCGGTGGACGCCATGTTGACGATGGCGCCGCCGCCGTGCGCCGCGAAGTGGGCCAGTTCGGCCTGCATGCACGCGAAGACACCGGTCAGGTTGACGTCGATCACGCGCAGCCAGTCCGCCGGGTCGATCTCGTGCGCGTCGACCAGTCGCGGGGTCACGCCCGCGTTGTTGAAGGCGATGTCGAGGCCGCCGAAGGTGGTGACGGTGAACTCCACGAGCCGCCGGGTGTCCTCGAAGGACACGACGTCGACCTCGTACGGCGCGGCCTCGCCTCCCGCGCGGTTGATCCCGTCGGCGACGCGTTCGGCGGCGGCCCCGTCGACGTCGGCCACGACGATCCTGGCGCCCTCGCGGGCGAGCCGCCTGGCCCCCGCCTCGCCGAGCCCGGACCCGGCGCCGGTCACGATGCCGGTCTTCCCCTTCACGGACATGGCCGTCACCTCGGCTCGACGAGGGTGAAGACGGCACCCGTCGGATCGAGGAGCACGGCGATGCTTCCACTGCCGATGTCGGTGGACGGCATGAGCAGGGTGCCTCCCGCCGAGGTCGCGCGCGCGGTCGCGGCGGAGACGTCGGTGACGGTGAAGTACGCGTCCCAGTAGGGCGGTATCTCCCGGGGCATCGCCGCGGGGCGCGGCAGCAGCAGCGAGACGGCCGTGCCGTCGAGCCGCCACTCGCGCCGGCCCAGCGGCCCGGCGGGGTCGCCGGGCGTCCAGCCGAACAGCGCGCCGTAGAAGGCGGCACTGGCGTCGACGTCGTCGGTGATGAGCTCGGCCAGGGCGAAGCCGCCGGGTCCGGCGGCCGCGGAGGGGGCCTGCCGGGCGTCCGGCTCCCGGACGGCGAAGTGCGCTCCGCTCGGGTCCGCGTACAGGTCCTCGCCGCCGCCCGCGTCGGTGCGGTAGGGGGCCCTGGCGAGGACGCTGCCGCCGGCGGCGACGACCGAGGCGGCGGCTTTGTCGGTGTCGTGCACAGTGAAGCAGGCCGTCCAGCCCGGCCTCGGCAGGTCGCCGACCGGCCCGAGACCCGCGACGGGGAGCCCGCGCAGCCGGGCCGTCAGGTGGCCGGGGCCGCGTGCGGGGTCCTCGGTGAAGTCCCAGCCGAACAGCGCGCCGTAGAACGCTGCCGCCGTCTGCGGGTCGGGCGATCCCAGTTGTGCCCAGTAGGGGGTGCCGGGTGCACCGGCCGTGGTCGTGTCCATTCGCTGCTCCTCGCTGCGCCGGTTCTGCCCCCCTGCCTGTCGACTATAGACACGCGTGTCAGCCAATGACAAAGGTGGCGACCGAGGTCACACTCGTGGGCATGGGTACGCGCCGCGCCGTGGTGAGGACGACGTCGGTGAAGGCGTGGGTGTTCGTGCCGGCCGGGCGCTTACGGCGTGTGGGATGCCGTCACGCCGGGCAGCAGGCCGAGGCCGCGGCTCGGGCCCTGGCAGCCCTGCGCGGCGGCGATGCCGAGCGCGACGAGGAGGGTCACGGTGACGAAGACGATGAGCCGCTGCCGCAGCAGCCTGCGGTCCGCGCCCGCGGGCCTGCGGCCGGCGGGCGTGCGGCCGGCCGGAGTGCGTCCGGCCGGGGTCCGGGCCGCGGTGCGCGGCGCGGCGGGCGTACGGGGGGAGGCGGGGGTGCGCGGCGCCGCGGGGGTGCCCGGCGCGGTCCGGCGCTCGGTGTGCTGCTCCGCGTACTCCTGCGCCCGCGTGCCCGTGGGCCGCTCGGGGCGCGGACCGGACGCCCTGGGCACGATGTCGCGCCGGCCCGGGGCAACCCCGAGTCCGCGGGCCTCGCGGGCGGCGATCTCGGCCAGTCGCTCGGAGAGTTGGACCGTGCTGGGCCGCTGCTCAGGGTCCTTGGCGAGGCACGCGTACACCAGCGGGGCCAGCGAGTCCGGCACACCGGCGAGGTCCGGCTCCTCGTGGACGACCCGGTAGAGCATGACCTCCGAACTGCCCTGCCCGAAGGGCGAGTCGCCCATCGCGGCGTACGCGAGCGTCGCGCCGAAGGCGAAGACGTCGGTGGCCGGCGTGACCGCCGCCCCGCGCACCTGCTCCGGCGCGAGGAAGCCGGGGGAGCCGACGGCGGTGCCCACGTGGGTGAGGGTGCTCGCGCCGGTGGACCAGGCGATGCCGAAGTCGATGATCCGCGGGCCCTTGGGCGACAGCAGGATGTTGGAGGGCTTCAGGTCGCGGTGGACGACCCCGGCCTCGTGGACGGCGACCAGCCCCTCCGCCAGGGCGGATCCGATGGACGCGGTCTCGGCCGCCGGGAGCATGCCGTCGCGGGCGACCTTGTCGTGCAGCGAGGGCCCCGGGACGTACTGCGTGGCGAACCACGGGCGGTCCGCGTCCAGGTCGGCGGCGACCAGCCGGGCCGTGCAGCCGCCGCGGATGCGTCTCGCCGCGGACACCTCGCGCGCGAAGCGCGAGCGGAACTCCTGGTCCTCGGCCAGCTCGGGGCGGATCACCTTCAGCGCGACCCGCTGGCCGCGCTTGTCGGCACCCAGGTAGACGACGCCCATGCCGCCGGCGCCCAGCCGCCGGTGCAGCCGGAACGAGCCGACGACACGCGGGTCCTCGCGCCGGAGCCGCATCATCGCCATGTCGTCCATCCCCGCTGCCTGCCTGGCCAGTCTGACGCCGACAGCTTACGGACTGACCGCCCGTCGTGCCGCGAGGCCGCGCCCGCGCCGGGCGGTGGATTGTCAGTGCCGGATGGGATCCTTGAAGAGTGGGGAAAATTCCTGCCGCTGACGGCCAGGAATTTCGTCATGCCGTCAACAGTCCATCGGACAAGGAAGATTGACGCCATGAAGGGTGATCGTGTGGAGATAGTCGTCGACGCCGGCGACACGACGAGGACGTATGAAGTGGTGGCCACCAGGGCGGGCCGCAGGGTCGAGACAGCGGTCCGCCGAGGGGTCGTGGAAGTGAGCGAAGTCACCCGGTCCGGCTCCGTGGTGCGCACCGCGCGCTTCATGGCGACCCGGGTTCTCGCCCTGGTCGAGCAGCCCATGCCGACCGGCGACGCGGAGGACGAGGAGCGCGCCTGAAGGGCCCCGAGGACGCCCGCCCGGGACATCCCCTCGGGGATGTCCCGGGGGTGCGGCCGGGTCCCTCCACCCAGGGGAGTACACAGCTGGACCCGGAGTCATCCTCGGGGAGGCCAGGGAAGCGGTACGACGGCATGACGACGGCCGCCGGCGCCGCGCCTAGTGTTGAGGTCAAGCGGCGGGCGGAGCACTCGTCCCCCGAGGTCAAACGCCCGCCGCTCCGACAACTGTGCATGATCACGGACCACGACCCGGGAGAGGGCCATGGCGAACACGGTGAGCCGTACGGTGCCGCCGGCGCGCGGCAGCAGGATCGCCGCGTTCGGCATACGCCCGTCGGGCACCCGGCATCCGCTGGTGGCGGTGGCGATGGTGCTGCCGCTCGCGGTGCTGCTCGCGGTGGCCTTCGGAGGCTGGGACGCGGTGGTCACACAGGCGTCGTCCGTAGCCGGTCTGATGGGGCGCTGACAGACGCCCCGCGGCCCCGGAAGAGCGGTCCGGGGTCCGCGAGGACCGGTGAACCAACCCCGTGGGGACGGGGGTCCGGCGGACGGCATGAATGCCCGGGTACCTGTGGCGGTACCCGGGCATCACACCCGGCATTGCCAGTACGCGGCGCGCTGCCGCACAGTGGGCCGGTGGAACGGGCTGTGGGGGAGAGAGTGACCAGCAGCGGAGCGGCGCTGACGCACGCCCTGGGGGCGGTCGCGGCAGCGGCCTCGCGGGTGCCCGGCCAGGCACGGCCCGCCGTGCTCGCCGAGCGGCCCGACGCCACCGTCGTCCGCGGCGGCCGCCTCGTCGCCAAGGCCCACGCCCCGGGCACCGATCCCGGCGAACTCGCCCTGCGGCTGCGCGTGGCCGCCCATCCGCTGCTGGACGGCGTCCTGCTGCCCCCGGCGCCGCTGCCCGACCACGGCGGCGCGCTGAGCACCGTGCTCCTGGGCCGCACCGTGAGCCTGTGGCCCCTCGGCGAGCCCGTCGACCGCGACGACCCTGACTCCGCGCCCTGGGCGGAGGCCGGCGCCCTCCTGGCCCGGCTGCACACCGTGCCGCCGGCCCGGCTGCCCGGCCCGCCGCCGCAGATGCGCGGCCCGGTCAGCGCGGCCCGCGCGGTCGCCAGGATGCTCGCCGCCGGCCCCGGCGACCCGGCGGTGCTCGCCGCCTGGCACGGCCTGCCGCCCTGGGCCCGCGGCGAGGCCCCGCAGCCGCGGCAGGTGCTCTGCCACGGAGACCTGCACATGGGCCAACTGGTGCGCCACCCCGCGCCGGACGGGCCGTGGTGCCTCATAGACGTGGACGACCTCGGGCTCGGCGAGCCCGCCTGGGACCTGGCCCGGCCGGCGATGTGGTTCGCCGCCGGGCTGCTCGACCCCGCCGACTGGGGCCGCTTCCTCGGCGCGTACCGCGCCGGCGGCGGCCCCGCCGTCCCCGCTGACGGCGACCCGTGGCCGCATCTCGACGCGGCGGCACGGGCGTTGGCGGTCCAGACCGCGGCGACAGCCGTCGCCAAGGCCGCGCAGGAGGGCCGCGCACTCGACGGGGCGGAACAGTCCGTCCTCGATACGTGCCGCCGAATCGCGGAAGTAAAGTGCAGTTCCACGCCGGGGGACGACCCCCGGCCGGCGCGAACGAGGAGATGAGCCGACGATGCTCTGTCCCAAGTGTCATGGCCCGATGCAGACGTTCACCCGCAGCGGCGTCCAGATCGAGCAGTGCGGCAACTGCCGGGGGATCTTCCTGGACTACGGGGAGCTCGAAGCGCTGACCCGCATGGAGTCGCAGTACGCCCAGCCCGCCCCGCCGCCGCCCGGTTACCCGCAGGCGTACCCGCAGCAGCAGCACGCCGCCCCGGCCTGGGGTGCCCCGCACGGCGGGCACCACGGGGGCCACCGCGGTCACCACAAGCAGCAGAGCTGGGCCCACATGCTCTTCTCGTCGTGACACGACCGAGGGCCGGAGCGAACGCTCCGGCCCTCGGGTGGTGGTGGACGATACTGGGATTGAACCAGTGACCTCTTCCGTGTCAGGGAAGCGCTCTCCCGCTGAGCTAATCGTCCTCGGTACTACCGGTGGTGCTGGTGTTGATGCAGCGTGCGCGATACTGGGATTGAACCAGTGACCTCTTCCGTGTCAGGGAAGCGCTCTCCCGCTGAGCTAATCGCGCTCGGGTCCCCGTGCCGAAGCGCGGGAAGGCCCTTACGGGCCCAGTGGACGATACTGGGATTGAACCAGTGACCTCTTCCGTGTCAGGGAAGCGCTCTCCCGCTGAGCTAATCGTCCGCAGAGGTGGAGACGGGATTTGAACCCGTGTAGACGGCTTTGCAGGCCGTTGCCTCGCCTCTCGGCCACTCCACCAGCGCGGGGGCGGTGACCCCCACTTCGAGCGGACGACGAGATTCGAACTCGCGACCCTCACCTTGGCAAGGTGATGCTCTACCAACTGAGCCACGTCCGCAGTGTCTCCCCCGGAGCTCGCACCCGGGCGGGACCTTCGCCGAGGCGCTTGCGCGTCCCGGCGACGAGTTGAACTCTAGCGGATTACGGCTCCGCCACCAAAACGCGTTTCCGCAGCGTGCCGGGTCGGTGACCAGCGCATCTCGCCCGTCGCCGCCGACCTAGACTCGCACTCGCCCTACCGGACCGACCTGGGAAGCCCCGTGCCCGACCTCGAGCCCCTCGCCAGATTCGGCGGCCTCGTCGCCTCCGACCTGCGGGATGTCACCACCGACCCCGCCGCGCTGGACTCCTCCGGCTTCTGGGCGGTGGTCGCCGGTTTCGAGGGCGGGACGGTCTGCGCGCGCTTCGGGACCGTACGGCCCGAACCCGCCAGGGCGGCCTCCCGCCGGCTCTGGAAGGGCCCCGCCCGCGGCGACTGGACGTCCTCGCTGGACCGCGCCGCGTACACCGCGGGAGTGCGCCGCGTCCGCGAGTACATCGCGGCGGGCGAGGTCTACCAGGCCAACCTCTGCCGGGTGCTCACCGCGCCGCTGTCCGACCCGGACGCCGACATCGACGCCCTCGCGGACGTCCTCGCCCGGGGCAACCCCGCCCCGCACGCCGGGACGGTCCGGCTGCCCGAGCACGGCATAGAGGTGGCCAGCGCCTCGCCCGAACTCTTCCTGCGGCGCCGCGGCGACATCGTCGAGTCCGGGCCGATCAAGGGCACCGGCCGCACCGAGGCCGACCTGCTGCCCAAGGACCACGCCGAGAACGTCATGATCGTCGACCTGGTCCGCAACGACCTCGGCCAGGTCTGCGCCACGGGCACGGTCACCGTCCCCGACCTCTGCGTCGTGGAGAAGCACCCCGGCCTGGTCCACCTCGTCTCCACCGTGCGCGGCGAACTGCGCGAGGGCGCCGGCTGGGCCGATCTGCTGGACGCCGCGTTCCCGCCGGGGTCCGTCACCGGCGCGCCCAAGTCCAGCGCCCTGCGCGTCATCGCCGAACTGGAGACCGCCCCCCGCGGCCCCTACTGCGGCGGCATCGGCTGGGTCGACGCCGACCGCGGCACCGGCGAGCTCGCCGTGGGCATCCGCACCTTCTGGATCGACCGCGCCGCCCCCGGCGGCCCCGTGCTGCGCTTCGGCACCGGCGCCGGGATCACCTGGGGCTCCGATCCCGAGCGGGAGTGGGACGAGACGGAACTGAAGGCCTCCCGGCTGCTGGCGGTAGCGTCGGGTACGTACGACTCGAACGAAGGCGAACGGAACCATGGGGCAGAGTGACACCGTGAGCACGACCACCGCGGGCGCGATCTGGGTCAACGGCGCGCTGCGCGAGACCGACGAGGCGTCCGTGTCCGTCATGGACCACGGGCTGACCGTCGGGGACGGCGTCTTCGAGACGCTCAAGGCCACCGGCGGCACCGCGTTCGCGATGGACCGCCACCTGCGCCGGCTGGCCCGCTCCGCGCGCGGCCTCGGCCTGCCCGAGCCCGACCGGGACGAGGTGCGCCACGCCTGCGAGGCCGTCCTCGCCGCCAACCCGCTTCCGCACGGCCGGCTGCGCGTCACCTACACCGGCGGCACCTCGCCGCTCGGCTCCGAGCGCGGCACCACCGGCCCCACCCTGGTCGTCGCCCTCGGCGCCGCGACCGTCCGCCCCGACACGACGGCCGTCGTCACCGTCCCCTGGACCCGCAACGAGAAGGGCGCCCTGGCGGGGCTGAAGACCACCTCGTACGGGGAGAACGTCGTGGCGCTGGCCCGCGCCCACCAGCACGGCGCCTCCGAGGCGCTGTTCGCCAATACGCAGGGGCGCCTGTGCGAGGGCACCGGCTCCAACGTCTTCGTCGTCCTCGGGGGCAAGCTGCTCACCCCGCCGCTCGCCTCGGGCTGCCTCGCCGGGATCACCCGCGAGCTCGTCATCGACTGGGCGGGCGCCGAGGAGGCCGATTTGCCGTTCGAGGCGCTCGGCGAGGCGGAGGAGATCTTCGTGACCTCCTCGCTCCGCGACGTCCAGGGCGTCCACCGGGTCGACGACCGCGAACTGGCCACCGGAGCCCGCCCCGGCCCGGTCACGGCCAAGGCCATGCGGCTCTTCGCGGAGCGGTCCGCGGAGCACCCGAACCCCTGAGCCGGGGCGTCCCCGGCGGCCGAACCCGTGACGTGACCGCGGCGACCCGGTAGAACTCCACACCATGACCACCACCCTGCGCCCGGCCGAGCCCGAGCAGCGACGGCACGGCGGAGTGCGCGCCCGCCGCTTCCACGTCTGCGTCAACGGGCGCCGGGTGGGGGAGACCACCCTGTCCACCGACGCCCGGTTCGGACCGGAGGCCGGGCGCATCGTCGCGCTGCGGATCGACCACGACCAGCAGCGCCGCGGCCGCGGCACGGTCGCGGCCCTCGCCGCGGAGGAGGTGCTGCGCGGATGGGGCTGCCGCCGTATCGAGGTCTCCGTGCGGGCACAGGACACGGCCGGGCTCCGGCTCGCCGGCGTGCTGGGCTACACCGTCCGCAACCGGAGCATGCTCAAGGCGCTGCCCGACGTACCGCCGGCGCTGCCGGAAGGCAGCGTCGTACGGCCCATGACCGAGGCGGAGTACCCGGGGTGGGCGGCCCGTAAGCGGGACGAGTACGTACGGTCCTGGACGCAGCGCGGCGTGCCCGAGGCGCAGGCCTTGGCCAAGGCGGAGGCGGACGACCGGGCCGCTCTCCCCGAGGGGCTCGCGACGCCGGGCACGCTGCTGCTGGTGCTGGAGGCCGGCGGTGCGGCGGGGGAGGCCGTGGGGGACCTGTGGGTCGGGCGCGGCGAGGAGGGCACGGGGGTCGTCTTCAACGTCCGGGTCGCCGAGGGGCACCGCGGGCGGGGTCATGGGCGCACGCTCATGCTCGCCGCGGAGCGGGAGTGCCTGGCGGCCGGGCTGGAGCGGCTGGGGCTGAACGTCTTCGCCGGGAACGAGGCGGCAGAGGGGCTCTACGCCTCGCTGGGGTACGAGGTGACGGAAGTGCATCTGGCGAAGCCGCTTGTGTGAGTGCCCGGCGGTCGCGATCGCGGTTCGTCGCCGTGTGCGCGGGCTGTGCGCGCCCGAGGCGGGTGGTCTCCCCGCTCTCCCTCCCCAGCCTTCGGCCGGGAGGGAGAGCGCCGGCGGGGCAGCGGCCCGTACCGGGGCGCGGGTGGCGGTCAGCGGCCCAGGGCCGCGTCCGCGAGGGACTCGATGCGGGCGCGGAGGCCCTCCTGGGACGTGCCGCCGTCGAGGCGCTCGCCGGAGATGACGTAGGTGGGGGTGCCGGTGACGCCGATGGCCTTGCCCTCGGCGTGGTCGGCGTCGACGACGAGCAGGTGCCGCCCGTCGACGAGCGCCGTGTCGACCTCCTCCGCGTCGAGCCCGAGGTCGGCCGCGATCTCGACCAGCAGCGCCTCGCCGCGCTCGCCCAGTTCCTCGGTGCGGGCGAGGACCGCCTCCGCGTACTCCCAGCCGCGCCCCTGGGCGAAGGCCTCCTCCGCTGCCTGGGCGGCGGCGTAGGAGTGCTTGTGCTTCTCCAGGGGGAAGTGCCGCAGCTGCACCTCCAGGGTGTCGCCGTAGCGCTCGCGCAGGGCGTGCAGGTCGGTCAGGGCGGCGGCGCAGTCGGGACACTGGAGTTCGCACCAGTACTCGAGGACGACGGTGCGGGGAGTCGCTTCGTTCATGGGGCCAGTCTCCCACCGGGGGAGGAGCCGCCCCGGAGATCACCCTGAGGTTGCCGCCGGGCCGTGGCCCGGGGGCGGCGGGCGGGTGCACGATGGAGCGAGCAGAACACTTCGGAGGAGCTCCGCATGCTGACCTCGACCGTGTGTGTCGCGCTGTCCGCGGCGGGCCTGGCGATCGCCCTGCTCACCGCCTACCGGCGCAGGTTCCGCAGAGCGACGATGATCGCGGCGGCGGCACTGCTGCCCGTCGGCCTGTACATGACGGGCCTGGTCTCGCTGGCCGGGACGGTCGTCCGGGCCGTCGCCGACTGGGCCGCCGGCCTGGTGTTCAAGCCGTCGGTGTGGGCGGGCTTCGCCGTGCTCGCCCTGGCGGTCGTGCTGTACGTCCTCGCGCGGGTCGCCGGCCGCCGCAAGGCGGTCCCTGAGGCGAAGCCGGGCCGGGCGGTCGCTCCGGGCGCGGGGGCGCCGGCCCTGACGCAAGGGAAGAAACCGGTCCCTAAGGCGGCGAAGACCGATCCCGATCTGGCCGAATTCGGTGAGATCGAGGAGATCCTCAAGCGCAGGGGGATCTGAGCGGCGTGTTGGTGCCCGGGGTTGGCGGGGTTAGGTCATCATCGCCGTGGCGGACTTCAACTACCGCCCCCTGAGCGCGATTTGGCATGCCCGGGGGCGTACGGTTGTGCGGGTTCGCGTCCCCTCCGAGCACACCGTAAGGCCATGCAAGCCGAAGCAGACGACGACGAGCCACGCGGTTGCCTCTTCGCGCTCTCCCAGCCGCCGCTGATGCTGTTCCTGACCGTGATCGGCGGTCTGCTCGCCCTGGGCGGTCTCTACGACCTCTGGCCGTTCTGAGCCGGCACGGCGACGGCCTCGCGGCGGCGCGCCCGGTACGCGGCGACGTGGAGGCGGTTGCCGCAGGTGCGGCTGTCGCAGTAGCGGCGTGAGCGGTTCCGTGACAGGTCCACGAAGGCGCGCCGGCAGTCCGGGGCGTCGCAGCGGCGCAGCCGCTCCCGCTCCCCGGCGACGAGGAGGAACGCCAGGGCCATGCCGCAGTCGGCCGCAAGGTGGTCGGCGAGGGAGGCGCCCGGGGCGAAGTAGTGGACGTGCCAGTCGTAGCCGTCGTGGTCGGTCAGCCGGGGTGTGGTGCCGGCCTCGGCGACGAGGGAGTTGATCAGCGTCGCGGCCTCGGGCGTGTCGGGCGCCGAGAAGACCTGGGTGAAGAGCTGCCGGACGGCGCGCACGGCGACGAGGTCGTCCTCGTCGAGCGAACCGATGTCGCTGACCTCGTTGCGCTCCACGAAGGCGCGCAGCGCCGCGAGATCGGCCAGACCCTCGCGGCCGTCACTCTCCGGTGTGGTGTTGATGAGATCCACCACGCAGTCGAGTGCGCACCTGGTGTCATGGTTGATCAGCACGGAATCGCTCTCTCCCTGGCCTGGTGGGTCGGGCGTTCCGGTGACTTTAGCGCGAGAGCCGTCGTCGTGGAGCGCGCTGCTCCCCGACGACGGCTCCGGCAGGTCGGGTCCGCGCCGTACCCCCGAGATGCGTACGGCGACGGACGGTCGGTGGACTCAGCTCTCGGCGAGGATGTGCGAGAGCTCGGTGTCCAGGTCGAAATGACGGTGTTCGGTGCCGGGGGGCACCGCGGCGTCGGTCCGCTTGAGGAACGACTCCAGGGCCCGCGCAGGGGCCTCGAGCAGCGCCTCCCCCTCCGGAGAGCTGAGGGCGATGCACACGACGCCCTGACCGTGACTGCGGGACGGCCAGACCCGGACGTCGCCGGTGCCGGTGGGCCGGTGCAGACCTTCGGCGAGCAGGTCGCGGGCGAAGACCCATTCGACTGTCTCCTCGGCACCGGTGTGGAAGGTGGCGTGCACGGCGTAGGGATCGGCCGTGTCGTACCGCAAGCCCGCGGGTACGGGCAGTGACGATTCGCTCGACACAACGAGGCGCAGGTGCAGCTCGCAGCTGACCGTGGTGTTCATAAGCGCCAGGGCCTTTCGCTCAGTGTGCGCTCGGGGATTCGCACGTCGGCGAAATCGACATGCCACCTGCGGGGACGTTGTAAACCCCTCTGACGGGTTTGTGAGGGTTCCGGTACCTCGTCCGGCCGAGTTCTTTTCCTCCCCGGCGAGCCATTCCGGTGACGAAGCGGCTTCGGGTAAGTTTGGCTGTATGACTGCGGAGAGTGACGAGCGGGAGGTGGCTGTGGCCATGGATCCCGCGACCCCCGGCGACGGGGGCGGCGAGGACGGGGAGCCCGAGGGCTCCGAGCGACCGCTGGGGTCGAGGGCACCGGGTTTCATCCGGCGCTCCCGCGCGCTGCACGTGAGCTGGCAGGTCGGTGTCTTCCTGGTGGGTCTGGCGATCGTCGGGACGGGCGTGGTCCTGCTCCCGCTGCCGGGGCCCGGCTGGGTGGTGATCTTCGCCGGCATGGCGGTCTGGGCGACCGAGTTCGTCTGGGCCCAGCTGGTGCTGCGCTGGACGAAGCGCAAAGTGACCGAGGCGGCACAGAAGGCACTCGACCCGAAGGTGCGGCGGCGGAACGTGACGCTGACCGTCATCGGGCTGGCGATCATCGGCGCGCTGCTGGGTTACTACGTGTGGCGGTTCGGCTTCGTGATGCCGTGGAAGGCCGACCTGCACTCGTGACGCCGCGGAAGGGCCCACCGCCCTCGGGGGTGCGCCGTCCACGATGGTCGGGGCACCCGCTGACATGCGGTAATGTTGTGTCCGCACCGGGGCGATTAGCTCAGCGGGAGAGCACTTCGTTCACACCGAAGGGGTCACTGGTTCGATCCCAGTATCGCCCACCCGGACCGAGGGCCCGGAAGCCGACAGCGGCTTCCGGGCCCTCGTCGTATGTCCGATGGCCGCGGTGGTCCCGGTACCTCGGGTGGCAGCGGGGAAGCGCTTTCCATCATTCTCCGTCGTCAGCATCGACGTGAGCGTTCGGCGGAGTGTGCGCG
Organism: Streptomyces sp. PA03-3a; assembly: GCF_033792735.1. Taxonomy (NCBI): domain Bacteria; kingdom Bacillati; phylum Actinomycetota; class Actinomycetes; order Kitasatosporales; family Streptomycetaceae; genus Streptomyces; species Streptomyces sp. PA03-3a. Next base: position 80,691 of record NZ_JARAVM010000004.1, read on the forward strand.
GGTCACGGGCCCCGCGGGCGGACGGGGCCGCGGTCGCCGCGCTGGCGCCGCAGGCGGGCTGCGGCGGTGGCGGCCATCCGGACGACGGCGGGACCGCAACGCCCCCGACGTCTTCCAGAACTCCGTCGCCTTCCCGCGCGCGTCAAGGCCGGCCATGTCAGCATGGACGACTTCCGGGCCGGCCTGAACGGGGCCGGTGAGGTCGACGGCAGACTGCTCGGGGTTCCCGTCGGCGGCAACACCTTCGCCCTCGTCCACGACCCCGAGGCCTTCGAGCGCGTCGGCGTCACCCCCGCGGCCGACTGGACATGGGACGAGTTCGGCACCGCCGTCCACAGGATCAGGGCCGCCGAGGGCGACCAGTACGGCGCCAGCGACAACGGCGGGGTCATGTGCCTGTACGACCGGCCAGGAAGAGCGAGCAGATCAAGCCCAAGTCCTCGGTCGGCGGCGACCTTTCCGCCGTCGAGTTCGCCCGGGTCAACTTCATCGTCCGCTACGCCGCCGAGAGGCCTGCTGACCGCGGTGCCGTTCCGCACCCAGCGCGGCTGAGCCAACTACGAGGAGGGGACGGCCGCCCGATGACCCCCGCCGCACGGCGCGCGCCCTCGCCTGGCACGCGGGCGCCCTGGCCCTGCTCGCGGTCATCCTCGACCCGGTGGTGTGGCTGGTCGGGGCCTCGTCCAAGTCGGGCGACGAGATCGTCGGCAGCCTCGAACCGCTGCCCGGCCGACCCGCGGCATCGCCGACATCCCCGTCTCCACCTTTCTTCACCAACTTTCCCGTCCCGGCCGTCGGTTCGGTGGCGGGCGTGCTCATCTCCTGCTCGCCGGCGGCCTACGCTTTCGCCCGGATCCGCTTCGCCGGGCGCAACCTGCTCTTCGCGGTGATGATCTCGACGCTGGTGCTGCCCTTCCAGTGCGCATCATCCCGCGGTACGTGCTCTTCCAGAAACTCGATCTGATGAACACTTATGTTCCGTTGCGGCTCGGGAAATATCTCGCCGCGGACGCGTTCTTCGTCTTTCCCATGGCGCAATTCATGCGCAATCTCCCCCGGGAATAGGACGAGGCCGCGCGCATCGACGGCTGCGGGCATCCGCGCATCCTCTGGAGCACCGTGCTCCCTTTGAGCCGGCACGCACTCATCACCAGCGCCATCTTCACGTTCATATGGTCCTGGAACGATTTCCGTGGGCCCCTGCTGCACATGAACGAGCCCGACAGGTACACCGTCCCGCTCGGGCTGAAGATGTTCATCGACCAGGACAGCGTGGCCGACTACGGCGGCATGGTCGCCATGTCGCTGGTCGCCCCGCTGCCCGTCCTCATCCTCTTCTTTCTCGCCTTCCAGCGGCACCTCGGGGCTGAAGGGATGACGCCCCTGGCCGCGGCCGAGGGTGCACGTCGCCGCTCCGCGGCCCGGTTCGCGCTGTTCGCCGAGTGCCTGCTGACCGGGGTGTGGCGGGTGGTGGCGGCGCTGCCGCTCGTCACCGCGCTGCCGGCGTTCGCCGCCGCCTGCGGACCCTGCGTCGGCATCTGCACGGGGAGCGGTCCACCTGGCACGACTTCGCGGCGGCCGGGGGCCGGACGCTGGTGTGGTGGGGCGGCCTCGCGCTGCTCGGGCTCGACCTGGCCGTCTCGTCCGCTCCGGGGTCAGCGTGCTTGCCGCGGTCGCCCTCGTGGTGACGGGGCTTCGCACTGCCGTTCTCTGGCGGTCCGGGGAGGGCGGCCGGGGTGGCCGCGCAGCGGCGTGAGGGTGGGTTGTGGTTGCGGTCCGTTGTTGGGTGCTGATTGTTCGCGCCTGCGGCGGGCATCTCCGCCCTCCCCCAGCCTTCGGCCGGGGGTGCCCCCACCTCCCCCGCCCCCTCCGTATCGTTCGGCGACCGACGCCCGGAGGGGAGTGACGGGGGGAGCGCCCTTCCGTCGCGCGAAGCGGCACCGGTATACCGGCGAGGTGATCGAACTTCGCCCCGGTCGGCACTCACCCACCTTCAAGGCCGCCCTTCTCGACTGGGTGGGAACGCTCATCGTCCCCAAGTGGGGGCCGGACCAGGCCGGTCCCAAGGGTGGGGCGTGGATCGAGGGGGCCTTGCGGCGCCTTGGCCGGGACGCCTCGCTGTTCGAGGTGAGCCGGATCAGCGGGGCTCTCAACGCGGCGATCGGGCAGCCGGACGTGGTGCAGGCGATGAGGGGTGCGGACGCGTCCGTGGAGTCGTACCGTGCGGGGTTCGCCCGGTGGGTCTCGGCCGCCGGCATCGACGAGGCGCTGAGGGACGCCCTGTACGACGAACTGGCCCAGCCGGATGTCGATCTCTTCGCGGTGGACGTGGAGCGGACACTCGCGACGCTGAAGGTCGCCGGGGTACGGGTGGCCGTTGTCAGTGACGTCCACTTCGACATCCGCCCCTGGTTCGTGAAGGCGGGCCTCGACGGTTACGTCGACCGGTTCGTGCTCTCCTTCGAGCACGGTGTCGGCAAGCCCGACCCCGCCATCTTCCGCCTGGCGCTGGACGGGCTCAAGGTGGGCCCGGGCGAGGCGCTGATGGTGGGCGACCGTTCCGCCTATGACGGTGCGGCGGTCGAGGCGGGCATCGCGACACTGCTGCTCCCGCCACTCGCCCAGGCCACCGTGGAACGACTGCACCTCGTGCTCGCCTCCTGCGGACTGCGTGACCACGTGCGCCCCTGAGACTGCCTCTCGTCGTTGCCGGGTGACAGAGGGGGCCGGAGAGGGCGGACGCTGGCACGTGCGGCCACTCCGGACCGCCTCCTCACCCCCCACGGGCGGCGGGGGAGTCGGGGGCACCCCCGGCCGAAGGCTGGGGGAGGGTGGGCGTTCTGGACGCTGACGTGTATGTGTTGTCCGGCGGACGGCACAACACGTACCGCCCGCCCATGCACATAAATATGCGGTACAGAATGCCCAGCCCCGGAGGCCCGCCCCCGGCCCACCACGAACCGCGCGAGGCCCGCACCAACCGGGCCGGATGGGGGCACCCACGCACCCCCGGCCGAAGGCTGGGGGGAGGGCGGGAGGGCGGGTGATGCCCGCCGCAGGCGCAGACAACCCGCACACGACAACGCGCCGCAACCACAACCCACCCGCACAAGAACTACCGCAGGCGCCCCAGCGCCTCCCGCACGCGCCGCACATCCCGCAGACGGCGCTCGTACGTCGCCCCCACCCCCAGCAGAAGGGCCCCGGCCAGGGCGAGCGGCACCCAGCGGGGGACCGTGCCGAGGGCCTGGGCGATGTAGGGGGCCAACTCGTGCAGCGCGTCGAGCGCGAGCACGCCCGCCCCCAGCAGGAGCGGCGCCGCCAGGCGGTGGTGGGCGCCGAGGAGCGTGACGGCCAGGGAGGCCGCGCCCAGGCACAGGGGGCGGACCCAGCCGGGGTCGCCCCAGGCCGCGGCGAGGCTCGGCAGGAGGGTCGCGGCGAGCCCGGGGGCGTAGGCGGCCCAGGAGGAGAACGCGGGGTCGCGGCGCCGCCGCAGCGCACCGACGGCCAGGGCGGCGACCGTGACGGGGAGCGTGTACGCCTCCGGTGCGTCGACGCCGGACGCCGCGAGGCGCACCCAACTGGCCGCGACCATCAGGCAGGTCGCGACGTGCCCGAGGCGGCGCCGGTCGGTGCGCAGCGCGGCGACGGCCGCGGCGAGGACACCGGCGAGGGCCAGTGCCAGGGCGAGCAGCGCCGGGTCGTCGGCCGCGAGGCCGATCCCGAGGAGGGCGGCGGCGTGGCCGGGGTGCTCGAAGGGGCGTCCCGGGGCGCGGAGCGCGGCGGCCTGGGCGGCCGCGGCGATCGCGAGGAGGGTGAACGCCGCCGCGTGGGCGGGCAGTCCGGTCCAGGCGAGGCCCGCAGCGCAGGCGACGACGGCGGAGGCGGTCACCGCGCGGGTGCGCGACGCGGCGGCGTACAGCGCGCCGAAGCAGGCCAGCAGCACGACGAGCACGGTGAGCGTCGTCGTGCGCTCCGGGTGGGCCCAGGCGACGGCGGTCGCGGCGAGCCCGCACGCGCTCACCAGGGCGGTCCAGGTGAGCGCCCTGGCCGACAGCGCGAGCAGGGCGGCCACGGCGACGAGCCGTACGGGCAGTGGACCGGGGGCGCAGACGGCGACTGCGGCCGACACCAGGGCGCCGGAGGCGGCGGGCGGGGCGTACGGGGTGCCGCGGTGCAGCCGTGCCGCCGCGGCCAGTTCGGCGGAGAGCAGGCCGGCCACCGCGACCGCGCTGTACGGGCCCTCCCACGCGTCGGGCGTGACCACCCCCACGGCCAGCGGGGGCAGCGCCCACAGCAGTGCCAGGGAGTGCACCGCGGCCGCGCCGGCCGCGAGACCGGCGGCCACCGGGCGCAGCCGGGCCGGGACGGCGAAGGCCGCGGCGCCCAGCACGACGACCGCGCACACCAGGTACCCCGGCACGATCCAGTCGACGCTCACGCCGGTCCGGACGACCCCGCCCGCGGCGCCCACGGCCGCGACCGCCGCGACCCCGGCCAGGATCCCGGACACGGCGGCGGGCACCGGCCGCCGCAGTGCGACGGCGAGGGCCACCGCCGCGGCGCCCAGCAGCAGCGCGCCGGCGCGCAGTGCCGCGCCGCCGTCGCCCGCCGAGACGGAGAGCCCGCCCGCGGTGAGCAGTCCGGCCGCCCCGACGGCCGTGCCGGCGACGGCGGCGGTGACACGCGTCCCGCGCCCGCCGGTGAGGAGGGCGGCCGCCGCGTCCAGTGCGGCGGTGGCGAGCAGGGCGGCCGCGATCCCGTACGCCGATTCCTCCGCCGACGCCCACAGCATCAGGGGGAGTTGACCGATCGCCACGGCGAAGGGCACCGGCAGCACGAGCCGCCCGAATGCCTTCCCGTACCCGGCCCAGAGCGCGGCCACGGCGGCCAGCGACACGGCCGCGTAGCGCAGCCCGTCGGCTTCTGCGAAGGCCACGCGGTGCAGCGCGTACGCGTCGAGCAGCAGCAGGACGAGGCCGAGGCAGGCGACCACCTCGGCCGTCGCCTTCAGCGTGCGCCGCAGCAGCAGCACGGGGACGCCCGTCGCGGCGAGCGTCAGGACGCCCAGGACGGCGGCCCGGCCGCCGATGCCGAGCCTCCCCCAGCTGATGACGGTGAACGCGATCGCGGCGACCGCCAACAGCACGCCGCCCAGGGCGAGCAGCAGGTTCTGCACCGCGCGCGGCGACGTCTCGCGCCGCGGCGGGGCGCCCCACGGCGTGCCCGGGGCCGCGCCCCACGGCGCCTGCGGGTACGGCGGCCGCAGTTGCGCCAGCAACTGCCCTCGGCGCACGAGGAGGCGGCCGCGCTCGGCGTCCAGCCGCAGGAGCGCGCGGTCGGTCTCGCGCAGTTCCCCGGCGACCGGCCCGACCAGGGGCAGCGCGCAACGCGGGCACGCGGGCGGCGGCGCCGTCGCGGGCAGAGGGGTGCCGCATGCGGGGCAGCGGTCGTGCGGCGGGGGCATCGTCTCCATGGCTCGGAGTGTGGCGCGGCCCACGTGCACGGGCATGCGCGCCGGTACTCAGATCCCCGCTGAGTACGCACACTGGCCTCATGGACTGGAGCCGTTACCGCTTCCGCAGTCTGTGGCGGATCACCGCCCCGCCCGAGGCCGTGTACGGCCTGCTGGAGCGTCCGCACGAGTACCCGGCCTGGTGGCCCCAGGTCCGCGAGGTGCGGCGGACCGGCGAGACGGCCGGCACCCTGCGCTTCCGTTCGGTCCTGCCGTACGACCTGCTCGTCACCGCGCACCAGACCCGCCGCGACCCGCTGGCGCGGGTCCTGGAGGTGGCGATGTACGGGGATCTGGAGGGGTGGGTGCGGTGGACGGCCGGTGCGGACGGGGCCGGCGGCGGCACCCGGCTCCTCTTCGAGGAGGACGTGATCGTCAACAAGCCGCTGATGCGGCGGCTGGCCGTGCCGTGCCGGCCGCTGTTCCGGGCGAACCACGCCCTGATGATGCGGCAGGGGCGGCGCGGCCTCGAGGCCCGGCTGCGCGCGCGGGACGCACCCGGCGGGGAAGCCGTTTGAACGCAGCCGCCCGTGCCCTGTATTGTTCAGCTCGTCCCGGGCGATTAGCTCAGCGGGAGAGCACTTCGTTCACACCGAAGGGGTCACTGGTTCGATCCCAGTATCGCCCACCCTCACGAAGGGCCGGTCCATACGGACCGGCCCTTCGTCGTGCGGCTAGGCCGCCGGCTCCTCGGGGGCCCGCAGCGGCGACGGCCGCAGCGGCCAGGCGGGGTCGACCCGGTCGTCCGTGCCGCTGCGGGCGAACCACGCCTGCAGGCCGCGAGCCTGGCCGGCGTGCCAGAGGGCCTGCCGGGCGTGCAGTTCGGCGGGCGGCACCCCGCCGATCCGCGCGGCGAAGCGGCGCCCCAGCACCCGTACGAGGGCGAGCGCGGCGAGGGCGTCCGCCGCGGCGTCATGGGCGTCGCTCAGCACGACGCCGTAGTGCGCGCACAGGTCGGTCAGGGTGCGGCGGCCCTTGCGGTAGCGGTCGAGGTGCTTGTCCAGGACCCGGGGGTCGAGGACGCGCAGCGGACCGCGGATCAGGTAGGTGTCGAGGGCCATGCCGCGGTGGCGCCTCAACTCCCGGTCGAGCAGCGTCAGGTCGAAGGGCGCGTTCATCACCACCAGCGGCACGCCGGCCGCGGCCTGGTCCGCCAGCGCGCGTGCCAGTTCCTCCACCACCGGTCCGGGACGGCGTCCGTTGGCGCGGAGGTAGTCGTCGTCCAGCCCGTGTACCGCGCGGGCCCCTTCGGGCACCGGGACCCCCGGGTCCACCAGCCAGCGTGTCGTCCTGGCGGGTATGCCGGGGGCGTCCTCGACCACCAACGCGGCCGAGACGACCCGGTCGTGCTCCACGTCGACCCCCGTGGTCTCCGTGTCGAAGGCGGCCAGCGGGCCGTCGTACCAGTGCGGCATGGCGCACCTCCCGTGCGGATCGCAGGAAGTGGGCGGCCGTGCGCCGCCCTTACGGTACGTACCCGTGACCGCACGTCACCGAACCGCAACGGTTTGCGACTTGTCGCTGGTGGGGATGATGACGACAACGGGGATCGCCAGGATTCCCGGGCCCGGAAAGGCACGGAGAGCGATGGCGCTCGAGCAGCCCGGCCCGGGTGGGCTGCTGTCCGAGCGAAACACTTCGCTGCGCGGCGGACTCGCCACCACCAGCTGCATGGAAACCCTCCAAGTGGGATATCTGCACGCGGTGGCGGCCGCCGCCGGCTGTTCGTTCGCCCAGCCCTTCCCGGACAACGGCATCGACTGGCACATAAGCCACAGTTCGCACGGCCACAGCGTGGACGACGAGGTCACGATCAAGGTGCAGCTCAAGTGCACCTACCAGGTGGCCCCGAGGCCTCCCGGTCCGACCTTCGCCTTCACGCTCGAGAACGAGCACCTGGTGAAGCTGGCCCGGAACCCGGTCTCGGTGCACAAGATCCTGGTGGTGATGCTCGTGCCCCGCACCCAGGAGGAGTGGCTGCGCGCCAGCCACGACCGGCTGGAGCTGCGGCACTGCTGCTACTGGACGAACCTGGCCGGCCACGCGGTGACCGGCAGGCGCAAGACCACCGTGCGGATACCGACCGCGCGGATCTTCGACGACCGGGCCCTGTGCGAGATCATGACGCGGGTCGGGGCGGGAGGGAGGCCCTGATGAGCCGCACGGCCGAGGACGCACTCGTCCCGCCCGACCCCGAGCGGGTCGACCCCGGCGTCCTCGTCGCGCTGCTCGCCCGCCACGGCTGGCGGCGGCGCGGCGGCGCCCCGGGCCGCTACACACGCTGGACGCCCCCCGGCGAGCCGGAGTCCGCCGCCCGGACCAGCCTCCTGGTGCCCGAGCGGCGTACCGCGGGCGCCCGCTACGCCGACCACACCGAGCTGCTGGGCGAGGCCCTGGACGCCCTCGCCCGCTGCGGCGAGCCATCGGCGCGTGAGGTGCTGACCGCGCTCGCCGTCCCGGGCGACGAGATCCGCTGGCACCGCGAGCGGCCGCCGGCCGCGGGCGCGGCCGTGCCGTGGACGGCGGCGGAGCAACTGCGCGGCGCCGCGCGCGCCATGCTCATGTCCGCCGCCCGCGCCGAACGCGACCGCTTCGGCTACTTCGGCGCGCGCCACACCGGGCACGCCGACGCCTTCGTGGAGCAGGTGCTGGTCGGTCACGCACCGGGGCACCAGCTCACCGCGTACGTGCCGGTCCCGGAGGGCCGCCGCACCGTGACCACGCTGCTGCGCGCCCTGCAGGCCACCCGGGACGCCGTGGACTACCAGCGGACCACCGGGGGCATGGAGGCCTTCGACGCGGCCGTGGGCCTCGGCGTCTGCCACGAACTGGCCGATTCCCTGATCCGGATGGTGCGCGGCACCGAGGGCGTGGTGGTCGCCCTCGCCTGGGCGCCGGCGGCCGGGCCACCCGGCGGGTTCGCGACCGTGCCGGAGCCGGTGGAGTTCTCCCCTGGCGACCTCCCCGCGCTGGAGGCCGCCAGTGACCGCTACGTGCGCGAGGAACCGTCGGTGGACGTACGCGTCACGGGCACCGTCACCCGGCTGCGCCGGCCGCGTCCCTCGGGGGGCGGCACCATCCGGCTGCGCGTCCTGGCCGGCGCGGACGTCCGCCACGTACGCGTCCGCCTGCCCGAGGAGGGGTACCGCATCGCCGCCCAGGCGCACCTGGTGGGGCTGCCCGTACGCCTTTCCGGGCGCCTGGAGCGGCGAACCGGGTTCCGGCATCTGACCCACCCGTCCGCGCCGGCCCCCGTCCACGTCGACGAGGCCGACCGCGACCGGCTGATGAAGGCCCTGCACGGCGGCGTCGACACCTTCGAGGACTCCTTCGGGGGCTGACTGGGTACCCGCCGCCCGGCGGCCGCGCCGCCCGGCACTATCGCTTCGCGGCGCACCGGCGCGGCTCGGTAGGATTCAGCGGTGCAGCATTCCGCTGCCGGACCCAGTGGGACATACGTCAGGAGAGACCGGTGTCAGACGTCCGTGTGATCATCAAACGCGATTCCGAGGAGCAGGAAGAGCGGCTGGTCACCACGGGCACGACGGCGGCCGAGCTCTTCGACGGCGACCGCACCGTCGTTGCCGCGCGTGTCGGTGGACAGCTGAAGGACCTCGCGTACGAGGTCTCCGACGGCGACGAGGTCGAGCCCGTAGGGATCGCCAGCGAGGACGGCCTCAACATCCTGCGCCACTCCACCGCGCACGTGATGGCCCAGGCCGTGCAGGAGCTCTTCCCCGAGGCCAAGCTCGGCATCGGTCCGCCGATCAAGGACGGCTTCTACTACGACTTCGACGTCGAGAAGCCCTTCCACCCCGACGACCTCAAGCGCATCGAGAAGAAGATGCAGGAGATCGTCAAGCGCGGTCAGCGCTTCTCGCGCCGTGCCGTCAGCGACGACGCCGCCCGCGAGGAACTCGCGGACGAGCCCTACAAGCTGGAGCTGATCGGCCTCAAGGGCTCCGCCGCCGAGGCCGCCGAGGGCGCCTCCGCTGAGGTCGGCGCCGGCGAGCTGACCATCTACGACAACCTGGACCCCAAGACCGGCGAGCTGTGCTGGAAGGACCTCTGCCGCGGTCCCCACCTGCCCTCCACCCGGATCGTCCCGGCGTTCAAGCTGATGCGTTCGGCCGCCGCCTACTGGCGCGGCAGCGAGAAGAACAAGCAGCTGCAGCGCATCTACGGCACCGCCTGGCCGTCCAGGGACGAGCTCAAGGAGTACCTGGACTTCCTCGTCGAGGCCGAGAAGCGCGACCACCGCAAGCTCGGCGCCGAACTCGACCTGTTCTCGATCCCGGAGCAGATCGGCTCGGGCCTGGCGGTCTTCCACCCCAAGGGCGGCATCGTCCGCCGGGTCATGGAGGACTACTCGCGCCGCCGGCACGAGGAGGAGGGCTACGAGTTCGTCTACACCCCGCACGCCACCAAGGGGAAGCTCTTCGAGACCTCGGGCCACCTGGACTGGTACGCCGACGGCATGTACCCGCCCATGCAGCTCGACGAGGGCGTGGACTACTACCTCAAGCCCATGAACTGCCCGATGCACAACCTGATCTTCGACGCGCGCGGCCGTTCCTACCGTGAACTGCCGTTGCGCCTGTTCGAGTTCGGCACCGTGTACCGGTACGAGAAGTCGGGTGTCGTGCACGGACTCACCCGTGCCCGCGGCTTCACGCAGGACGACGCGCACATCTACTGCACCAAGGAGCAGATGGCGGACGAGCTCGACAAGACGCTCACCTTCGTCCTCAACCTGCTGCGCGACTACGGTCTGACCGACTTCTACCTGGAGCTGTCCACCAAGGACCCGGAGAAGTTCGTCGGCTCCGACGAGATCTGGGAGGAGGCCACCGAGACGCTGCGGCAGGTGGCCGAGAAGCAGGGCCTCCCGCTCGTTCCCGACCCGGGCGGCGCCGCGTTCTACGGCCCGAAGATCTCCGTCCAGGCCAAGGACGCCATCGGCCGTACCTGGCAGATGTCGACCGTGCAGCTCGACTTCAACCTGCCCGAGCGCTTCGACCTGGAGTACACGGCTGCCGACGGCACCAAGCAGCGCCCCGTCATGATCCACCGGGCGCTCTTCGGCTCCATCGAGCGCTTCTTCGCGGTGCTGCTGGAGCACTACGCGGGCGTCTTCCCGGCGTGGCTGGCCCCCGTCCAGGCGGTCGGCATCCCGATCGGCGACGCGCACGTGTCCTACCTGCAGGACTTCGCCGCCGAGGCGAGGAAGAAGGGCCTGCGGGTCGAGGTGGACGCCTCCGCCGACCGGATGCAGAAGAAGATCCGCAACGCGCAGCGGAGCAAGGTGCCGTTCATGGTCATCGTCGGCGACGAGGACATGGCTGCGGGTTCGGTCTCCTTCCGCTACCGGGACGGCTCGCAGAAGAACGGCATCCCGCGCGAGGAGGCGATCGCGGAGATCGCCAAGGCCGTCGAGGACCGCGTCCAGGTCTGAGCCGCCCGCACGGCACACGGCGACGGGTCCCCGGAGGTCAGCCCTCCGGGGGCCCGCCCGCGTCCTGCCGCTCGTCGGCGCGGCGGAAGCTCTGCGTGAGCCAGGCCGAGAACGACCCGACGACCGCGCCGATCAGGACGACGCCCAGGAACATCACGCCCACCGCGATCACCCGTCCGCGCACCGTCACCGGTACGAGGTCGCCGTAGCCGGTCGTGGTGATCGTGGAGCACAGCCACCACACCGACTCGCCGTAGGTGCGGATCTGCCCGCCGGGGGCGTCGTGCTCGTCCGCGTAGACCTGCAGGCTCGCCGCGAAGCCGAGGAGCAGCGCGCTGAGTCCCGCGTACGCCATGACCCGGGCCTCCAGGGACAGCCGCGGCTGCTTGTGGCGGTTCTGGATCTTCCCGTAGAGCTGCAGCAGGCGCAGCGGGCGCAGCAGCGGCAGGATCACCACGACCAGGTCGAGCCAGCGCCGGCGCACGTACGTCCAGCGGTGCGGTCCGACGGCCACCCGGACCAGGTAGTCCACCACGAAGATCCCCCAGGTCACGACGGTGATCGTGAGCAGCAGGTCGGACCAGTCGGGTGGCAGGTCGGGGGCGAGCACGCGCACCGCGTACGTGACGAGGAACACCAGGGACGCGATGGACAGCGGCACGCTGCCCCGCCGTTCCCACTCGTGCAGCCGCCGCTCGTCATCCTTGGGCATGGGGCCAGCATCGTGCCCCACGGCCGGGAGCGCCCCCGGCGACACGCAGGGCCGGGACGACGCCATATGCTGCAAGGCATGACGAGTGAGCCGGAACTGCAGAACGGAGTGGGGACGCAGGACGCGTTCCAGCGCCTGTGGACGCCGCACCGCATGGCGTACATCCAGGGGGAGAACAAGCCGACCGGCCCCGGGGCCGGCGACGGTTGCCCCTTCTGCGCGATTCCGGAGATGAGCGACGAGGACGGGCTGGTCATCGCACGCGGCGACGCCGTCTACGCGGTCCTCAACCTCTACCCGTACAACGGCGGCCACCTGATGGTGGTGCCCTACCGTCACGTCGCGGACTACACCGACCTCGATGGGCCGGAGACCATCGAACTCGCCGAGTTCACCAAGCGCGCCATGGTCGCGCTGCGCTCGGCCTCGGGCGCGCACGGCTTCAACATCGGCATGAACCAGGGCACCGTGGCGGGCGCCGGGATCGCCGCGCACCTGCACCAGCACGTGGTGCCGCGCTGGGGCGGCGACACCAACTTCATGCCGGTGGTCGGCCACACCAAGGTGCTGCCGCAGCTCCTCGCCGACACCCGCAAGATGCTCGCCGACGCCTGGCCGGCCGCCTGATCCGGCCCGCTTCCGCCGGCCGCCCTCTGCCGGTTTCCGCTTCCCGGACCGGCCCGGCGAGGACGCCGTGCGGACCGGGGCCGGTCAGTAGACGTCGGCCTCGGTGGGCGAGGCGTCCTGCACCACGTTGCTGAGTATGTCCGAGCGGTTCTTGAACTTCGAGACGTCCACCCCGTTCTCCTCCATGACCGATATGGCCGCTGCGTGCACCGCACGCAGCACCGGGGTGGCGGCGCGCAGCGCGTCGTCGGCCATGAACCGGTGCGTCCACGGGGTCGAGACCCAGGTGTGCCGGAGCCCGAAGGGTTCGGGCAGGGCGATCTTTCCGCCGAGGTGGTCGAGTATCTGGGGGAAGCGGGTCAGGGGGGCGCGGGCGGCCAGCCGGACCACCTCGTCGCTCGCGACGAGCGGCAGCTGCACCTTCCTGGTCTCCCAGAACTTGTAGGGGTGGACCACCTCCCTCTCCTTGGCCTCCGGAGCCGTGGTGAACAGGGAGTGCACGGGTCCGAGGACGTGTCCGGTCACCTCGACGCGCAGGGTGCTCGCCAGCACGGTCACGGTGACCATCATGGTGATCACCAGCTGGCCGTCCCAGACCACGAACTGCACGCCCAGGTAGTGCCGGTCGCCCTTGTCGAACTGCTGCTCGTTGCAGATGCGCTGGACCTCGAAGTCCCGGACGGTGTAGCCGTCGACGTTCGCGCCCGTGGGTCGGGCGATCTTCTTGGCGCCCGCGCCGACGTGGGAGACGACCCAGTGCTGCACCAGGGGCTTGGGGAAGCCGCCGGTGTGCAGCGGGCCGCGTTGCAGGTCGCGGAGCTTGCCCTGGATCACCTTGATCACGTCCCAGCTGCGGAACGGGTGGATCTCGCTCAGGCCCTCGCGCGGGACGAGCTCCTCGGCCATCCGCCACGCGCCCCAGCGGGCCCCCATGCCGAGCACGCCCTTGGGGCCGGCGTAGAACACCACGTTGCTCCGCTGTTCGGCGGAGAGCTTGGCGAGGTTCTGGCGCAGGGTCTCGGCGCGGGTCTGGTTGGGGTTGCGCGGCACGGCCTCGGGGATCTTGGCGCCTACGCCGCTGCCGGAGACCAGGCCCGCCCACCGGTCGCGAAGGTCCTTGGCGGTCTGCTCGCAGATCCGCTTCGCCCAGAACCAGCCGAGGATCGGCGCCACCATCATCACCCGCAGATACTGCGACCAGAAGCCGGTGAGCGGCGGGTTGAGGACGAACAGGACGGCGAAGAAGCCGACCACGACCAGCACCACCGAGCCGAGCAGCCCCGCCCGGGATCCCTCGGACTTCCTTACGACGGCGCGGAGTTGGAAGGCGCCCAGCCAGATCAGCATGCCGGGCAGGAAGAGCAGGCCGAACACGGCCATGACCGCCGTCAGTTTGTTGTCGCGCTCCTGGCGGATCCGGTTGGCGGCCAGGCAGTGCTCGACGACGGTCTGCGGCTCCGCGCCGAAGGACTGCACCAGCTCGTTGCGCCCGGCGCCGAGCATCCGGTTCTGCACGGCGCGGGCGAAGGCCTCGCCCAGGTTCGCCCGCAGCAGCTTGACCTTGGGCTCCTTGACCGACGACATACCCTCGTCGGCCGCCGACAGGGCCTCCAGGGCGCTGTCCCGGTACGCGGCCGACGCGAGCGCCTGGGTGGCGCCGGTCTGGCCGTCGACACCGCTCAGCGGTATCTGTGCGCCCGGGCTCAGGAAGTCGAAACCGTCGGTCACTGCCGCCCCCTTCTGGTCCCCGCCCGCGCGGAAGTGAACCCGCCCGGCCCTTTCCCCGGCCGCGGCACCGGCACACCTGCGACGCCGCCCACCCAGCGTATACGGGGCATGTGACATGCGTCATCGGCCCGGCGGAAGAAGATCGTTCCGCCGGGCCGCCGACCTCCCCCGTGAGGGGGTTACCTGCCGGACTCCTGGGCGTGCTGCTCCCTCAGCTTCTGCGCCAGCTGAGGCGGCATCGGCTCGTGCCGGGCGTAACTGCGGCCGTACCGTCCGGTGCCGTGCGACAGCGACCGCAGGTCGACCGCGTAGCGCCCGATCTCGATCTCCGGTACCTCGGCCCGCACCAATGTGCGTCCCAGGCCGACCGGTTCGGTGCCCAGCACCCGGCCGCGGCGCCCGGACAGATCGCTCATGACCGGCCCGACGTACTCGTCGGGCACCATCACCCGGATCTCGCTGACCGGTTCCAGCAGGTGGATCCGGCACTGCGACGCGGCCTCGCGCAGGGCGAGCGCCCCCGCGGTCTGGAAGGCGGCGTCGGAGGAGTCCACCGAGTGCGCCTTGCCGTCGACCAGGACGATGCGGATGTCCTCGACCGGGAAGCCGAGGGCCACGCCCTTGGCGGCCTGGGCGCGCACGCCCTTCTCCACGGAGGGGATGAACTGCCGCGGTACCGCGCCGCCGACGACCTTGTCGACGAACTCGATGCCGGAGCCGACCGGCAGCGGTTCGACCTCGATGTCGCAGATGGCGTACTGGCCGTGCCCGCCGGACTGCTTGACGTGCCGTCCGCGCGCCGTCGACTTCTCGCCGAAGGTCTCGCGCAGCGCCACCTTGTGCGGCACCGCGTCGACCTGCACGCCGTAGCGCGTGCGCAGCCGCTCCAGCGCCACGTCCATGTGGGCCTCGCCCAGGCACCACAGCACGACCTGCCGGGTGTCGGGGTTCTGCTCCAGCCGCATCGTGGGGTCCTCGGCGACGAGCCGGGACAGGCCGACGGACAGCTTGTCCTCGTCGGCCTTGCTGTGCGCCTGGATCGCGACCGGCAGCAGGGGGTCCGGCATCAGCCAGGGCTCCATGAGCAGCGGGTCGTCCTTGGCGGAGAGGGTGTCCCCGGTCTCCGCGCGGGTCAGCTTGGCGACGCAGGCGAGGTCGCCGGCGATGCAGTGCGGCACCGTCCGCTGGTGCTTGCCGAACGGCGAGGACAGCGCGCCGACGCGTTCGTCGACGTCGTGGTCCTCGTGGCCGCGGTCCTCCAGGCCGTGCCCGGAGACGTGGACCGTCTCGTCGGGGCGCAGGGTGCCGGAGAAGACCCGTACGAGGCTGATCCGCCCCACGTACGGGTCGGAGGAGGTCTTCACGACCTCGGCGGCCAGCGGCCCGCCGGGATCGCAGGTGAGCTGCGCGTGCGAGGTGCCCTGGGGCGTGGTGACCTGCGGGACCTCGCGCTCCAGCGGCGTCGGGAAGCCGCCGGTGATCAGTTCCAGCAGTTCCACCGTGCCGATGCCCTGCTTGCAGCCCTCGGCGGCCGGCGCGGCGGCCAGCACGGGGTGGAAGGAGCCGCTCGCCACGGCGCGCTCCAGGTCCTGGATCAGCGTCTTGAGGTCGAGTTCCTCGCCGCCCAGGTAGCGGTCCATGAGGGTCTCGTCCTCGCTCTCGGCGATGATCCCTTCGATGAGCCGGGAGCGCGCGTCGTCCAGCTCCGGCAACTGCCCCTCGGTTGGCGGGCGTTCCTCGCGCTTGCCGGAGGAGTAGTCGTAGACCCGCTGCGACAGCAGGCCGATGAGCCCGGTCACGGGAGCGTGGCCGTCCGCGGTCGCCTCGCCGTGCAGCGGGAGGTACAGCGGCAGCACGGTGTCGGGGGAGTCGCCCCCGAAGGCCTCACGGCAGGTCTCGGTCATCTCGTCGAAGTCGGCCCGTGCCGCCTCCAGGTGCGTGACGACGACCGCGCGCGGCATGCCGACCGCCGCGCACTCCTCCCAGACCATCCGGGTCGCGCCGTCGACGCCGTCGGCGGCCGAGACGACGAAGAGGGCCGCGTCCGCCGCTCGCAAACCGGCCCTGAGTTCCCCCACGAAGTCGGCGTACCCGGGGGTGTCCAGCAGATTGACCTTGATCCCGTCCCACTCCACCGGTACGAGCGAGAGCTGTACCGAGCGTTGCTGACGGTGCTCGATCTCGTCGTGGTCGGAGACGGTCCCGCCGTCGGCCACGTGCCCGGCGCGGTTCACCGCCCCTGTCGCCAGGGCGAGCGCCTCGACCAGTGTCGTCTTTCCGGAGCCACTGTGGCCGACCAGCACCACGTTGCGCACGTCCTCGGGCCGGCCGGCCGCCAATGCCCTTCCGGCGGCTCCCGGACCTGCATCTCTCCTGTCGCCCATGTGCCTCGCCTCCCGGTCCGTCACGGCATGGGGACTGGCGCCACGGGAGACCACCCGCCCAGGCGGTCTGCAGTGACGCCCGCGGTAATTCGACCTTCCCACGCCCGTCACGGTGCGTCCATACGTCGTACGTGCTGCGACAGGACGGGAGCCACGGACCTGCCCCGGAACGCGCCTGGCTACGATGGGCCAGCCGGGCGGCCGAAAGGGGCCGCGCCGGGGCACCCACACCGAACCTCCGGGAAGGCCATGCTGAACAAGTACGCGCGTGCTTTCTTCACGCGTGTCCTCACACCGTTCGCCGCGTTCCTGCTGCGCCGGGGCGTCAGCCCCGACACGGTCACGCTGATCGGCACGGGAGGCGTGGTCGCGGGAGCGCTGGTCTTCTACCCCAGGGGCGAGTTCTTCTGGGGCACGGTCGTCATCACCCTGTTCGTCTTCTCCGACCTCGTCGACGGGAACATGGCCCGCCAGGCGGGCGTCTCCAGCCGCTGGGGCGCCTTCCTGGACTCCACCCTGGACCGGGTCGCCGACGCGGCGATCTTCGGCGGGCTGGCGCTCTGGTACGCCGGGGGCGGGAACGACCTGGCGCTGTGCGCGGTGACGATCTTCTGCCTCGCCAGCGGCCAGGTGGTCTCGTACACCAAGGCGCGCGGTGAGAGCATCGGACTGCCGGTCGCGGTGAACGGCCTGGTCGAGCGGGCCGAGCGACTGGTGATCTCGCTGGTGGCCTGCGGTTTCGCCGGGCTCCACAAGTTCGGCGTCCCCGGGATCCAGTGGCTGCTGCCGATCGCCCTGTGGATCGTGGCCGTCGGCAGCCTGGTGACGCTGGTGCAGCGGGTGATCACCGTGCGCCGCGAGGCCTTCGAGGCCGACGCGGCGGCGCACGAAGGGAGCGGGCGGGCGTGAAGGACGGGCTGACCGACGCGCTCTACGGACTGGGCTGGAGCGCGGTCAAACGGCTGCCGGAACCCGTCGCGGCACGGCTCGGCCGGTCCGTCGCCGACCTGGCCTGGAACCGCCGCGGCAAGGGTGTGCAGCGCCTGGAGGCCAATCTGGCCAGGGTGGTGCCCGACGCCGGCGAGGCGCGGCTGCGCGAGCTGTCGAAGGCCGGCATGCGCTCGTACCTGCGCTACTGGATGGAGTCCTTCCGGCTGCCGGCCTGGAGCAAGGAACGCATCCGCTCCTCGTTCGACTGCAAGGACCTGCACCACCTCGAGGAGGGCCTGGCCTCCGGCCGCGGCGTCGTCCTCGCCCTGCCGCACATGGCCAACTGGGACCTCGCGGGCGCCTGGGTCACCACCAGGCTCGGGGTGCCCTTCGCCACCGTCGCCGAGCGGCTGAAGCCCGAGACCCTGTACGACCGCTTCGTCGCCTACCGCGAGGGTCTGGGCATGGAGGTGCTGCCGCACACCGGTGGCGCCGCCTTCGGCGCGCTGGCCCGGCGGCTGCGCGGCGGCGGCCTGGTGTGCCTGGTCGCCGACCGGGACCTGTCCTCCTCCGGCGTGCGGGTCGACTTCTTCGGCGAGGCCACCCGCATGCCCGCGGGTCCCGCCCTCCTCGCCCAGCAGACCGGGGCGCTGCTGCTGCCGGTCACCCTCTGGTACGACCAGTCGCCCAACCTCCAGGGCCAGGTGCACGCCCCGATCGAGGTGCCGGAGGGCGGCACGCGGGCGGAGCGGACCGCGGTCATGACGCAGCGCCTGGCGGACGTCTTCGCCGCCGGCATCGCCGAGCACCCCGAGGACTGGCACATGCTGCAGCGCCTGTGGCTCGCCGACCTCGAACCCCGGGAGGACGCGCCGGCCGGGCAACCCGCAGGGGGCGGCGCGGCGTCCTCCCCGGTGTCCGGCGACCCCACCGAACGCTCCGGAACGGAGAAGCCTTGAGGATCGGGATCGTCAGCCCGTACTCGTGGGACGTCCCAGGCGGCGTCCAGTTCCACATCCGCGACCTCGCCGAGCACCTCATCGCGCTCGGCCACGAGGTCTCCGTCCTGGCGCCGGCCGACGACGACACCCCGCTGCCCCCGTACGTCGTCTCCTCCGGGCGCGCCGTGCCCGTGCCGTACAACGGCTCGGTCGCGCGACTGAACTTCGGGTTCCTGTCGGCCGCGCGGGTGCGCCGCTGGCTCCACGAGGGGGCCTTCGACGTCATCCACGTCCACGAGCCCTCCTCGCCCTCGCTCGGCCTGCTGACCTGCTGGGCAGCGCAGGGGCCGATCGTGGCCACCTTCCACACGTCCAACCCGCGCTCCCGGGCGATGATCGCCGCCTACCCGATCCTGCAGGCGGCGCTGGAGAAGATCAGCGCCCGGATCGCGGTCAGCGAGTACGCCCGGCGCACCCTGGTCGAGCACCTGGGCGGGGACGCCGTGGTCATCCCCAACGGCGTCGACGTACGCTTCTTCGCCGACGCCGAGCCCAAGTCGGAGTGGCAGGGCGGGGGTTGCGCAGGCGAGGAGCGGAGGCAGACCATCGGCTTCATCGGGCGGATCGACGAGCCCCGCAAGGGCCTGCCCGTGCTGATGAAGGCCCTGCCGAAGATCCTCGCCGAGCGGCCGGGCACACGGCTGCTGGTCGCCGGGCGCGGCGACGAGGCCGAGGCCGTGGAGGACCTGCCCAAGGAGATGCGCGAGCGGGTCGAGTTCCTCGGCATGGTCAGCGACGAGGACAAGGCGCGGCTGCTGCGCAGCGTCGACCTCTACGTGGCGCCCAACACCGGCGGGGAGAGCTTCGGGATCATCCTCGTCGAGGCCATGTCGGCCGGGGCGCCGGTGCTCGCCAGCGACCTGGACGCCTTCCGCCAGGTGCTCGACGGGGGCGCGGCCGGCGAGCTGTTCCCCAACGAGGACCCGGACGCGCTGGCGGCCTCCGCTCTGCGGCTGCTGGGCGACGCCGAGCGGCGCGCGCAGCTGAGCGAGCTCGGTTCGCGCCATGTGCGGCGCTTCGACTGGTCGGTCGTGGCCGCCGACATCCTCGCGGTGTACGAGACGGTGACGGCGGGCGCCGCGTCGGTCGCCGCCGACGAGCGGGTCGGCCTGCGCGCCCGCTTCGGCTTCGCGCGCGACTGACACCCACGACCGGCACCCCAGGCCGGCACCCCAGGCTGGCACCCCAGGCCGGCACCCCAGGCCGGCACCCCCCGACCGGCACACGCCACCCCGCCCGAGGCCGGGACGGGGGCCCGGGGCCGGCGGCCCGCTGGCCCGTACCGGGCGCACCGGTAGCCTTGCGGCCCGTGACCACCTTCATCTGGGTCGCCGTGGCGCTGGTCGCCGTCGGCCTCTACCTGAGCTGGACCGCGGGGCGGCTGGACCGCCTGCACGCCCGTATCGACGCCGCCCGGGCCGCGCTGGACGCGCAGCTGCTGCGCAGGGCCTCCGTGGCGCAGGAGCTGGCCACCGCGGGGGTGCTGGACCCGGCGGCGAGCATCGTGCTCTATGAGGCGGCGCACTCCGCCCGGCAGGCCGAGGACGAGCAGCGCGAGGTGGCCGAGAGCGAACTGAGCCAGGCGCTTCGGGCCGTCTTCGCCGAGCCCGACGCCGTCGACGCGGTACGGGCCGCCCCAGGCGGCGACGAGGCCGCCCACGAGCTCACCCAGGCGGTGCGCCGGGTGCCGATGGCGCGGCGCTTCCACAACGACGCCGTGCGCGCCGCCAGGGCGCTGCGCGCGCACCGCAAGGTGCGCTGGTTCCGCCTCGCCGGGCACGCGCCGCGGCCGGTGACCTTCGAGATGGACGACGAGCCCCCGGTCGTCCTGACCGTGGAGGGCGTGGCAGGCCACTGAGGAGCGATTGGCCCTTTTGCGGTCCACTTCGTGCGGTCCACGATGAGACACAGAGCAACCATCGGTGTTCCGCCGGACGACCCTGACCGGGCCGGCAGGCGCCGGGGGCTGCCACCACCCTGCAGTTGAGCCCCGAGTGAGGTCCCCGTGTCCACCACGCTTCCCAGCA
Source organism: Streptomyces sp. PA03-3a (assembly GCF_033792735.1). Lineage (NCBI taxonomy): Bacteria > Bacillati > Actinomycetota > Actinomycetes > Kitasatosporales > Streptomycetaceae > Streptomyces > Streptomyces sp. PA03-3a. The sequence continues at coordinate 101,070 of NZ_JARAVM010000004.1, forward strand.
CCCCCGAGTCCCCCGAGACCGGCACCGCCCGCGTCAAGCGCGGCATGGCCGAGCAGCTCAAGGGCGGCGTGATCATGGACGTCGTCACCCCCGAGCAGGCCAAGATCGCCGAGGACGCGGGCGCCGTCGCCGTCATGGCGCTGGAGCGGGTCCCGGCCGACATCCGCAAGGACGGCGGCGTGGCCCGCATGTCCGACCCGGACATGATCGAGGGCATCATCGGCGCCGTCTCGATCCCGGTCATGGCCAAGTCCCGCATCGGCCACTTCGTCGAGGCCCAGGTCCTGCAGTCGCTCGGCGTCGACTACATCGACGAGTCCGAGGTCCTCACCCCGGCCGACGAGGTCAACCACTCCGACAAGTGGTCCTTCACCACCCCCTTCGTCTGCGGCGCCACCAACCTGGGCGAGGCCCTGCGCCGCATCGCCGAGGGCGCGGCCATGATCCGCTCCAAGGGCGAGGCCGGCACCGGCAACGTGGTCGAGGCCGTCCGCCACCTGCGCCAGATCAAGAACGAGATCGCCCGTCTGCGTGGCTACGACAACCACGAGCTGTACGCCGCCGCCAAGGAGCTGCGCGCCCCGTACGAGCTGGTCAAGGAGGTCGCCGAGCTCGGCAAGCTGCCGGTCGTGCTCTTCTCCGCAGGCGGTGTGGCCACCCCGGCCGACGCCGCGCTGATGCGCCAGCTCGGCGCCGAGGGCGTCTTCGTCGGCTCCGGCATCTTCAAGTCCGGCGACCCGGCCAAGCGCGCCGCCGCCATCGTGAAGGCCACCACCTTCTACGACGACCCCAAGATCATCGCGGACGCCTCCCGCAACCTGGGCGAGGCCATGGTCGGCATCAACTGCGACACCCTTCCCGAGGCCGAGCGCTACGCCAACCGCGGCTGGTAGGCGCCCCAGCGCCCCGCGACGGGCAGGCCGGCGGCGGCCTGCCCATCGTCCGTTGCCCCACCCCACGTCCCGGAAGGTCCCGCCACCGTGTCCAGCAGCCCCCCGACCATCGGAGTCCTCGCCCTGCAGGGCGACGTCCGCGAGCACCTGGTCGCGCTCGCCGAGGCCGACGCCCTGGCGCGTCCCGTGCGGCGGGCGGAGGAACTGGCCGAGGTGGACGGCCTGGTGCTCCCGGGCGGCGAGTCGACCACGATCTCCAAGCTCGCGACGCTCTTCGGCGTGATGGAGCCGCTGCGCGACCGCATCCGGCACGGGCTCCCCGTCTACGGCACCTGCGCCGGCATGATCATGCTCGCCGACAAGATCCTGGACGGCAGGGACGACCAGGACACCTTCGGCGGGATCGACATGATCGTGCGCCGCAACGCCTTCGGCCGGCAGAACGAGTCCTTCGAGACCGCGGTCGAGGTCGAGGGCGTGGAAGGCGGCCCGGTCGAGGGCGTCTTCATCCGCGCTCCCTGGGTCGAGTCCACCGGCAGCGGCGTCGCCACGCTGGCGCGACTCGACGACGGCACGGTCGTCGCCGTCCGCCAGGGCAACCTGCTGGCCACCTCGTTCCACCCCGAACTGACCGGGGACCACCGGGTGCACCGGTACTTCGTCGACATGGTGCGCGCCGCCGGGTGACGCGATCCCGGTAGGATCGCAATGTTCGTGAAGCAATCGGTGACGTGAAGGAGACAGGCTGATGTCCGGCCACTCTAAATGGGCTACGACGAAGCACAAGAAGGCCGTGATTGACGCCAAGCGCGGCAAGCTCTTCGCGAAGCTGATCAAGAACATCGAGGTCGCCGCCCGTGCGGGCGGTGCCGACGTGTCCGGCAACCCGACCCTCTTCGACGCCATCCAGAAGGCCAAGAAGAGCTCGGTGCCCAACAAGAACATCGACAGCGCGGTCAAGCGCGGTGCCGGTCTCGAGGCGGGCGGCGCCGACTACGAGACGATCATGTACGAGGGCTACGGCCCCAACGGTGTCGCGGTGCTCATCGAGTGCCTCACCGACAACCGCAACCGCGCCGCCTCCGATGTGCGTGTCGCCATGACCCGCAACGGCGGCTCCATGGCGGACCCGGGCTCGGTGTCCTACCTGTTCAACCGCAAGGGCGTCGTGATCGTCCCCAAGGGCGAGCTGGGCGAGGACGACGTGCTCGGCGCGGTGCTGGACGCCGGCGCGGAGGAGGTCAACGACCTCGGCGAGTCCTTCGAGGTGCTCAGCGAGGCCACCGACCTCGTCGCGGTGCGCTCGGCGCTGCAGGACGCCGGCATCGACTACGACTCCGCGGAGGCCAACTTCGTCCCCACCATGCAGGTGGAGCTCGACGAGGAGGGCGCTCGCAAGATCTTCAAGCTCATCGACGCGCTCGAGGACAGCGACGACGTGCAGAACGTCTTCGCCAACTTCGACGTCTCCGACGAGGTCATGGAGAAGGTCGACGCCTGATCCGTCCGCAGGACGCACGGCAGGACGGCGGCCCGTGGGGATGACACACCCCCACCGGGCCGCCGTCGTTGTCGGTGGCACCCGATAGCCTCCAGGAACCCGCTGAACGGCTGTCCGAGGGAGGGAGGGGCGCGGTGCGTGTGCTGGGCGTGGACCCGGGGCTGACCCGGTGCGGCGTCGGCGTGGTGGACGGGGTCCCGGGCAGGCCGCTGCGCATGGCGGGGGTCGGTGTGGTCCGTACCCCGGCGGACGCCGACATCGGCCACCGCCTCGTGCTGATCGAGCGCGGCATAGAGGTCTGGCTGGACGAGTACGCGCCCCAGGCGGTCGCCGTGGAACGGGTGTTCAGCCAGCACAACGTGCGCACCGTGATGGGCACCGCCCAGGCCAGCGCGGTCGCCATGCTGTGCGCCGCCCGCCGCGGGCTGCCGGTCCACCTGCACACCCCCAGCGAGGTCAAGGCGGCCGTCACCGGCAGCGGACGGGCCGACAAGGCCCAGGTCGGCGCCATGGTCACCCGGCTGCTGCGGCTCGACGCACCGCCCAAGCCCGCCGACGCCGCCGACGCACTCGCGCTCGCCATCTGTCACATCTGGCGCGGCACCGCGACCAACCGCCTCCAGCAGGCCGTCGCCCGAGCACGAACCCAGGAGCCCAGCACATGATCGCCTTCGTCAGCGGGCCGGTGGCCGCCCTCGCCCCCGACACGGCCGTGATCGAGGTCGGCGGTGTCGGGATGGCCGTCCAGTGCTCCCCGGGCACCCTCGCCACCCTGCGCCTGGGGGAGCCGGCCCGGCTCGCCACCTCCCTCGTGGTCCGCGAGGACTCCCTCACCCTGTACGGCTTCGCCGACGACGACGAGCGCCAGGTCTTCGAACTGCTCCAGACCGCCAGCGGCGTCGGCCCCCGCCTCGCCCAGGCCATGCTCGCCGTGCACAGCCCGGACACGCTGCGCACGGCCGTCGCCACCGGCGACGAGAAGGCCCTCACCGCCGTCCCGGGGATCGGGAAGAAGGGCGCCCAGCGGCTGCTGCTGGAGCTCAAGGACCGCCTCGGCGCCCCCGTCGGCGGAGCGGGCGCCGCACGTCCCGCGGTGGCCGCCGGGCCCGCTTCGTGGCGGGAGCAGCTGCACGCCGCGCTGATCGGCCTGGGGTACCAGCCGCGCGAGGCGGAGGAGGCCGTCGCCGCCGTGACGCCGCAGGCGGAGGCGAGCGCCGAGCCGCAGGTCGGGGCCCTGCTGCGGGCCGCACTGCAGACCCTGAACCGAGCCCGCTGACCGTAGCCCGCCGAGCGTAAGGCGCACCGAAGTGAACTGGGACGACGAGTCCGTACCGACCACCGCCGACCGCCTCGTCGGCGCCGCCGCCGACGGCGAGGACCAGGCCGTCGAGGCGGCGCTGCGGCCCAAGGCGCTGGAGGAGTTCGTCGGCCAGGAGCGGGTCCGTGAGCAGCTCGACCTGGTGCTGAAGGCCGCACGCCGGCGCGGCGGCACCGCGGACCACGTGCTGCTCTCCGGCGCTCCCGGGCTCGGCAAGACGACCCTGTCGATGATCATCGCGGCCGAGATGGGCGCCCCGATCCGCATCACCTCCGGCCCCGCCATCCAGCACGCCGGGGACCTCGCGGCGATCCTGTCCTCACTCGCCGAGGGCGAGGTGCTCTTCCTCGACGAGATCCACCGGATGTCCCGGCCGGCCGAGGAGATGCTCTATATGGCGATGGAGGACTTCCGGGTCGACGTCATCGTCGGCAAGGGCCCCGGCGCCACCGCCATCCCCCTGGAACTGCCGCCGTTCACCCTGGTCGGCGCCACCACCCGGGCGGGACTGCTGCCGCCGCCGCTGCGCGACCGCTTCGGCTTCACCGGCCACATGGAGTTCTACGCCCCGGCCGAGCTGGAGCGGGTCATCCACCGTTCCGCGAGGCTGCTCGACGTCGACATCGAACCCGAGGGTGCCGCCGAGATCGCCGGCCGCTCCCGGGGCACCCCGCGTATCGCCAACCGACTCCTGCGCCGCGTAAGGGACTTCGCGCAGGTGAAGGCCGACGGCGTGATCACGCGCGAGGTCGCCGAGCAGGCGCTGGAGGTGTACGAGGTCGACGGGCGCGGCCTGGACCGGCTGGACCGCGCCGTGCTGCGCGCGCTGCTGGGGCTCTTCGGCGGTGGCCCGGTGGGGCTGTCGACACTGGCGGTGGCCGTGGGGGAGGAGCGGGAGACGGTGGAGGAGGTGGCCGAACCGTTCCTGGTGCGCGAGGGCCTGCTGGCACGCACCCCCCGTGGCCGGGTCGCCACTCCCGCCGCGTGGGCGCACCTCGGCCTCGTGCCGCCACAGGGCGGCGGACCCGGGCAAGACGGGCTGTTCGGCCCTTGACGGCGGGGAGACTCGCCGCCGCAGGAACCTCGGTGTAATGCTTGGCGTTGTTCCACCGGCGAACGAACGCTTAGACTCCGCCGACGTCGTCCCTCCGGGACCGACGCCACAATCCCGTAGACCAGGCCCCCAGCGGCCGTGCGAAGGATCGTCAAGACACCATGAATCTGGTTCAAATCCTGCCTTTCGTCCTGATCATCGGTGTCATGCTGCTGATGACCCGCTCCGCGAAGAACAAGCAGCGTCAGGCCACGCAGATGCGTGACCAGATGGGCCCCGGTTCTGGCATCCGGACGATCGGCGGCATGTACGCCGTCGTCAAGGAGGTCAACGAGGACACGGTCCTGCTGGAGCTGGCCGACGGCGTCCACGCGCACTTCGCGAAGAACGCCATCGCCGCGGTCCTCGACCAGGCCGAGTACGACCGCATCGTGCACGGCATCGAACCGGAGCCCGACCTCGAGGCGCACGGCGCCGAGGACGTCGAGAAGGCCGACGCCGCCGACGAGGCCGTCGACCTGAGCAAGTCCGCCGACGAGGCCGCGGCCGAGAACGCCAAGACGGACGGCACCGACAAGAAGTAACGGCCCGCCCGGTACTTTTCCAGGGTCGGCAAGTCCGTACTACTCATCGTGCCGCTCCGCTGCGCGCAGGTCGCAGGGCGGTTGGACAGGGAGAATCGAGAAGGTGGCAGCACCGAAGAGGGGCCGTAGGCCCTCGGGGAGCCAGGGATACCCCGGGCGGGCGCTGGCAGTGATCCTGCTGGCCATCGTGGCGCTCACCGGAGGGATGTTCCTCTCCGGCCACACCACCCCCCGGCTGGGCATCGACCTCGCCGGCGGTACGAGCATCACGTTGACGGCCAAGAGCGACCAGGTCGGCGCGATCAACAAGACCAACATGGAGACCGCCAAGTCGATCATCGACCGGCGTGTCAACGGTCTGGGTGTCTCGGAAGCCGAAAGCCAGATCCAGGGCGACCGGAACATCATCGTCAACATCCCCAAGGGCACCAACGCCGCGCAGGCCGAGCAGCAGGTCGGCACCACCGCCCAGCTCTACTTCCGGCCCGTGCTCGCCGAGGTGGCCAACACCCCGGCGACCCCGGCCTCGCCGAGCGGCAGCCCCTCGGGCTCGCCCTCCTCCCCGGCGTCGCCGTCCGCGACCGCCTCGACCGGCGCGAAGGCCTCCGGCTCCCCGTCCGCGAGCGCCTCGACGCAGGGCCGCGCCGTCACCGACGCGCTGAAGGCCTCGTCGACGCCGTCCGCCACCGCCTCGGGCGCGCCCTCGCCGAACCCGTCGCCCTCGGCGAGCACCGCGGCCCCGGGCAGCGCGCTGGACACCTCCGTCCCCGAGGACCTGCAGGCGAAGCTCGCCGCGCTGGACTGCTCCGACGCCAAGACGCGCGCCAACCTGAACCTCAAGGCCAAGCCGACGGACAAGATCGTCGCGTGCAACCAGGACGGCACCGCCAAGTACGCCCTCGGCCCCGCCGCGGTGGACGGCAAGAACGTCAGCAAGGCCGCCGCGCAGTTCGACACCCAGGGCGGCAACGGCTGGGTCGTCACCCTGAACTTCGACGGCGCCGGCTCCAAGGCCTTCTCGAAGATCACCTCGCAGCTCTCCCAGCAGCAGCCGCCGAACAACCAGTTCGCGATCGTGCTGGACAACGAGGTCGTCTCCGCCCCCTCGGTGAACCAGACCCTGAGCGGCAGCGCCGAGATCTACGGCAGCTTCACCCAGGAGAGCTCGGAGGAGCTCGCGAACGTCCTGTCCTACGGCTCGCTGCCGCTGACCTTCGACAAGTCGGACGTCACCAAGGTGTCGGCGGCGGTCGGCGGCGAGCAGCTGCACGGCGGTCTGATCGCCGGCGGCGTCGGCCTCGCCCTGGTCGTGCTCTACCTGGTCGCCTACTACCGCGGCCTGAGCTTCGTGGCGATCCTGAGCCTCATCGTCTCGGCGATCCTCACCTACGAGATCATGACGCTGCTCGGCCCGGCCATCGGCTTCGCGCTGAACCTGCCCGCGGTCTGCGGCGCCATCGTCGCCATCGGCATCACCGCCGACTCGTTCATCGTCTTCTTCGAACGCATCCGCGACGAGCTGCGCGAGGGCCGCTCCCTGCAGCCGGCCGTCGCCCGCGGCTGGCCCCGCGCCCGCCGCACGATCCTCGTCTCGGACTTCGTGTCGTTCCTGTCCGCCGCCGTGCTCTTCGTGGTCTCGGTCGGCAAGGTGCAGGGCTTCGCGTTCACCCTCGGCCTGACGACGCTGCTCGACGTGGCCGTGGTGTTCCTCTTCACCAAGCCGCTGATGACGATCCTGGCCCGCAAGAAGTTCTACGCCGGCGGACACCCCTGGTCCGGGCTCGACCCGCGCGCCCTGGGCGTCAACCCCCCGCTGCGCCGCACCCGCCGCCCCGCGGCCCGTACCGACGTCAAGGAGGCCTGATGTCCCGGCTCGGTAACCTCGGGCACCGCCTGCACCGAGGCGAGATCGCCTACGACTTCGTCGGCCACCGCAAGCTCTGGTACGGCGTCTCGGTCCTCATCACCATCGCGGCGATCGTCGGCCTCGCCGTGAACGGCCTCAAGCTCGGCATCGAGTTCTCCGGCGGCGCGGTCTTCACCACCCCGAAGACCGAGATGTCGGTCAGCCAGATCCAGGAGAAGGTCGCCGACAACACCGGCGGGCACCAGGCCATCGTGCAGAAGCTCGGTTCCGGTGCCGTCCGCATCCAGATCAGCGACATCTCGCTCAACGAGGCGAAGGAGATCCAGGGCGAGATCGCCACGGATCTCAACGTCAAGGCGAACGACATCGACCCGCAGATCATCGGTCCGAGCTGGGGCGACGAGATCTCCAAGAAGGCCTTCCAGGGCCTGGTGATCTTCATGGTCCTGGTGACGATCTACCTGGCGATCGCCTTCGAGTGGCGCAAGGCCGTGGCGGCCCTGATCGCCCTCATCCACGACCTCACGATCACCATCGGCGTGTACGCGATCGTGGGCTTCGAGGTCACCCCCGGCACGGTGATCGGTCTGCTGACCGTCCTCGGCTACTCCCTCTACGACACCGTCGTCGTCTTCGACGGTCTGAAGGAGTCCACCAAGGACATCACCAAGCAGAACCGCTACACGTACAGCGAGCTGGCCAACCGCAGCCTCAACCAGACCCTGGTGCGTTCGATCAACACCACGGTCGTGGCGCTGCTGCCGGTGGCGGGTCTGCTCTTCGTCGGCGGCGGCCTGCTCGGCGCCGGCATGCTCAACGACATCGCCCTGTCGCTCTTCGTCGGCCTCACCGCCGGTGCGTACTCCTCGATCTTCATCGCGACCCCGCTGGTCGCGGACCTCAAGGAGCGCGACCCGCAGATGAAGGCGCTGCGCAAGCGCGTGCTCGCCAAGCGTGCCGCCGACGCCCGCCGTGGCGGCGACGCCGAGGACGGGCCGCAGGACGGCTCCCCCGCGGACGGGGACGCGGACGGGGAGCCGGACGAGGACGCCCACGCGGGCGCCGTCGTCGGCAGCCAGCGCACCCAGCCGGCCCGCAACAACCGCGGCCGCAACCGTCCCTCCGGCAAGCGCCACTGAGGACGGGGCGGACGACGGACGGGACACAGCGGACGAGCACCGAGGAACACAGCCGATGACCACGACGGACGCCACCCCGGAGGGGCTGCGCAGCCTGCTGCTCAGCCGTATCCGGGACGTGCCCGACCACCCGAGGCCGGGCGTGATGTTCAAGGACATCACCCCGCTGCTGGCCGACCCCCAGGCGTTCAACGCGCTGATCGACGCCCTGGCCGGGCTCTGCGCCCGGCACGGCGCCGACAAGGTCGTCGGTCTGGAGGCGCGCGGGTTCATCCTCGCCGCCCCGGCGGCCGCCCGCGCCGGGCTCGGGTTCGTGCCCGTGCGCAAGGCGGGCAAGCTGCCCGGGACGACGCTGGGCCAGGCGTACGAGCTCGAGTACGGCACCGCCGAGATCGAGGTCCACCAGGACGCCTTCTCGGCCGGTGACCGGGTCCTGGTCATCGACGACGTGCTCGCCACCGGCGGCACGGCCCAGGCGTCGCTGGAGTTGATCCGCCGCACCGGCGCCGAGGTCGCGGGCGTCGCGGTCCTCCTGGAGCTGGGCTTCCTCGGCGGCCGGGCCCGCCTCGCCCCGTCGCTCGCCGGCGCCCCCCTGGAGGCGCTGATCGCCGTCTGAGCCCCTGGCTCGCCGGAGGCGGGCTCCCGGCCGCGGAAGCGGCACGGGAGCCCGCCTCCGGTCGTTGCGGGGGGTCCACGGGGCGGACGGGACGCGGTTCACCCGATCAGATCGCTACCATGGTGTCTCGGAACCTCCCTCCTCGCCCGTCTTCCGGCCGGGAGGGGACCAGAAGGAGTGCCCTTGCAAGAAGAGGCCAGGCAGGCTCAGCCGATGACCGCCGCAGACGGGAAGAAGCAGGCGGCTTCCCTCTCCGCGGCTCCTCCCGTCGCGCCCGCCGCACCGGCGGAGGGCAAGGCCGCCAAGCCCGCTCCCGCCGCCCCGGCGACCCCTGCCGCCCGGCCGGTACGCACTCCCGGGAGCGCGGCCCCGAACCGGCCCGCCACCTCCTCCAACCGCGTCCGTGCCCGCCTCGCCCGGCTCGGTGTGCAGCGGTCCAGCCCGTACAACCCGGTCCTGGAGCCCCTGCTGCGCATAGTGCGCAGCAACGACCCCAAGGGCGACACGTCGCAGCTGCGCCAGATCGAGCGCGCCTACCAGGTCGCCGAGCGGTGGCACCGGGGGCAGAAGCGCAAGAGCGGCGACCCGTACATCACGCACCCGCTCGCGGTCACCACGATCCTGGCCGAGCTCGGCATGGACCCGGCGACGCTGATGGCCGGGTTGCTGCACGACACGGTGGAGGACACCGAGTACGGCCTCGACGCCCTGCGCCGCGACTTCGGCGACTCCGTCGCCCTGCTGGTGGACGGCGTCACCAAGCTGGACAAGGTCAAGTTCGGCGAGGCCGCGCAGGCCGAGACGGTGCGCAAGATGGTCGTCGCCATGGCGAAGGACCCGCGCGTGCTGGTCATCAAGCTCGCCGACCGTCTGCACAACATGCGCACCATGCGTTACCTCAAGCGGGAGAAGCAGGAGAAGAAGGCCCGCGAGACGCTGGAGATCTACGCCCCGCTGGCGCACCGGCTGGGCATGAACACCATCAAGTGGGAGCTGGAGGACCTCGCCTTCGCGATCCTCTACCCCAAGATGTACGACGAGATCGTCCGGCTGGTCGCCGAGCGCGCCCCCAAGCGGGACGAGTACCTGGCGGTCGTCACGGACCAGGTGCAGCAGGACCTGCGCGCCGCACGCATCAAGGCGACCGTCACCGGCCGCCCCAAGCACTACTACAGCGTCTACCAGAAGATGATCGTGCGGGGCCGGGACTTCGCCGAGATCTACGACCTGGTGGGCATCCGCGTCCTCGTCGACACCGTCCGCGACTGCTACGCGGCGCTGGGCACCATCCACGCGCGGTGGAACCCGGTGCCGGGGCGGTTCAAGGACTACATCGCGATGCCCAAGTTCAACATGTACCAGTCGCTCCACACGACGGTCATCGGGCCCAGCGGCAAGCCGGTCGAGATCCAGATCCGCACCTTCGACATGCACCGCCGCGCCGAGTACGGCATCGCGGCGCACTGGAAGTACAAGCAGGAAGCCGTCGCAGGCGCCTCCAAGGTGCGCACCGACAGCCCGAAGTCCGCCAAGAAGGACGACGCCGTCAACGACATGGCGTGGCTGCGGCAGTTGCTCGACTGGCAGAAGGAGACGGAGGACCCGGGCGAGTTCCTGGAGTCGCTGCGCTTCGACCTGTCCCGCAACGAGGTCTTCGTCTTCACCCCCAAGGGTGATGTCATCGCGCTGCCCGCCGGCGCGACCCCCGTCGACTTCGCGTACGCCGTCCACACCGAGGTCGGGCACCGCACGATAGGGGCGCGGGTCAACGGCCGCCTGGTGCCGCTGGAGTCGACCCTCGACAACGGCGACACGGTGGAGGTCTTCACCTCCAAGGCGGCGGGCGCCGGTCCGTCCCGCGACTGGCTCGGCTTCGTCAAGTCCCCGCGCGCCCGCAACAAGATCCGCGCCTGGTTCTCCAAGGAGCGCCGCGAGGAGGCCGTCGAGCAGGGCAAGGAAGCCATCGCCCGCGCGATGCGCAAGCAGAACCTGCCGATCCAGCGGGTGCTCACCGGCGACTCCCTGGTCACGCTCGCCCACGAGATGCGCTACCCCGACATCTCCGCGCTCTACGCGGCGATCGGCGAGGGGCACATCACCGCGCAGTCCGTCGTGCACAAGCTCGTCGAGGCACTGGGCGGCGAGGAGGGCGCGACCGAGGACATCGCCGAGATCACGACCCCCTCGCGCAGCCGCACCAAGCGGCGCTCGGCCGCGGACCCTGGTGTGATCGTCAAGGGCGAGAAGGACGTCTGGGTCAAGCTGTCCCGCTGCTGCACCCCGGTGCCGGGCGACCCGATCATCGGCTTCGTCACCCGCGGCAACGGTGTCTCCGTGCACCGGGCCGACTGCGTGAACGTGGAGTCGCTCTCGCAGCAGCCCGAGCGGATCATCGACGTCGAATGGGCACCGACCCAGTCCTCGGTCTTCCTGGTCGCCATCCAGGTCGAGGCGCTGGACCGGTCGAGGCTGCTGTCTGACGTCACACGCGTCCTGTCCGACCAGCACGTCAACATCCTGTCCGCCGCCGTGCAGACCTCCCGCGACCGGGTGGCCACCTCGCGCTTCACCTTCGAGATGGGCGACCCCAAGCACCTCGGGCACGTCCTGAAGGCCGTCCGCGGCGTCGAGGGCGTCTACGACGTCTACCGCGTGACGTCGGCGCGCCAGCGCTGACGCAGACACGGCGAAGGGCCCGTACGCCTCGCGTACGGGCCCTTCGCCGTGGTCCGGGGTGACGCCCGGGCGGGACGACTCAGCCGCCGAACTCGTCCAGCGACTTGAGCGCCTGGTCGAGCAGTGCCTGGCGCCCGTCCAGCTCGCGCTGCAGCTTGTCGGCCCTGGAGGTGTTGCCCGCCGCCCGCGCCGTCTCGATCTGCTCACGCAGCTTGTCGACGGCCGCCTGCAGCTGCCCGGTCAGGCCCGCGGCACGAGCCCTCGCCTCGGGGTTGGTGCGCCGCCACTCGGACTCCTCGGCCTCCTGGATCGCGCGCTCCACCGCGTGCATGCGGCCCTCGATGCGCGGCCGGGCGTCGCGCGGCACGTGGCCGATGGCCTCCCAGCGCTCGTTGATGCCGCGGAAGGCCGCCCGCGCCGCCTTCAGGTCGGTGACCGGGAGCAGCTTCTCGGCCTCGATGGCGAGCTCCTCCTTCAGCGTGAGGTTCTCGCGCTGCTCGGTGTCGCGCTCGGCGAAGACCTCGGAGCGGGCCGCGAAGAAGACGTCCTGGGCGCCGCGGAAGCGGTTCCACAGGTCGTCCTCCGCCTCGCGCTGGGCGCGGCCGGCGGCCTTCCAGTCCGTCATCAGCTCGCGGTAGCGCGCCGCCGTCGGGCCCCAGTCGGTGGAGCCGGAAAGCGCCTGCGCCTCCTCCACCAGCTTCTCCTTGCGGCGGCGGGCGTCCTCGCGCTGGGCGTCGAGCGCCGCGAAGTGGGCCTTGCGCCGCTTGGAGAAGACCGAACGGGCGTGGCTGAAGCGGTGCCACAGCTCGTCGTCGGTCTTGCGGTCCAGCCGGGGCAGGCCCTTCCAGATGTCGACCAGGGCGCGCAGCCGCTCGCCGGCGGCCCGCCACTGCTCGCTCTGCGCCAGCTGCTCGGCCTCGGTGACCAGGTCGTCCTTGGCGGTCCTGGCCTCTTCGGAGGCCTTGGCCTTGGCGACCTTGCGCTCCTCGCGGCGCGCGTCGACCTGCTCGGTCAGCGCGTCCAGGCGCTTGGCCAGCGCGGCCAGGTCGCCCACGGCGTGCGCCTCGGTCACCGCGGCGCGCAGGTGCTCGATGGCGGTCAACGCGTCCTTGGGGGCCAGGTCGGTGGTCTTCACCCGGCGTTCGAGGAGGCCGATCTCGACGACGAGACCCTCGTATTTCCGCTCGAAGTAGGCCAGCGCCTCCTCGGGGGAGCCTGCCTGCCACGAGCCGACTTCGCGCTCGCCATCGGCCGTACGCACGTACACGGTCCCCGTCTCGTCGACGCGGCCCCACGGGTCGCTGCTCACAGCGCCTCCTCCACGTGATGCCCGGCCGTCGCGCGGCTCGCGGGCATCGTCCACAGTTCCATTCGGCCGGGCCGTGCCCAGGCCGGTCCGACGGTCCGCTCACATCCATGGTGCAGCCGTCGGAGCAGGCACCCTACACAACGCCAACATAGGCGACCGGTGCCCCGGCTGTCCGCATCCCGCACCCGCGAAATTAACCCGCGGGTGCGGGACGCGGCGGTCAGGACTTCCCGACCGTCGCCTTGTTGATCACCACGGTGGCGTTCGGGGCGCCGTCACCGCCGCCGGTCGACTCGCCCGCGGCGGAGATCTTGTCCAGCACCTTCATGCCGGCCGCGCTGATCGTCCCGAACGGGGTGTAGTTCGGCGGCAGCGGGCTGTCCTTGTAGACCAGGAAGAACTGGCTTCCGCCGGTGTGCGCCTGCCCGGTGTTCGCCATGGCCACCGTGCCCGCCGGGTACGTACCGCCGGCGATCGCCTTCGCCTTCAGGTTCTCGTCCGGGATGGTGTAGCCGGGACCGCCCGTGCCCTGGCCCGTCGGGTCGCCGCACTGGAGCACGTAGATGCCGCTGGTGGTGAGCCGGTGGCACTTGGTGTGGTCGAAGTAGCCCTTGCCGGCCAGGAACGCGAAGGAGTTGACCGTGTGCGGGGCGTTCTTCGCGTCGAGGTCCAGCGCGATGTCGCCGCAGGTCGTCTGCAGCGCGAGGGTGTACTTCGCCGCGGTGTCGACGGTGACCGCGGGCTCCTTCTTCCACTGCTCCGTGCCGGGGCTGCCCTCCGCCGGCTTGGCGCAGGGGTCGGGCGCCTTGCTCGGCTCCGCGGGGGTGGGGGAGGCGTCCGCGGAAGCGGCGTCGTCCTTCTTGGCGTCCGGGCCGAAGGCGCCGGCCGCCCAGGCCGTGGCGCCCGCCGCCAGCACGACCGCGAGCACGGCGGCGACCACCGCGTTGCGCCGCACGGTCTTGCGATGGGCCTGCACACGGCGCTCGTGCTGCCGCTCGAACTTGTCCCGGGCGAGCTGGCGCCGCCGCTGATCCTTGGTGACCACTGAGCCGTCTCCCGATGCCTTCTGCTCGTCGCGTCCGAATGTGAGTACGCCGCCGATCTTCGCGCCCGGCGCGCCCCACAGTCCAGCGACGTTACTGGTTCGCGATGGCCGCGTTCGCGCCGGTAGGCTCGTGGGGCCGCCATCGTGCGGTACGACCTGCCGAGAACGACAGCCGACAGAAGGACGAACGTGCTCATTGCCGGGTTCCCCGCCGGGGCCTGGGGCACCAACTGCTACGTGGTCGCCCCCGCCGCCGGTGAGGAGTGCGTGATCATCGACCCGGGCCACGAAGCGGCCCAGGGCGTCGAGGACACGCTCGCCAAACACCGTCTCAAGCCCGTCGCCGTCATCCTCACCCACGGCCATCTCGACCACACGGCATCGGTCGTCCCGGTCTGCGGCGCCCATGGCGTCCCGGCCTGGATCCACCCCCGGGACCGCTACATGCTGAACGATCCGGAGAAGGCCCTCGGCCGCTCGATCGGCGCGCAGCTGCTCGGTGAACTCACCATCGGCGAGCCCGACGAGCTGAAGGAGCTCACCGACGGCAGCACACTGGCGCTCGCCGGTCTCGAGCTGTCCGTGGCGCACGCGCCCGGCCATACCGAGGGGTCGGTGACGTTCAGGCTCCCGGAGACGACCGAGATCCCCTCGGTGTTCTTCTCGGGCGACCTGCTGTTCGCCGGCTCCGTAGGCCGCACCGATCTGCCCGGCGGTTCCATGGACGAGCTGTATATGTCGCTGGCCCGTGTGTGCCTGCCGCTCGACGACTCGACCGTGGTGCTGTCCGGCCACGGACCCCAGACGACCATCGGCCGTGAGCGCGCCACCAATCCGTATCTGGCGGAGGTGGCCCGCGGCCTCGGAGGCGACGACCACCCGTCCCCTCCGCGACGAGGAATGTGACGAGAGACCTCCCAGTGAGCACCTTCCAGGCCCCCAAGGGCACCTATGACCTCCTGCCGCCCGATTCCGCCGTTTTCCTGGCGGTCCGCGAGGCGCTCTCCGCGCCGCTGCGGCGGGCCGGCTACGGCTACGTCGAGACCCCCGGTTTCGAGCAGGTCGAGCTCTTCTCCCGCGGCGTCGGCGAGTCCACCGACATCGTGACCAAGGAGATGTACACCCTCACCACCAAGGGCGGTACGGAGCTGGCACTGCGCCCCGAGGGCACCGCCTCCGTGCTGCGCGCCGCGCTGGAGGCCAACCTGCACAAGGCCGGCAACCTGCCGGTCAAGCTCTGGTACTCCGGCTCGTACTACCGCTACGAGCGGCCGCAGGCCGGCCGCTACCGGCACTTCTCCCAGGTCGGTGCCGAGGCGATCGGCGCCGAGGACCCGGCGCTGGACGCCGAGTTGATCATCCTGGCGGTGGACGCCTACCGCTCGCTCGGCCTGCGCACCTTCCGCCTGCTGCTCAACTCGCTGGGGGACCGCGAGTGCCGTCCGGTCTACCGGGCCGCCCTCCAGGACTTCCTGCGCGGCCTCGACCTCGACGAGGACACCCGCCGGCGGATCGAGATCAACCCGCTGCGCGTCCTGGACGACAAGCGCGAGAGCGTCCAGAAGCAGCTCGTCGGCGCGCCCATGATGCGCGATCACCTGTGCGAGGGGTGCAAGGCGTACCACGAGCAGGTGCGCGAGCTGCTCACGGCGGCCGGCGTGGAGTTCGAGGACGACCCCAAGCTGGTGCGCGGTCTGGACTACTACACCCGCACCACCTTCGAGTTCGTCCACGACGGCCTCGGCTCGCAGTCCGCGGTCGGCGGCGGCGGCCGCTACGACGGTCTGTCCGAGATGATCGGCGGCCCCGAGCTGCCGTCGGTGGGCTGGGCGCTGGGTGTGGACCGTACGGTGCTGGCCCTCAAGGCCGAGGGCATCGAGCTCGAACTGCCCGCGCCCACGCAGGTGTTCGCGGTGCCGATGGGCGAGGAGGCGCGCCGGGTGCTGTTCGGGGCCGTCACCGAGCTGCGCCGGGCGGGTGTCGCCACGGACTTCGCCTTCGGCGGCAAGGGCCTGAAGAACGCGATGAAGTCCGCCAACCGTTCGGGCGCGCGTCTGGCGATCGTCGCCGGCGAGCGCGACCTCGCCGAGGGCGTCGTGCAGGTCAAGGACCTGGAGAGCGGCGAGCAGAGCGCCGTTCCGCTCGACGGCGTCGTCGCGGCCGTGCGCGAGCGGCTCGCCTGAACCGTACGCGGTGACGCGGCCGGCCGGTGCTTTCACCGGCCGGCCGCGCCGTCGGCGCAGGGGCCGCGGCCACGGGTCAGTCGGGGCGGCCCCCCTCGATCCACCGCGCGATCCGCTCGGGCCGCATCGGCCGGCCGAAGTACCAGCCCTGGCCCCAGTCGCAGCCCAGTGAGCGCAGCCGCCGGGCGTGCTGCGAGCTCTCCACGCCCTCGGCGGTGACCGTGAGCCCGAGCGCGTGCGCCAGGGACACCAGTCCGCCGACGATGCGCCAGCCGACCGGGTCGTCCGTCCCGGCGCGGTGGGGGTCCGTGACGAACGCTCCGGCGATTTTCAGTCCGGACACCGGGAGATCCCTCAGATAGGCGAGGTTCGACCAGCCGGTGCCGAAGTCGTCCACGGCCAGGGAGACCCCGGCGTCGGCGATCGCCTGCAGGGCGCGCAGCGACTCGTCCTCGGGTCCGATCACCGCGCTCTCGGTGATCTCCAGTTCCAGCCGCCCGGGTTCGAGACCGGTGCTGTCCAGGATCGACGTGACGTCGTGCACCAGGCCGGGGTTGCGGATCTGGCGGACCGCCAGGTTGACGTTGATCTGCGGGGCCGCCTCCCCGTAGCGCCGCACCCACGCGGCCGCCTGCCCGACCGCGCGTTCCAGGATCCAGCGGCCCAGCGGCATGATCAGCCCGGTCTCCTCCGCCGTCCCCACGAACTCGTCCGGGCCCAGCACCCCGAACTCGGGGTGACGCCAGCGCACCAGGGCCTCCACCGCCACCAGGGAGCCGTCGGACAGCGAGCAGAGCGGCTGGTAGTCGACGAAGAACTCCCCGCGGTCCAGCGCCACCGGCAGCCGTACGGAGATGGCGTAGCGGCTGACGGCGCGCGCGTTGTGCGTGGGGTCGAAGAGCGTCCAGCGGCCCCGTCCGGCCTCCTTGGAGCGGTACAGCGTCAGATCCGCCGCCCGCACCGCCGCGCCGGGCGTCGTGGCGGCGATCCGCTGCGCCAGCACCCCGACGCTCGCGCCGATCGTCAGCTGCTGGCCGCCCACGAGGAAGGGCCGCGAGAGCGTGGTCAGGACGAGCTTGGCGACCGCCACGGCCTCCTGGTCGCCCCGGCACTCCTCCAGCAGCACCACGAACTCGTCCCCGCCGAGCCGTGCCACCAGGTGCCCGAGCGGGGCGAGCGCGGCGTCCAGCCGCTCCGCGACCGCCGTCAGCAACTGGTCCCCGGTCTCGTGGCCGAGGCTGTCGTTGACGACCTTGAAGCCGTCGAGGTCGACGTAGCACAGGCCGAAGCGCGCGTCGGGGGGCGGCTGCTCGAACAGGCCCTCCAGCCGGTCGAAGAACGCGGTGCGGTTGGGCAGCCCGGTCAGCGGGTCGTGGGTGGCCTGGTGGCGCAGCCGCTCCTGGAGCCGGTAGCGGTCGGTGATGTCCTCGACCATCGCCACCTGGTAGCGGGGTTCGCCGTGCTCGTCGCGGATCAGCGAGACGGTCAGGTGCGTCCACACCACCTCGCCGTCGCGCCGGTAGTAGGGCTTGTCGCACTGGAACCGCTCGCGGCGCCCTTTGACCAGGTCCTCGTACGCCTCCCACACGCCGGGGGCGTCCTCGGGGTGCACCAGCTCGGTGACCCGGCGTCCCCACAGGTCCTCGGGGCGGGCCCCGAGCAGCTCCCGCAGTGCCTGGTTGAACTGCACGATCGTCCCGTCCACGTCGGCGATGCCGATGCCGATGGCGGCGTGCTCGAACAACGCGCGGAAGCGGGCCTCCGAGGCGTTCCT
Organism: Streptomyces sp. PA03-3a; assembly: GCF_033792735.1. Lineage (NCBI taxonomy): Bacteria > Bacillati > Actinomycetota > Actinomycetes > Kitasatosporales > Streptomycetaceae > Streptomyces > Streptomyces sp. PA03-3a. Next base: position 119,029 of record NZ_JARAVM010000004.1, read on the forward strand.
GGCCCGCTCGGCGTCCTCACGGGCGCGGAACGCGGCACGCTGGATCGCCTCCTGCTCGCGCAGGGTCCGCTCGCGCAGCGCGGCCGCCCAGCCGGAGGCGAAGGCTCCGGCGACGGCCGGTACCCGCTCGGGACCGGCCGGCTGGATCTGCAGCAGCGCCACGGCGGCCGCGAGGATCTCCGGATCGGTGAAGTGGGCCTCCACCAGCAGGGTGCCGGCCTGTTCCGCGAGCCCGGTGTCGCACGTGCGGTCGCCGAGCGCCCGGCGGAGCAGGTCCGCGGTCGTGGCCGCGACCCGGCGCAGGGTCTGCGGGGGCAGCGCCATCCCCGGGCCGGAGCGCAGCAGCTGCGACCAGGCGTCCGCGAAGTCCGGGGCGGGGCCGGCGACGGCCGACGGCGACTCCCTCACGGCCGCCGCCCCACGCCGGCCAGACCCGACATCTGCTCGGGGTGGGGCCCCACGGACTCCGGGTCCTCGGGGCGCCACTCGGACAGCCAGACCAGCCCCGGCGGCAGGAGTTCCCAGCCGTCGAAGAAGGCCTCCACGTCCGTCCTGGTCCGCATGACCAGCGGTGTCGTGGTGCGCCGGGCGTACAGCTCCGCCAGCGAGTCCGCCTGCCGGGGGCGGATCTCACGGGAGGCGTGGGTGAGCACCAGGTGGCTGCCGCGCGGCACGGCGTCGCGCAGCGCGCCCACGATCTTGCCGGGGTCCTCGGCGTCGGTGACGAAGTGGAGCATCGCCACCAGCAGCACGGCGACCGGCTCCCCTGGCGCGAGCAGTTCGGTGATCTCGGGCCGGGAGAGCAGGTCGCCGGTGTCGGTCATGTCGGCCATCACCATGGCGCTGCGCGGGTCGTCCTGGAGCAGCAGACGGCTGTGCGCCACCGCGATCGGGTCCATGTCCACGTACACCACGCGCGCCTGCGGGTGGACGGCCCGCGCGACCTCGTGCACGGCCCCGAAGGTCGGGATCCCGGAGCCGATGTCGAGGAAGCGGGTGATGCCCAGGGCGGCGAGGTGCTGGACCGCGCGGCGCAGGAAGGCGCGGTTGGCGCGCATGATCACCGGCAGGTCGGGCCAGAGCGCCATGGCCTGGCGCGCCATGTCGCGATCGGCCTCGAAGTTGTGGGACCCGCCCAGGTAGTAGTCGTAGACCCGGGCGGCGTTGGGCGTCTCCACGTCCGTTCCTGCGGGCACCCACTCGGGTCGACGCATGGCGCACCTCTCCCCGTCGGGACGACTCCTCGGATCCACGGGTCCACTCAGAATCCTATATGTCCTTTATCGACGCATTTTCGGTGAACGCGGTTCTCGCCGAACGTGACGCAGCTCGATAGCACAGCGTGATGGAGTGTGTACGTACGGCATACGAATTCACCCTTCCCGCCCGGCCGTTGTCGCTCGCGCGGGTGACACGGCACCATGGGACCCGGCACTTCCGGCGGTCCGACCCGTTGGGCAGTGCGGCACATCCCCCACCCACGGAAACGGCGACATGGTGACTACGGCGGTTGACACGGCTCGCACCGACAGCGGGAGCCAGGAGTCCGCGGACGGACTCATCGGCGCGGGCAGGGCCTTCACCTGGCTGCTCGTGGTCTGCGGTGCGCTCGGCCTGCTCGCCTCGTGGGTCATCACGATCGACAAGTTCAAGCTGCTGGAGGACCCGAACTTCGTCCCCGGCTGCAGCCTGAACCCGATCATCTCCTGCGGCAACATCATGAAGAGCGAGCAGGCGCACGCCTTCGGCTTCCCCAACCCGATGATCGGCATGGTCGCCTACCCCGTCGTCATCGCCCTCGCCGTGGGAATGCTCGCCGGTGCCCGCTACCGCCGCTGGTTCTGGCTCGGACTGCAGGGCGGCACGCTCTTCGGCGTCGGCTTCGTGACGTGGCTGCAGTACCAGTCGCTGTACAGCATCGGCTCGCTGTGCCTGTGGTGCTCGCTGGCCTGGGTCGTCACCATCGCGCTGTTCTGGTACACCCTCGTCCACAACCTCAAGCACGGGATCATCCCGGCGCCGGCCCGGGTCCGGGGCCTGGTCCTGGAGTTCCACTGGGTCGTCCCCGTCCTCTGGTACGGCGTGATCGCGGTGGCGATCCTGACCCGCTGGTGGACGTACTGGAGCACCCTGATCTGACGGCGGCGCCGCGCTGTCGGTGCGGTGACATAGGCTTTCTTGCCGTGGAGCCCGACCTGTTCACCGCCGCCGCAGAGGAACGCCAGTCGAGGGAGCCCGGAGGCAGCCCCCTGGCCGTACGGATGCGCCCCCGTACCCTCGACGAGGTCGTGGGGCAGGGCCATCTGCTCCGCCCCGGGTCGCCGCTGCGGCGCCTGGTCGGCGAGGGCGGCGGCGGACCGGCGGGACCGTCCTCGGTGATCCTGTGGGGCCCGCCGGGCATCGGCAAGACGACCCTCGCGTACGTCGTCAGCCACGCCACCAACAAGCGCTTCGTCGAGCTGTCGGCGATCACCGCGGGCGTCAAGGAGGTCCGCGCGGTCATCGAGAGCGCCAAGCGCGAGTCCGGGGGCTACGGACGCGACACCGTGCTCTTCCTGGACGAGATCCACCGGTTCAGCAAGGCCCAGCAGGACTCCCTGCTCCCCGCGGTCGAGAACCGCTGGGTCACCCTGATCGCCGCCACCACCGAGAACCCGTACTTCTCGATCATCTCCCCGCTGCTGTCCCGGTCCCTGCTGCTCACCCTGGAGTCCCTGACCGACGACGACCTGCGCGGCCTGCTGCGCCGGGCGCTCACGGACGAGCGCGGCCTGAAGGGCGCGGTCACGCTGCCCGAGGACACCGAGGAGCACCTGCTGCGGATCGCGGGCGGGGACGCCCGCCGGGCGCTGACGGCCCTGGAGGCGGGGGCGGGCGCGGCCCTGGCGAAGGGTGAGCCGGAGATCTCCCTGAGCACCCTCGAGGAGACCGTCGACCGTGCCGCCGTGAAGTACGACCGCGACGGCGACCAGCACTACGACGTGGCCAGCGCGCTGATCAAGTCCATCCGCGGCTCGGACGTCGACGCCGCCCTGCACTACCTGGCCCGCATGATCGAGGCCGGGGAGGACCCGCGGTTCATCGCCCGCCGGCTGATGATCTCCGCCAGCGAGGACATCGGCCTCGCCGACCCGACCGCGCTGCCCACGGCGGTCGCCGCGGCCCAGGCGGTGGCGATGATCGGCTTCCCGGAGGCCGCGCTCACCCTCAGCCACGCCACGATCGCGCTCGCCCTGGCCCCCAAGTCCAACGCGGCCACGACGGCCATCGGGGCCGCCCTGGCCGACGTACGGGCGGGCAAGGCCGGTCCGGTCCCGTCCCATCTGCGCGACAGCCACTACAAGGGCGCCGCCAAGCTCGGCCACGGCACGGGCTACCAGTACCCGCACGATCTGCCCGGCGCCATCGCCGCCCAGCAGTACGCACCCGACGAGATCCACGGCCGGCGCTACTACGAGCCGACCCGCTACGGGGCCGAGGCCCGCTACGCCGACGTGCTGGAGCGCGTCAGGGAGCGTCTGGCGGGCGAGTAGCGCGGAGCCGCCCGCGAGCTCAGCGGTCCCGCGCCGCCGCCTCCCGCGCGGCGTCGAAGAGCGCGTGCATGGCCCGGTGCAGGTCGGTGTGGCCCCGTACCGGCTCCGGGAACTCGAAGCGGGCGTCGAAGACGCCGTCCTCGCCGGTGAAGCGCACCCGCAGCCCGAAGCGGTCCAGGGCGAGCGGCACCGCGGTGGCCGGGACGCCGCGGCAGGCGCCGGCCCCGCCGGCGAGGGCGCACAGCCGGCCCACCTGGTCGGCGTGGGCGGCCGCGAGGTGCTGGAGCAGTTCCGCCTCGTGGTCGACGAGCGGGTCGGGGCGGGCGGCGGCGAACTCGTCCGGCTCCACCTGCTCCGCGCCCCACAGGTCGTCCAGCGACGCCTCGCCGACCTCCAGCCGCAGCCGTACCTTCCCGGCCGGGGCCGGCAGGTCGCGTGCCACGGTGACCCAGCCCGCGATCCAGGCGCGGCCGCGGATGCGCCCGGGCACCGCGACCGGGGCGACGTCAGTGATGTCGAGCACAGCCGTGAGGTCGTCGTCCTCGGCGTGCGTCGCGGCCCGGACGGCGGGTGATTCCGCGGGGAACAGCAGGAACAGGTCGCCGTCGGTGCCCACGATCCGCTCCTCTGGGACCATGAGCTCGGGGAGGTCGGGCACCAGGCCGGGAATCACCAGGATGGCGGAGGCGGTACTCTGTACGAGAGTTCGTGTGCGCTCGGCTGCTGACGGCAGTCGGGCGATTTCATGCCCGCTGGGACGCGGCTGACCATGAGCTGATCGGACCTCCGTCAAGTCGGCGCCCTCGTTGGCGTCGGCGGCGCCCTGTGCGGCGCCCGTTACGTCCGTGATGCGTGTGGTGTTCCCTGGGCGCGACATACGATCTCCTTCGCTAAGGTAAGCCTTACCTAACTTACATGGAGGTCTGGGAAACGTGAACCAGTCGCGTCCCAAGGTCAAGAAGTCGCGTGCCCTCGGCATCGCCCTGACGCCGAAGGCCGTCAAGTACTTCGAGGCCCGTCCCTACCCGCCGGGCGAGCACGGCCGTGGCCGCAAGCAGAACAGTGACTACAAGGTCCGACTGCTGGAGAAGCAGCGCCTGCGCGCGCAGTACGACATCTCCGAGCGCCAGATGGCCCGCGCCTACGACCGCGCCCGCAAGGTCAGCGGCAAGACCGGCGAGGCCCTGATCGTCGAGCTCGAGCGCCGCCTGGACGCCCTCGTCCTGCGCGCCGGCCTGGCCCGCACCATCTACCAGGCCCGCCAGATGGTCGTCCACGGCCACATCGAGGTCAACGGCCACAAGGTCGACAAGCCGTCGTTCCGCGTCACCCCCGACGACGTCGTGATGGTCCGCGAGCGCTCCCGCGCCAAGACCCCGTTCCAGGTCGCCCGCGAGGGCGGCTGGGCCGGCGAGGGCGAGACCCCGAAGTACCTGCAGGTCAACCTGCAGGCGCTGGCCTTCCGCCTGGACCGTCTGCCGAACCGTCGTGAGGTCCCCGTGATCTGCGACGAGCAGCTCGTCGTCGAGTACTACGCTCGCTGACGCCTGCCGCACCCGGCACGCACGTCAGCCCCGGCGCCCCGCCCTTCCGGCGGGGCGCCGGGGCTTTCGCGTCCCCCGGCAGGCCCGGCCGGTCAGTCCTGGGCCGACCGGCCGAGCGGCGCGCCGGCGGGCAGCGGGCCGGCCGGCGGGACGGGACCGCTGGGCCGACGCGGGCCGGGCCGCGTCGGGGGCAGCCCGGTCAGGGCCCTGGCGACGGCGGCGTCCAGGTCGAGCACGAGGCCCTCGGCGTACGCGCCCTCGTAGCCGGGCCGGCCCAACTCGGCGCGGGCCAGCTCCTCGCAGCGCTGATGGGGGATGCCGAAGTGGCGCGAGCCGAACACCGGCAGCCCGACGAGCCGCCAGATGCCGCCCGCCGCGCCCTGCAGCACCGCCGCCTCCCGGGCGTCCCCCGGGGCGCGCAGCAGCGCGAGCAGTTCGATGCCGAGCACGATGCCCACCATGTCGCGGAAGGTGTGGTTGATCCGCACGCACTCGGCCGCGAGTTCGGCGGCGAGCACCGGGTCGTCCTGCCACCAGGCGATGACCGCCCGCGTGTAGAGCGCGTACGCCAGCGCCCACCGCTCCCCGTGGTCCTCGCAGACCTCGCGGATGCGGTCGCACAGCTCGATCCCGCCCTCCAGGTCGCCGTCGAAGGCCACCGCCATCGCCAGCTCGACCTCGGCCATGATCACGTTGCTGTTCAGCTCGCCCAGCGTCCGGTAGTGGCCCAGTGCCTCCTCGAACAGCGCCCTGGCGCGCGGCAGGTCGCCGCCGAGCAGCGCCCCGCACCCCATGCGGTGCACCGCGTACGCCACCGCCGTCGCGTCGCCGGTGGCCAGTGCCTGCTCCCGGCACTCGTAGAGCATGCCGAGCGCCGCGGTGCCGTCGCCCTGGAGGATCGAGACGTAACCGCACACCCACAGCGCCTTGGCACGCTGCCCCGTGGGCTCGTGATCGGCCGCCAGCGCGCGCTCCAGCCAGTAGCGGCCCTCGGCGAGCCGGCCGCAGCCGACCCAGAAGAACCACAGGCTCGCCGCCAGGTACTGCCCGGTCCGCAACTCCTCGGGGGCCTCCAGGGAGAACTCCAGCGCGGCCCGCAGATTGGCCAGCTCCCGCTCGGTGCCGAGCGAGATCTCCTCCTGCCGCGCGCCGAACCACTCCATCTCGCCCCAGGTGGCGAAGCCCAGGTACCAGTCGCGGTGCCGGGTCCGCAGCCGGCGCTCCTCGCCCAGCTCGCGCAGCCACCCCAGCCCGTACTCGCGCACCGTGTCCAGCAGCAGGTAGCGCACCACGCCCGCGTCCTCGCGGCGCAGCACCACCGACTTGTCCACCAGGTCCGCCAGCAGGTCCACCATCGTCTCGGCCGCCACCTCGCCGCCCGCGCACACGTACTCGGCGGCGTCGAGGTCGAAGTCCCCGGCGAACACCGACAGCCGTGCCCACAGCAGCCGTTCGCGCGGGGTGCACAGCTCATGGCTCCACCCGATCGTGGTGCGCAGCGCGCGGTGCCGTTCGGGGCCGCCGGTGCCGCCGCGGCGGGTGAGCAGCCGGAAGCGGTCGTCCAGGCGCCCGGTGATCTGCCGCACCGACAGCGCCCGCACCCGGCCCGCCGCCAGCTCCAGCGCCAGCGGGATCCCGTCCAGGCGGCGGCACAGCTCCTCCACCTCGGCCCGGTTGCCCGCGTCCACGGTGAAGCCGGGCAGCACCGCGGCCGCCCGGTCGGCGAACAGCTCCACCGCCTCGCCGGCGTCGCTCAGCGGTTCCAGGGCCACGATGTGCTCGCCCGCCACCCCCAGCGGCTGCCTGCTGGTGGCCAGCACCCGCAGGCCCGGTGCCCGCCGCAGCATCGCGTCGGCCAGTTCCGCCGCCACCTCCACCTGGGGCTCGCAGCAGTCCAGCACGAGGAGCAGTTCGCGGTGGGCCAGGAAGGCGCCGAGCGCGGCCCGGGGGCCGCGCGCGGTGTGGTCGGTGAGGCCGAGCGCGTCCGCCACGGCGTGGTCCACCAGTCCCGGGTCCCGCACGGCCGCGAGTTCGGCCAGCCAGACCCCGTCGGTGAAGCCGGCGCGCAGGCCGGCCGCCGCGCGCAGCGCGAGCCGGCTCTTGCCGACCCCGCCCACGCCGGTCACCGTCACCATCCGGGCCCGTTCCAGCAGGCGGGCCACGTCGTCGAGCTCGGGCCGCCGGCCGACGAAGTGGTCCAGCTCGCACGGCAGGTTGCCCGGCGTCGTCTCATGGCGCATGGGTCACGGAGGGTATCGTCGAATAAGCGGAACGTACAATCCGGGCCTGTCGCCCGGGGGCGGTCGGGGGCGGCACCGGCCCGCAATGCGGTACGGAGCGTGCTGCCCGTCGCGATAAGGTCGGTATCTGATCGGTACCTGGTTCGCGCGGTGGAATCCGAGGGAGTGGCAACGTGTCCGGTGGAGAGGTGGCCGGCCTCATCGTGGCCGTCTTCTGGGCGATCCTCGTGTCGTTCCTCGCCGTGGCACTCGTACGGCTCGCCCAGGCGCTCCGTCAGGCGACCCGCCTCGTGGCGGAGGTGACCGACCAGGCCGTGCCGCTGCTCGGCGAGGCCTCCGACGCGGTTCGCGCGGCCCACGCCCAGCTGGCCCGCGTGGACACCATCACCTCCGACGTCGCCGAGGTGACCGCCAACGCCTCCGCCCTGTCCACGACCGTCGCCTCCACCTTCGGAGGCCCCCTCGTGAAGGTCGCGGCCTTCGGCTACGGCGTGCGGCGCGCGGTCACCCTGCAGGCAAAGGGCGCCGCCAAGAAGCGCACCGTGGTCGTCGGCCGGACGCTCCCGTCCGCCCGCCGCCGTAAGTCAAGGGGCTGACCTGCATGTTCCGCCGTGCCTTCTGGTTCACCGCCGGTGCCGCCGCCGGGGTGTGGGCCACCAACAAGGTCCATCGCAAGATCCGCAGCCTGACGCCCGAGAGCCTCGCGGCGAAGGCGGCCGACAAGGCCCTCGAGGCCGGGGACCGGCTGCGCACCTTCGCGCAGGACGTCCGCGCCGGCATGTCGGAGCGCGAGGGACAGCTCAACGACGCACTGGGCCGTACGGCCCCCGACCTCGACATGCCGGCCCCGCGGCCGGCGATCTCGTACCACCACCGGAAGGACGAACACTGATGGAGTCGGCAGAAATCCGCCGCCGCTGGCTGCGTTTCTTCGAGGAGCGCGGGCACACCGTAGTGCCGTCGGCGTCGCTCATCGCCGACGACCCGACGCTCCTTCTGGTGCCCGCGGGCATGGTCCCGTTCAAGCCCTACTTCCTGGGTGAGGTCAAGCCGCCCTTCCCGCGCGCCACCAGCGTGCAGAAGTGCGTCCGCACGCCCGACATCGAAGAGGTCGGCAAGACCACGCGCCACGGCACGTTCTTCCAGATGTGCGGCAACTTCTCCTTCGGCGACTACTTCAAGGAAGGCGCCATCAAGTTCGCCTGGGAGCTGCTCACCAGTTCTGTGGCGGACGGCGGTTACGGCCTCGACCCCGAGCGGCTGTGGATCACGGTCTACAAGGACGACGACGAGGCCGAGCAGATCTGGCGCGACGTCGTGGGCGTGCCCGCCGAGCGCATCCAGCGCCTGGGCATGAAGGACAACTTCTGGTCCATGGGCGTCCCGGGCCCCTGCGGCCCGTGCTCCGAGATCAACTACGACCGCGGCCCCGAGTTCGGTGTCGAGGGCGGCCCCGCCGTCAACGACGAGCGGTACGTGGAGATCTGGAACCTGGTCTTCATGCAGTACGAGCGCGGGGAGGGCAGCGGCAAGGAGGAGTTCCCGATCCTCGGCGACCTGCCCGCCAAGAACATCGACACCGGTCTCGGTCTCGAGCGTCTCGCCATGATCCTGCAGGACGTGCAGAACATGTACGAGACCGACACCCTGCGTGCCGTCATCGACAAGGCCACCGAGCTCACCGGCGTCGCCTACGGCTCCGCGCACGAGTCCGACGTCTCGCTGCGCGTCGTCGCCGACCACATGCGCACCTCCGTCATGCTCATCGGCGACGGCGTCACCCCCGGCAACGAGGGCCGCGGTTATGTGCTGCGCCGCATCATGCGCCGCGCCATCCGCAACATGCGGCTGCTCGGTGCCACGGACGCCGTGGTCGGCGACCTCGTGGACACCGTCATCAAGACGATGGGGCAGCAGTACCCGGAGCTCGTCGAGGACCGCAAGCGCATCGAGACGGTCGCCCTCGCCGAGGAGTCCCGCTTCCTCAAGACGCTCAAGGCCGGCACCAATGTGCTGGACACCGCCGTCACCGAGGCCAAGTCCACCGGTTCCGGCGTCCTCTCCGGCGACAAGGCCTTCCTGCTCCACGACACCTGGGGCTTCCCGATCGACCTCACCCTCGAAATGGCCGCGGAGCAGGGCCTGTCGGTGGACCAGGACGGCTTCCGCCGCCTGATGAAGGAGCAGCGGGACCGCGCCAAGGCGGACGCCCTGGTGAAGAAGAGCGGGCATGTCGACATGTCCGCGTACCGGGCCGTCGCCGACACCGCCGGCAGCACCGTCTTCACCGGCTACACAGACAACGAGGGCGAGGCCAGCGTCGTCGGCCTGCTCGTCGACGGTGTGCCGTCGCCCGCCGCCAACGAGGGCGACGAGGTCGAGGTCATCCTGGACCGCACCCCCTTCTACGCCGAGGGCGGCGGCCAGCTCGCCGACACCGGCCGGATCCGCACCGACTCGGGCGCCGTCATCGAGGTCCGCGACGTACAGCAGCCCGTGCCGGGCGTGACCGTGCACAAGGGCAGCGTCCAGGTCGGCGAGGTGACGGTCGGCGCCGGCGTCCTCGCCAAGATCGACCTCGGCCGCCGCCGGGCGATCGCCCGCGCCCACAGTGCCACCCACCTCACCCACCAGGCGCTGCGCGACGCCCTCGGCCCCACGGCCGCCCAGGCCGGTTCGGAGAACTCCCCGGGCCGCTTCCGCTTCGACTTCGGCTCGCCGGCCGCCGTGCCGGGCAGCGTGCTGTCGGACGTCGAGCAGAAGATCAACGCCGTGCTCGCCCGCGAGCTCGACGTCAGCGCCGAGATCATGAGCATCGACGAGGCCAAGAAGCAGGGCGCCATCGCCGAGTTCGGCGAGAAGTACGGCGAGCGGGTGCGCGTCGTGACGATCGGGGACTACTCCAAGGAGCTCTGCGGCGGCACACACGTGCACAACACCGCCCAGCTGGGCCTGGTGAAGCTGCTCGGCGAGTCCTCGATCGGCTCCGGCGTGCGCCGGGTCGAGGCCCTGGTGGGCGTGGACGCGTACAACTTCCTCGCCCGCGAGCACACGGTCGTCGCCCAGCTCCAGCAGCTGGTCAAGGGCCGCCCGGAGGAGCTCCCGGAGAAGATCTCCGGGATGCTCGCCAAGCTCAAGGAGGCCGAGAAGGAGATCGAGCGCTTCCGCGCCGAGAAGGTCCTGCAGGCCGCGGCCGGGCTCGCCGACTCCGCCCAGGACGTCAAGGGCGTGGCCCTGGTCACCGGACAGGTCCCGGACGGCACCGGCGCCGACGACCTGCGCAAGCTCGTCCTGGACGTGCGCCAGCGGATCGGCGGCGGCCGTGCGGCCGTCGTGGCCCTGTTCGCCGTGGCGGGCGACCGCCCGCTGACCGTCATCGCCACCAACGAGGCGGCCCGTGAGCGCGGCCTGAAGGCCGGCGAGCTGGTCCGTACCGCTGCCAAGACCCTCGGCGGCGGCGGTGGCGGCAAGCCGGACGTCGCCCAGGGCGGAGGCCAGAACGCGGACGCGGTCGGCGAGGCCATCGCCGCCGTGCAGCGTCTGGTCGCAGAGACGGCCTGAGGCCTCGATGCGCAGGGGTCGCAGGATCGCGATCGACGTCGGGGACGCCCGCATCGGGGTCGCCTCGTGCGACCCCGACGGGCTGATCGCCACACCCGTCGAGACGGTGCCCGGCCGGGACGCCCCGGCCGCGCGCCGTCGCATCGCACAGATCGTCGAGGAGTACGAGCCGATCGAGGTTCTGGTCGGCCTGCCCCGCTCGCTCAACGGGCGGGAGGGGCAGGCCGCGGCCAAGGCCCGCGGCTTCGCCCAGGATGTGGCGAAGATCATCTCCCCCGTACCGGTGCGCCTGGTGGACGAGCGGATGACGACCGTGACAGCGACGCAGGGGCTGCGCGCATCGGGCGTCAAGGCGAAGAAGGGACGCTCCGTCGTGGACCAGGCGGCGGCCGTGGTCATCCTGCAGAGCGCCCTCGAGACGGAACGGGTGTCCGGTAAAGAGCCGGGCGAGAGCGTCGAACCGTTTATCTGATCGCGGTACGGTAACGTTCCGCGCAGCACGGCGGCCACAGCTGGATCCGTGGGTGCCGACGGGCCGGGACCCGTCCCGCCCGCGCCACAAGCGCCGGCCTGCTGCCGCCTCGCGAACCGAACCGTAGGGGATCGATGACTGACTATGGCCGGAGCCCGGGCTCCGAAGCATGGCACCCCGAAGACCCTCTCTTCGGTGATCAGTGGGGGCAGCAGCAACACCCCGAGCAACAACAGCACCAGCAGTATTCCCAGTACCAGCAGCAACCCCAGCACCCGCAGCAGCAGCACCCTCAGCACGCACAGAACCAGCAGCACCCGCAGTACCAGCAGCAGGGCGGCTGGGACCCCTACGGCAACACCGGTCAGCAGCAGCAGTACCCGTACGACCCCCAGCAGCAGTACGACTCCTGGGGCGCCCCGGCGGGCTACGGCCAGGACGGCTACGGCGGCCAGCAGCAGCCCGACTACTACGGGCAGGGCGGTTACCCGCCCCCGCAGCGGCCCGACCAGCGCTACCCGGAGGGCCAGCCCCAGTACCAGCAGCAGCCGCAGCAACAACAGCCGCAGCAGTTGCAGCAACCGCAACCGCAGCAGCCGCCGCAGCGGCAGCAGCGCTCCCGGCCGGCCGAGCAGGACGCCCCGCTCTGGGACGAGGAGGAGGGTGCCGCCGACGACCACTCCTTCTTCTCCGGCTCGGACGACGACGAGGACGACGAGCCGCAGCAGGGCCGCAACGACCGGCGCGGCCGCGCGGGCAAGGGCGGGAAGGCGGGGAAGGGCGGCAAGAAGCGGCGCTCCGGCATGGCGTGCCTGGTCGTGCTGGTCGTCCTCGGCGGCGGCATCGCCGGTGTCGGCTGGTTCGGCTACCGGTACTACCAGAGCAACTTCGGCCCGCCGCCGGACTTCGCGGGGAAGGGCAGCGGCGAGGTCCAGGTCGAGATCCCGCAGGGCGCGAGCGGCATCCAGATCGGCAACATCCTCAAGAAGGCAGGCGTGGTCAAGAGCGTCGACGCCTTCACGGCCGCCGTCAGCAAGGACCCGGAAGGCAACTCCATCCAGGCGGGCGTCTACGTCCTGCACAAGGAGATGGCCGCGTCCAGCGCCGTCACGATGATGCTCGACCCGAAGTCGCAGAACGTCCTTGTCATCGCCGAGGGCCTGCGCGACGTGCAGATCTACGAGATCGTCGACGCCAAGCTGGGGCTCGACAAGGGCACCACCGCCAAGGTCGCCGAGGACGAGGTCGGCAAACTCGGACTGCCCGAGTGGGCGGACGACGACAAGGAGATCAAGGACCCGCTGGAGGGCTTCCTCTGGCCGAGCCGCTACAGCGTCGGCAAGGACACCAAGCCCGTCGACCTGCTGCGCAGCATGGTCACCAACGCCAAGAAGCAGTACACCAAGTACGACGTCGAGGCGAAGGCCGAGAAGCTGGGGCTGGAGTCGCCGCTGCAGGTCGTCACCCTGGCCAGCCTGGTGCAGGCCGAGGGCAAGTCGGACGAGGACTTCCGGAAGATGTCGCGCGTCGTCTACAACCGCCTCAAGCCGACCAACACCGAGACCAACGGCAAGCTCGAGTTCGACTCGACGTACAACTACCTGAAGAACCAGAGCGAGATCAATCTCTCGCTCAAGGAGCTCCGCACCTTCGACGACCCTTACAACACGTACTACTACCGGGGTCTCCCGCCGGGACCGATCGGCAACCCCGGCGCGAAGGCGCTGGCCGCGGCCATGGATCCCGAACCGGGCAAGTGGTACTACTTCATCTCCCTGGACGGGCACACGACCGAGTTCACGGAGACACTCGCCGAGCACGACAAGCTCGCCGACGAGTTCGACAAGAAGCACAACGGCTGAGCCGCCGCCTCTTGGGCGCCGCGCGGGGAACGTCCCCCGCGCGGCGCCCTGGTGCTGCCCGGCCCCGTCGGACCACCGGGCCCTAGACTCGACCGGGCCGTCCCCGGCCTGAGGAGGGCGGCCCGAACCGCCGGACATCACGCACCGAGGGGACCAGCCCATGACGAAGAGCCCTCGGGAGGCCGCGCGTGCCTAGGGCAGCCGTCCTCGGATCGCCGATCGCGCACTCCCTCTCCCCGGTGCTGCACCGCGCCGCCTACACGGAACTGGGTCTGACCGACTGGACGTACGACCGCTACGAGGTCGACGAGGCCGCGCTGCCGGGGTTCCTGGCCGGGCTGGCCGACCAGCCGGGCGGCGGACGCTGGGCGGGGCTGTCGCTCACGATGCCGCTCAAGCGGGCGGTCATCCCGCTGCTGGACGAGGTCAGCGACACCGCCTCCGCCGTCGAGGCCGTCAACACACTCGTCCTCACCGAGGACGGACGCCGCCTGGGCGACAACACCGACATCCCCGGGATGGTGGCGGCCCTGCGCGAGCGCGGCGTCGAACGCGTCGACTCCGCCGCCGTCCTCGGCGCCGGGGCGACCGCCTCGTCCGCGCTGGCCGCGTTGGCGCAGATCTGCGACGGCGAGATCACCGCGTACGTGCGCAGCGGCACCCGCGCCGACGAGATGCGGGGGTGGGGCGAGCGGCTCGGCGTGGCCGTGCGGACGGCCGCATGGGAGGACGCCGCCGGGGCGCTTTCCGCGCCCCTGGTGATCTCCACGACACCGGCCGGCACCGCGGACGCGCTCGCCGCCGCCGTGCCGGAGCGGCCCGGCACCCTCTTCGACGTGCTGTACGACCCGTGGCCCACCGCGCTCGTGTCCGCCTGGGCGGGGCGCGGCGGAGCCGTCGTCGGGGGACTCGACCTGCTGGTGCACCAGGCGGTGCTGCAGGTGGAGCTGATGACGGGCCGCAAACCGGCCCCCCTGGCGGCCATGCGGGCGGCGGGGGAGGCGGCGCTGCACCGCTCCTGACCCCTTCTGACCGCTCCTGAGCGGCCCGCGGCGGTCCACGGAGGTGTCCACGGGGCTGTCCGCCCAGCGGACCGCGCGCCGGCTTCGCCGCCGGACGTGAAAGGATCGGTTTACGCACGGATGGTCCGGTCCGCCTCGCCGCGGTCCGGGCGATGATGAAGGAGCGAGCACCGTTGAGCAGGTTGCGCTGGCTGACCGCGGGGGAGTCGCACGGCCCCGCACTCGTCGCGACGCTGGAGGGTCTGCCCTCCGGTGTGCCGATCACCACCGAGATGGTGGCGGACCACCTCGCACGGCGGCGGCTCGGCTATGGCCGCGGTGCCCGGATGAAGTTCGAGCAGGACCAGGTCACCTTCCTCGGCGGTGTGCGCCACGGGCTCACCATGGGCTCCCCGGTCGCGATCATGGTGGGGAACACCGAGTGGCCCAAGTGGGAGCAGGTCATGGCGGCCGATCCGGTGGACCCCGAGGTCCTCGCCGGGCTCGCGCGCAACGCCCCGCTGACCCGGCCGCGCCCCGGCCACGCCGACCTCGCGGGCATGCAGAAGTACGGCTTCGACGAGGCCCGGCCGATCCTGGAGCGCGCCTCCGCCCGTGAGACGGCCGCCCGGGTCGCACTCGGCGCCGTGGCCCGCTCCTACCTCAAGGAGACGGCCGGCATCGAGATCGTCTCCCACGTGGTGGAACTCGCCGCGGCCAAGGCCCCGTACGGCGTCCTCCCCACCCCCGCCGACGTCGAGAAGCTCGACGCCGACCCCGTGCGCTGCCTCGACGCCGACGCGAGCAAGCGGATGGTCGCCGAGATCGACCAGGCCCACAAGGACGGCGACACCCTCGGCGGCGTCGTCGAGGTGCTCTCCTACGGCGTGCCCGTCGGCCTCGGCAGCCATGTGCACTGGGACCGCCGGCTGGACGCGCGGCTGGCCGGCGCCCTCATGGGCATCCAGGCCATCAAGGGCGTCGAGGTCGGCGACGGCTTCGAGCTCGCCCGGGTGCCCGGCTCCAAGGCGCACGACGAGATCGTCTCCACCGAGGACGGCATCCGCCGCTCCACCGGCCGTTCGGGCGGCACCGAGGGCGGCCTGAGCACCGGCGAGCTGCTGCGGGTGCGGGCCGCGATGAAGCCCATCGCCACCGTGCCGCGCGCCCTGGCCACCGTGGACGTGACCACCGGCGAGGCCACCCAGGCCCACCACCAGCGTTCCGACGTCTGCGCCGTCCCGGCCGCGGCCATCGTCGCCGAGGCGATGGTCGCCCTGGTCCTGGCCGACGCGGTCGCGGAGAAGTTCGGCGGCGACAGCGTCGCCGAGACCCGCCGCAACGTGCGCGGCTACCTCGAGAACCTGGCGATCCGATGAGCGCCCCGGTCGTCGTCCTGGTGGGCCCCATGGGGGTCGGCAAGACCACCGTCGGCGAGCTGCTCGCCCAGCGGCTCGGCACCACCTGCCGCGACACCGACGCCGACATCGTCGAGGCCGAGGGCCGGCCGATCGCTGACATCTTCGTCGAGGACGGCGAGGAGCACTTCCGCGCCCTGGAGGCGGCGGCCGTCCGTGCGGCGCTCGCCGAGCACCGCGGCGTGCTCGCGCTCGGCGGCGGCTCGATCCTGGACGAGGACACCCGCAAGCTGCTCTCCGGCCTGCCGGTGGTCTTCCTCGACATGGACGTCGCCGAGGCAGTCAAGCGGGTCGGCCTCGACACCGCCCGCCCGCTGCTCGCCGTCAACCCGCGGCGGCAGTGGCGCGAGCTGATGGAGGCCCGCCGCCCGCTGTACACCGAGGTCGCCCGCGCCGTGGTCGGCACGGAGGGCCGGACCCCCGAGGACGTCGCGGACGCCGTCCTGGACGCACTGGAGCTGAAGAACGCATGACGGAGCACGCCGCACACGCCCCCATCCGCATCCGGGTCGGGGGCGGTGAGGGCACCGAGTCGTACGAGGTGCTGGTCGGCCGGCAGCTGCTCGGCGAGCTGCCGGGCCTGATCGGCGACAGGGCGGCGCGGGTCGCCGTCATCCACCCCGAGGCCCTGGAGGCCACCGGCCAGGCGCTGCGCGATGACCTGGCGGAGCAGGGGTACGAGGCCGTCGCCATCCAGGTGCCCAACGCCGAGGAGGCCAAGACCACGGAGGTCGCGGCGTACTGCTGGCGGGCGCTCGGCCAGTCGGGATTCACCCGTACGGATGTCATCGTGGGCGTCGGCGGCGGTGCCACCACCGACCTCGCCGGGTTCGTCGCGGCGACCTGGCTGCGCGGGGTCCGCTGGGTCGCCGTGCCGACCACCGTGCTCGGCATGGTGGACGCGGCCGTCGGCGGCAAGACCGGCATCAACACCGCCGAGGGCAAGAACCTCGTCGGGGCCTTCCACCCGCCCGCCGGGGTGCTCTGCGACCTCGCCGCGCTGGAGTCGCTGCCGGTCAACGACTACGTCAGCGGTCTCGCCGAGATCATCAAGGCGGGCTTCATCGCCGACCCCGTGATCCTGGACCTGATCGAGCGGGACCCGGCCGCCGCCCGCGGTCCCGGGGGCCCGCACACCGCCGAGCTCCTCGAGCGCGCCATCCGCGTCAAGGCCGAGGTGGTCTCCGCGGACCTCAGGGAGTCGGGCCTGCGCGAGATCCTCAACTACGGCCACACGCTCGGCCACGCCATCGAGAAGAACGAGCGCTACAACTGGCGGCACGGCGCGGCTGTCTCCATCGGCATGGTCTTCGCCGCCGAGCTCGGCCGCCTCGCCGGCCGCCTCGACGACGCCACCGCCGACCGCCACCGCTCCGTCCTGGAGTCCGTCGGCCTGCCGCTGACCTACCGCGGCGACCAGTGGCCGAGGCTGCTGGAGACGATGAAGGTCGACAAGAAGTCCCGCGGCGACCGGCTGCGCTTCATCGTCCTGGACGGCCTCGCCAAGCCGACCGTCCTGGAAGCCCCCGACCCCGGGGTGCTCCTCGCCGCCTACGCGGAGATCTCCACGTAGGCGCGCACACGCACGGGACGACGGGTCCCGAACGGCCGGGCACCCCGTGGGCTGCCCGGCCGTTCACACAACTGCGGCCGCCCACGGTACCGTTCGGTCGAACCTGAAAGCTCTCGTACGGATGGAGTGGCCTCGATGCAGCATGCCGTGGGTGCGCCGCTGCCACCGCCGCACGGTGGGCAGCAGGCCGGGCAGCCAGGGCCGCCGCCGCAGCCCCCGGGCACCACCGGCCACTTCCCGATGGCCCAGGGGTCCCCCGTACAGCATCCGGTCCAGCCGTCCGCGCAGTCCGCCGGCGGAGCCGGCGCTCCGCTCCCGCGCGCCACGCACGGCCCCGTCGCGGTCCTGCTGATCGGCGCGGCCGGGGCGGGCAAGACGACCATCGCCCGGCACTGGGCCGACCACCGCGGCGTACCGACCGCCCACGTCAGCCTGGACGACGTCCGCGAGTGGGTCCGCTCAGGCTTCGCCGACCCGCAGTCCGGCTGGAACGACAACTCCGAGGCGCAGTACCGCCTGGCCCGCCGCACCTGCGGTTTCGCGGCCCGCAACTTCCTGGCGAACGGCATCTCCTGCATCATCGACGACGCGGTCTTCCCCGACCGCCCGGTCGTCGGCCTCGGCGGCTGGAAGCGCCACGTCGGGCCCGGCCTGCTGCCCGTCGTCCTCCTGCCCGGCCTCGACATCGTGCTGGCCCGCAACGCCCAGCGCAGCGGCAACCGGCGGCTCTCGGACGAGGAGGTCGCCCGCATCCACGGCCGCATGGCCGGCTGGTACGGTTCCGGGCTGCCCATCATCGACAACTCCCACCTCGACGTCGCCGCGGCCGCCGCCGCGCTCGACGGCGTCGTCACCCGCAGCCTGCAGGGCCCGCCCGCCTGGTAGCCGCCACCCGGCGGCTCTCGACAGGCCGACCGGCGGCACGCGACGTACGCTCGCCACATGTCCGAGGTGCACGCTGCCCGCAGGGAACGCCTTCGGGACCGCTGCGCGGCGGCCGGATCGGCGGCGGCGCTCGTCTCCCGACCCGCCAACGTCCGCTATCTGACGGGCTGCGCCCCGCCGGGGACCGTGCTGCTGGTCGGGCCGGGTCCCGAGGACGTGCTCGTCCATCGACGTCATCCGTCCGGCGACCTGGCCGAGGGCCGGCTGCCGGACGACGTGCGCGGCGTCGTCCTGTCCGGCCCCGAGGGCGACCCGGCGGTCACCGCCGCCGCGCTGGCCGCGGACCGCAAGGCCGAGGCCCTGGCGGTCGAGGAGCACCACCTCACCGTCGCACGGCACCGCGCCGTCGGCGGCGCGGCCCCCGGCGTACGCCTCTCCGACCTCGGCTCCGCCGTGGAGCAGCTCCGCCTGGTCAAGGACGAGCAGGAGATCTCGGCGCTGCGGATCGCCGCAGAGATCGCCGACCAGGCGCTCAGCGAGCTCCTGGAGTCGATCCTGGTGGGACGGACCGAACGCCACCTCGCCCTGGAGCTGGAGCGCCGTCTCATCGACCACGGGGCCGACGGCCCCGCCTTCCCCACCTGTGTGGGCACGGGCCCGCACTCGGGGGCCGCGCGCCACCTGCCCACCGACCGGCGCGTCGAGGAGGGCGACTTCCTCACCGTCTGCCTGGGCGCCTGCTACCGCGGCTACCGCTGCGAGGTGGGCCGGACCTTCGTCATCGGCACCACCCCGGCGGACTGGCAGATCGAGCTGTACGACCTGGTCTTCGCGGCCCAGCGGGCCGGCCGGGAGGCCCTCGCGCCCGGGGCCGCCTGCCGCGACGTGGACCACGCGGCGCGCCATGTGCTGGAGTCAGGGGGACACGGCGAGGCGCTGGGGGAGACCACCGGACACGGTGTCGGACTGGAGATCGGTGAGGACCCTCGGTTGTCCCCCTCGGCCATGGGTAAACTGGACGCTTGCGTGCCGGTCACCGTCGAACCGGGAGTCCACATCCCGGGCCGCGGCGGTGTCCGCATCGACGACACACTCGTCGTGCGTCCACCGACGGACGGCGGGCCCGAGCTACTCACCATCACGACCAAGGAGCTGCTCGCCCTGTAGAGGGCGGCCGCGGCTCCCGGGTCCCCGAAGCAGCAGTGCAGGAGATTCCGCAACCGTGGCCACCACGAACGACCTCAAGAACGGCCTCGTGCTCAAGCTCGACGGCGGCCAGCTCTGGTCCGTCGTCGAGTTCCAGCACGTCAAGCCCGGCAAGGGCCCCGCCTTCGTCCGTACGAAGCTCAAGAACGTGCTCTCCGGAAAGGTCGTCGACAAGACCTTCAACGCCGGCGTGAAGGTCGAGACGGCCAACGTCGACAAGCGCGGGATGCAGTTCTCCTACAAGGACGGCGAGAGCTTCGTGTTCATGGACATGGACACGTTCGACCAGATCTACATCACCCCCGAGGTCGTCGGCGACGCCGCCCACTTCCTCCTGGAGGGCTTCGAGGCCGTCGTCGCCATGTACGAGGGCTCCCCGCTCTACATCGAGCTCCCGGCCGCCGTCGAGCTGGTCATCGAGTACACCGAGCCCGGCGTCCAGGGCGACCGCTCCACCGGCGGCACCAAGCCCGCCAAGCTGGAGACCGGCTACGAGATCGGCGTCCCGCTCTTCATCACCACCGGTGAGAAGATCAAGGTCGACACCCGCTCGGGTGAGTACCTCGGCCGGGTGACCAGCTAACCGTGGCCGCACGTAACAAGGCCCGCAAGCGCGCCTTCCAGATCCTCTTCGAGGCGGAGCAGCGGGGTGTCGACCCCAAGACCGCCATGGCGGACTGGATCAGGCTCGCCCGGACCGACGACCGGCAGCCGCCGGTCAGCGAATACACGATGCAGCTCGTCGAGGGCTACGCCGGACGGGCGAGGCGCATCGACGAACTGCTGTCGAAGCACGCCGTGGGCTGGACCCTCGACCGGATGCCGGTGACCGACCGGAACATCCTGCGGCTCGGCGCCTACGAGCTGATCTGGGAGGACGACGTCCCCGACGCCGTCGTCCTGGACGAGGCGGTGCAGCTGGCCAAGGAGTTCTCCACGGACGAGTCCCCCTCGTTCGTGAACGGCCTGCTCGCCCGCCTCAAGGAGCTGAAGCCGGGCCTGCGGGACGACTAGTCCCGCGCGTGCCCGCCGGGCCCGGAACGCATCGCGTTCCGGGCCCGTGGCATGTCCGGCCGGCGCCCGGCGCGTCGGCCGGGGGCGGTGCGCCGGGGCGCGAGAGGCGGCAAACACAACCGCCCCTCAGACGCGGCCTGGCGGCCGCGCCCAAGGGGCGGGACGTTTCTGCTTCCCGAGGGCTCAGCCCTCCTCGTGCTGCACCGCTCGCCGTGCGTCCGCGTCGAGGACGCCCCAGCTGATGAGCTGCTCGGTCAGGACCGAGGGCGACTGGTCGTAGATGACGGCGAGGGTGCGCAGGTCGTCCTGGCGGATCGACAGCACCTTGCCGTTGTAGTCGCCGCGCTGGCTCTGGATGGTCGCGGCGTAGCGCTGCAGCGGACCGGCCTTGTCGGAGGGCACCTGGCTCAGCCGCTCGAGGTCGAGGACGAGCTTCGGCGGCGGCTCGGCGGCACCGCCGGGCGCGGAACCGGGCAGCAGCTCCTGGACCGGAACGCCGTAGAAGTCGGCGAGCTCGGCGAGGCGCTGCACGGTCACGGCGCGGTCGCCGCGCTCGTAGGAACCGACCACCACGGCCTTCCAGCGGCCCTGGGACTTCTCCTCGACGCCGTGGAGGGAGAGTCCCTGCTGCGTGCGGATGGCGCGGAGCTTTGCTCCGAGCTGCTTGGCGTAATCGCTGGACATATGGCTCCCCGGACGGAAACTCAGTAACTCACTGTGAGGTTACGCAGCGTAATTGGAATCCGTCAAGCCGAATGGTCCACACCGGTCCCCCGGAAGAGCGAGGAATGGCCGGTCACCGGCCTTTCGGCCGGGATCCGTGGTCGATCGTGGTACGTGCGGCGGACCCGCCCCGAGAGCCGCGCCAGGCCGCCGCCAGGCCCCGCCAGGGAGCACGCCAGGGTGCCTGATACGGTGGAACCGTAAGTTTTGGCGTCCTTTAAGGCCCGTCCCGTGAGGCGGGGAAGGAGGTCCCTTTTTCATGGGCACCATCGGTTCCGATCCGTCCCGGCCCGTCCTCGAGGCCCCGGACATCGCGCGGGTCCTGACCCGCATCGCCCACGAGATCGTCGAGCGCGCCAAGGGCGCCGACGACGTGGTGCTGCTCGGCGTCCCGACCCGCGGCGTCCATCTGGCCCGCAGGCTCGCCGACAAACTCGACGAGATCACCGGCGGCAAGGTCCCGGTCGGTTCGCTCGACATCACCATGTACCGCGACGACCTGCGGCTCCGCCCGGCGCGCGCGCTCGCCCGCACCGACATCCCGGCCGACGGGGTGGACGGCCGGCTGGTCGTCCTCGTCGACGACGTGCTCTTCTCCGGCCGCACGATCCGCGCCGCCCTCGACGCGCTCAACGACATCGGCCGCCCCCGGGCCGTCCAGCTGGCGGTCCTGGTCGACCGCGGCCACCGCGAGCTGCCCATCAGGGCCGACTACGTCGGCAAGAACATCCCCACCTCGCTGCGCGAGACCGTCAAGGTCCACCTGACCGAGGAGGACGGGCGCGACTGCGTCCTGCTCGGCGTACGCGACGGCTCCCCGGCGGACGAGTAGCGCGAGCGCCGCCCCGGCCTCCCGGGGCAGCGCCCTGCCCGCCCGTCCCCACCCGGCCCGCCCGGGAGACGTGGCGTGCCGCCACCCGGCCCGCCCCCGCACGCATCCTCCGGAGTGACCCGATGAAGCGCCACCTGATCTCGGCCGCCGACCTCACCCGCGACGACGCCCTCCTCGTGCTCGACACGGCGGAGGAGATGGCCCGCGTCGCCGACCGGCCCATCAAGAAACTGCCGACCCTGCGCGGTCGCACGGTCGTCAACCTCTTCTTCGAGGACTCGACCCGCACCCGCATCTCCTTCGAGGCCGCCGCCAAGCGCCTGTCGGCCGACGTCATCAACTTCTCCGCCAAGGGCTCCTCGGTGTCCAAGGGCGAGTCCCTGAAGGACACCGCCCTCACCCTGGAGGCCATGGGCGCCGACGCCGTCGTCATCCGCCACCACATGTCGGGCGCCCCGCACCGGCTGGCGTACTCCGACTGGATCGGCGGCAGCGTGGTCAACGCCGGCGACGGCACCCATGAGCACCCCACACAGGCGCTGCTGGACGCCTTCACCATGCGCCGCCACCTGTCCGGCCCCGGCCGCGACCTGGCCGGCCGCCGGATCACGATCGTCGGCGACGTGCTGCACAGCCGGGTGGCCCGCTCCAATGTGCTGCTGCTGGGCACCCTGGGCGCCGAGGTGACCCTGGTGGCGCCGCCCACCCTGCTGCCGATCGGCGTCGAGGACTGGCCCTGCGAGGTCTCCTACGACCTGGACGCGGTGCTCGCCAAGTCCGACGCCGTGATGATGCTGCGCGTCCAGCGCGAGCGCATGAACGCCGCCTTCTTCCCCACCGAGCGCGAGTACTCCCGCCGCTACGGCCTCGACGGCCTCCGCATGGCCGCGCTGCCCGAGCACGCCGTCGTGATGCACCCCGGCCCGATGAACCGCGGGATGGAGATCACGGCCGAGGTCGCCGACTCGCCGCGCTGCACCGCCGTCGAGCAGGTGAAGAACGGCGTCAGCATCCGCATGGCCGTGCTGTACCTGCTGCTCGGCGGCGCCGAGCCCGCCGTCTCCGCCCCCGCCCCCGCCCGCACCGAGGAGAACAACCAAGCATGAGCGCGACCCCGAAGACCCTGATCCGCGGCGCGAGGATCCTCGGCGGAGAGCCGCAGGACGTCCTGATCGACGGCGAGACCATCGCCGAGGTCGGCCCGGGCCTGACCGCCCCCGAGGGCGCCACCGTGGTCGAGGCCGACGGCAAGGTCCTCCTGCCGGGCCTGGTCGACCTCCACACCCACCTGCGCGAGCCCGGCCGCGAGGACTCCGAGACCGTCCTCACCGGTACGCGGTCCGCCGCCGCGGGCGGCTACACCGCCGTCCACGCGATGGCCAACACCTTCCCCGTCGCCGACACCGCGGGTGTCGTCGAGCAGGTCTGGCGCCTCGGCCGCGAGCACGGCTACTGCGACGTCCAGCCGGTGGGCGCCGTCACGGTGGGCCTGGAGGGCAGGAAGCTCGCCGAGCTCGGCGCGATGGCGGACTCCGCCGCCGGTGTGCGGGTCTTCTCCGACGACGGCAAGTGCGTCGACGACGCGGTCATCATGCGCCGCGCCCTGGAGTACGTGAAGGCCTTCGACGGCGTCGTCGCCCAGCACGCCCAGGAGCCCCGCCTGACCGAGGGCGCCCAGATGAACGAGGGCGTCGTCTCCGGCGAGCTGGGGCTGACCGGCTGGCCGGCCGTCGCCGAGGAGTCGATCATCGCCCGGGACGTGCTGCTCGCCGCGCACGTCGGCTCCCGCGTGCACATCTGCCACCTCTCCACGGCCGGCTCGGTCGAGATCGTCCGCTGGGCCAAGTCCAAGGGCTGGGACGTCACCGCCGAGGTCACCCCGCACCACCTGCTCCTCACCGACGAACTGGTGCGCACCTACAACCCCGTCTACAAGGTCAACCCGCCGCTGCGCACCGAGGCCGACGTCATGGCGCTGCGCGAGGCGCTCGCCGACGGCACGATCGACTGCGTCGCCACCGACCACGCCCCGCACCCGCACGAGGACAAGGACTGCGAGTGGGGCGCGGCGGCCATGGGCATGATCGGCCTGGAGACCGCGCTGTCGGTCGTCCAGCACGCCATGGTGGACACCGGCCTGCTCGACTGGGCCGGCGTCGCCGACCGGATGTCGTTCCGCCCCGCGGTGATCGGCCGCCTGTCCGGCCACGGACGTCCCGTCTCGGCCGGTGAGCCCGCGAACCTCACCCTGGTCGATCCGGCATACCGTGGTGAGGTGAATCCCGCGGGCTTCGCCTCCCGCAGCCGCAACACCCCCTACGAGGGTCTGGAGCTGCCGGGCCAGGTGTTCGCCACGTTCCTGCGGGGCAAGGCGACGGTCATGGACGGGAAGCTCTCGTGACACCCCTGGTACTCATCGCGGCGGAGGGGAAGCACTCCGCCGAGGTCACCGACTGGTCGGCCCGCATCGGCTGGGTCGTCGGACTGCTGCTGTTCATCGCCCTCGTCTACTGGCTGATGCGCCAGGGCTGGAAGTGGCGCGGCACCCTCCAGGGCGACCTGCCCGCCCTCCCCACCGCCCCCGAGGAGACCGGCGAGCCTCGGCCGGTCCTGCTCACGACGAGCGGCCGCTACCACGGCAGCACCACGGCGGGGCAGTGGCTGGACCGGATCGTCGCCCACGGACTGGGCGTGCGCAGCCGGGTCGAGCTCACCCTCACCGACCGGGGACTGGACGTCGAGCGCACCGGCGCGCCGAGCTTCTTCGTCCCGGCCGCGGATCTGCGCGGCGCACGCCTCGACAAGGGCATCGCCGGCAAGGTCCTCACCGAGGGCGGCCTGCTGGTGGTCACCTGGGCGCACGGCGACCGGCTGATCGACTCCGGCTTCCGCTCGGACCACGCCGCCGAACACGCCGCGTGGGTCGAGGCCCTGAACACTCTCACGCACGACCAGGAAGGCGCACGATGACCACCTCCACCCAGCGGCCCGCGAGGGTCCCTGCCGTACTCGTCCTGGAGGACGGCCGCACCTTCCGCGGCCGCGCCTACGGGGCCGTGGGGGAGACCTTCGGCGAGGCCGTCTTCTCCACCGGCATGACCGGCTACCAGGAGACCCTGACGGACCCGTCGTACCACCGGCAGGTCGTCGTCATGACCGCCCCCCACGTCGGCAACACCGGCGTCAACGACGAGGACCAGGAGTCCTCCCGCATCTGGGTGGCCGGGTACGTCGTCCGCGACCCCGCCCGCGTGCCGTCCAACTGGCGCTCCCGCCGCACCCTGGACGAGGAGCTGACCCGCCAGGGCGTCGTCGGCATCAGCGGCATCGACACCCGGGCGCTGACCCGCCACCTGCGCGAGCGCGGCGCCATGCGGGTCGGCATCTTCTCCGGCGACAAGGCGCTCACCGACGGGGCCGCGCTGCTGGCCGCGGTTCAGGCCAGTCCCCAGATGAAGGGCGCCGACCTGTCCGCCGAGGTCGCCACCAAGGAGCCGTACGTCGTCCCGGCGATCGGCGAGAAGAAGTTCACCGTCGCCGCGATCGACCTCGGCATCAAGGGGATGACCCCGCAGCGCATGGCCGAGCGCGGTATCGAGGTGCACGTGCTGCCCGCGGGCGCCACCCTGGACGAGGTCTACGCGGTCGACCCCGACGGCGTCTTCCTCTCCAACGGCCCCGGCGACCCGGCCACCGCGGACCTGACCGTCATCCAGGGCGTCCTGGAGCGCAAGACCCCGCTGTTCGGCATCTGTTTCGGCAACCAGCTGCTCGGCCGCGCCGTCGGCTTCGGCACCTACAAGCTGAAGTACGGCCACCGCGGCATCAACCAGCCGGTGCAGGACCGTTCCACCGGCAAGGTCGAGGTCACCGCGCACAACCACGGCTTCGCCGTGGACGCGCCGCTCGACCAGGTCGCCGACACCCCGTACGGGCGGGTCGAGGTCTCCCACGTGTGTCTCAACGACGACGTGGTCGAGGGCCTGCGGCTGCTCGACACCCCCGCCTTCAGTGTCCAGTACCACCCCGAGGCCGCCGCAGGTCCGCACGACGCCGCGTACCTGTTCGACCGCTTCGTGAAGCTCATGGAGGGCCAGCGTGCCTAAGCGCACCGATATCCAGTCCGTCCTGGTCATCGGCTCCGGCCCGATCGTCATCGGCCAGGCCGCGGAGTTCGACTACTCCGGCACCCAGGCCTGCCGCGTCCTGCGCGCCGAGGGCCTGCGGGTGATCCTCGTCAACTCCAACCCGGCCACGATCATGACCGACCCGGAGATCGCGGACGCCACCTATGTGGAGCCGATCACCCCGGAGTTCGTCGAGAAGATCATCGCCAAGGAGCGCCCCGACGCGCTCCTGCCCACCCTGGGCGGGCAGACCGCGCTCAACACCGCGATCTCGCTCAGCAAGGCCGGGGTCCTCGACAAGTACGGCGTCGAGCTGATCGGCGCCAATGTCGAGGCCATCAACAAGGGCGAGGACCGCGAGCTGTTCAAGGAGGTCGTCGCGGCCGTCAACGCCAAGATCGGCCACGGCGAGTCCGCCCGCTCGGTCATCTGCCACACCATGGACGAGGTGATCGCGGGCGTCGACACCCTCGGCGGCTACCCCGTCGTCGTCCGCCCCTCCTTCACCATGGGCGGCGCCGGCTCCGGTTTCGCCCACGACGAGGAGGAGCTGCGCCGCATCGCCGGCCAGGGCCTGACGCTCTCCCCGACCACCGAGGTGCTCCTGGAGGAGTCCATCCTCGGCTGGAAGGAGTACGAGCTGGAGCTGATGCGCGACAAGCACGACAACGTCGTGGTCGTCTGCTCCATCGAGAACTTCGACCCCATGGGCGTGCACACCGGTGACTCCATCACCGTCGCGCCCGCCATGACGCTGACCGACCGCGAGTACCAGATCCTGCGCGACATCGGCATCGCCGTCATCCGCGAGGTCGGCGTCGACACCGGCGGCTGCAACATCCAGTTCGCCGTCGACCCCGAGGACGGCCGGGTCATCGTCATCGAGATGAACCCGCGCGTCTCCCGCTCCTCGGCGCTCGCCTCCAAGGCGACGGGCTTCCCGATCGCCAAGATCGCCGCCAAGCTCGCCGTCGGCTACACCCTCGACGAGATCCCCAACGACATCACCGAGCAGACCCCGGCCTCCTTCGAGCCGACGCTCGACTACGTCGTCGTGAAGGTGCCGCGCTTCGCCTTCGAGAAGTTCCCGGTCGCCGACGCCACCCTCACCACGACCATGAAGTCGGTCGGCGAGGCCATGGCCATCGGCCGCAACTTCCCCGAGGCGCTGCAGAAGGCGCTGCGCTCCCTGGAGAAGAAGGGCAGCCAGTTCGCCTTCACCGGCGACCCGGGCGACAAGGGCGAGCTGCTGCTCGCCGCCGTGCGTCCCACGGACGGCCGGATCAACACCGTCATGCAGGCGATCCGGGCCGGCGCCACCCCGCAGGAGGTCTTCGACGCCACGAAGATCGACCCCTGGTTCGTCGACCAGCTCTTCCTGATCAAGGAGATCGCCGACGATCTCGCCGCCGCAGACAGGCTCGATCCCGAGCTGCTGGCCGAGGCCAAGCGCTACGGCTTCTCCGACGCCCAGCTCGCCGCCATCCGCGGCCTGCGCGAGGACGTCGTCCGCGAGGTCCGGCACGCGCTGGGCGTCCGGCCGGTCTACAAGACGGTCGACACCTGCGCCGCCGAGTTCGCCGCCCGCACCCCGTACTTCTACTCGTCCTACGACGAGGAGAGCGAGGTCGCGCCGCGCGAGAAGCCCGCGGTCATCATCCTGGGCTCGGGCCCGAACCGCATCGGCCAGGGCATCGAGTTCGACTACTCGTGCGTGCACGCCTCCTTCGCGCTGAGCGACGCGGGCTACGAGACCGTCATGGTCAACTGCAACCCCGAGACCGTCTCCACCGACTACGACACCTCCGACCGGCTCTACTTCGAGCCGCTCACCCTGGAGGACGTCCTGGAGATCGTCCACGCCGAGCAGCAGGCCGGCCCCGTCGCGGGCGTCGTCGTCCAGCTCGGCGGCCAGACCCCGCTCGGCCTCGCCCAGGCGCTGAAGGACAACGGCGTGCCGGTCGTCGGCACCTCGCCCGAGGCCATCCACCTCGCGGAGGACCGCGGTGCCTTCGGCCGCGTCCTGGACCGGGCGGGCCTGCCCGCCCCCAAGCACGGCACGGCCACCACCTTCGAGGAGGCCAAGGCGATCGCCGACGAGATCGGCTACCCGGTCCTGGTCCGGCCCTCGTACGTGCTCGGCGGCCGCGGCATGGAGATCGTCTACGACGAGACCCGCCTCGCCTCCTACATCGCCGAATCCACCGAGATCGGCCCGGACCGCCCCGTCCTGGTCGACCGCTTCCTCGACGACGCCATCGAGATCGACGTCGACGCGCTCTACGACGGCCACGAGCTCTACCTCGGCGGCGTCATGGAGCACATCGAGGAGGCCGGCATCCACTCGGGCGACTCCGCGTGCGCCCTGCCCCCGATCACCCTCGGCGGACACGACATCAAGCGGCTGCGCGCCTCCACCGAGGCCATCGCCAAGGGCGTCGGCGTCCAGGGTCTGATCAACATCCAGTTCGCCCTGGCCGGTGACATCCTCTACGTGCTGGAGGCCAACCCGCGCGCCTCCCGCACCGTCCCCTTCACCTCCAAGGCGACGGCGGTCCCGCTGGCCAAGGCGGCCGCCCGCATCTCGCTCGGCGCCACCATCGCCGAGCTGCGCGCCGAGGGCCTGCTCCCGGCCCACGGCGACGGTGGCACCCTGCCGCTGGACGCGCCGATCTCCGTCAAGGAGGCCGTGCTGCCCTGGAGCCGCTTCCGCGACGTGCACGGCCGGGGCGTCGACACCGTCCTCGGCCCGGAGATGCGCTCCACCGGCGAGGTCATGGGCATCGACTCGGTCTTCGGCACCGCGTACGCCAAGTCGCAGGCCGCCGCCTACGGCGCGCTGCCGACCAAGGGCCGCGCCTTCGTCTCGGTCGCCAACCGCGACAAGCGCGCGCTGATCTTCCCGGCCCGGGCGCTGGTCGAGCACGGCTTCGAGCTGCTGGCCACCTCCGGCACCGCCGAGGTGCTCAAGCGCAACGGCATCGAGGCCACCGTGGTGCGCAAGAAGAGCGAGGGCACCGGCCCCAACGGCGAGCCGACCGTCATCGAGCTCATCCACGACGGCGCCATCGACCTCATCGTCAACACCCCGTTCGGCACCGGCGGCCGCCTCGACGGCTACGACATCCGTACCGCCGCCGTCGCGCGCGGCGTGCCGTGCCTGACGACGGTGCAGGCGCTCGCCGCCGCCGTCCAGGGCGTCGACGCGCTGAACCGGGGCGACGTCGGGGTCCGCTCACTCCAGGAGCACGCGGAACACCTGACCGCCGCCCGCGAGGCGTAGGCCGAAGAGGGGGACACCGATCCGGTGTCCCCCTCTTCACGAGCCCCCTCAGTTCGCCCGCCGTGGAAGGCCCCGCATGTACTCCCTGCTGTTCAGTCTGTTCTTCAAGCGCCTCGACCCGGAGCAGGCCCACCACCTCGCCTTCGGCTGGATCCGGCTCGCCGCCCGGGTCCCCGTCCTGCGCACCTTCGCGGCCGCGCTGCTCGCCCCGCGGCACCCCGCGCTGGGCACGGAGGCGCTGGGCCGCCGGATGCACGGCCCCTTCGGGCTCGCCGCGGGCTTCGACAAGAACGCCGTCGGCATCGACGGGCTCACCATGCTCGGCTTCGACCACGTCGAGATCGGCACCGTCACCGCCCAGCCGCAGCCGGGCAACCCCAGGCAGCGGCTCTTCCGCCTGGTCGCCGACCGCGCCCTGATCAACCGCATGGGCTTCAACAACGAGGGCTCGGCCGCGGTCGCCGCGCGCCTGGCCGCGCGCAGGGCGGTCTTCCCGACCACGGTCGGCGTCAACATCGGCAAGACCAAGGTCGTCCCGGAGGAGGAGGCGGTCGCCGACTACGTTACCTCCACCGAGCGGCTCGCCGCGCACGCCGACTACCTCGTCGTCAACGTCTCCTCGCCGAACACCCCCGGACTGCGCAACCTGCAGGCCGTCGACCACCTGCGTCCCCTGCTCAGCGCCGTGCGCGAGGCCGCGGACCGCGTCGTCACAGGCCGCCGCGTCCCCCTGCTGGTCAAGATCGCCCCCGACCTCGCCGACGAGGACGTGGACGCCGTCGCCGACCTCGCCCTCGAACTCGGCCTGGACGGCATCATCGCCACCAACACCACCATCGCCCGCGACGGCCTCGGCCTGCGCTCGGACGCCTCGCTGGTCAAGGAGACCGGCGGCCTGTCCGGCGCCCCCCTCAAGGAACGCTCCCTGGAGGTGCTGCGCCGCCTGTACGCCCGCGTCGGCGACCGCATCACCCTCGTGGGCGTGGGCGGGGTCGAGACCGCCGAGGACGTCTGGCAGCGCATCCTGGCCGGCGCCACCCTTGTGCAGGGCTACAGCGCCTTCGTCTACCGGGGTCCCTTCTGGTGCCGCACGATCCACCGGGACCTCGCCGCGCTGCTCCAGGCCAGCCCGTACGCCACCCTCGCCGACGCCGTCGGCGCCGAAACCCGGAAGGCAGCCACCCCGCGATGAACCCCGAGCCCTTCGGCGCCAGGCTGCGCCGCGCCATGGACACCCGTGGGCCGCTCTGCGTCGGCATCGACCCGCACTCCTCCCTGCTCTCCGCCTGGGGCCTGCAGGACGACGTCGCCGGCCTGGAGCGCTTCACCCGTACCGTGGTGGAGGCGCTGGCCGACCGGGTCGCCGTCCTCAAGCCGCAGAGCGCCTTCTTCGAGCGCT
This sequence comes from Streptomyces sp. PA03-3a, assembly GCF_033792735.1. Taxonomy (NCBI): domain Bacteria; kingdom Bacillati; phylum Actinomycetota; class Actinomycetes; order Kitasatosporales; family Streptomycetaceae; genus Streptomyces; species Streptomyces sp. PA03-3a. The sequence continues at coordinate 149,702 of NZ_JARAVM010000004.1, forward strand.
TCGGCTCCCGCGGCATCGCCGTCCTGGAGACGGCCGTCGCCGAGGCCCGCGCGGCCGGCGCCCTGGTGCTGATGGACGCCAAGCGCGGCGACATCGGCTCCACCATGGCCGCGTACGCCGCCACCTATCTCGATCCCGCCTCGTCGCTGTTCTCGGACGCTGTCACCGTCAGCCCGTACCTGGGGTTCGGCTCGCTGCGCCCCGCCCTGGACGCCGCCCGGGCGAGCGGCAGCGGCGTCTTCGTGCTCGCCCTGACCTCCAATCCGGAGGGCGCGGAAGTGCAGCGGTCAACCGCGGCGGGCGGCGCGTCCCTCGCCCAGGTGATGCTGAACCACATCGCGGCCGAGAACGAGGGTGACGTGCCGCTCGGATCGGTCGGCGCAGTCGTCGGCGCCACGCTCGGGGAGGCGGGTGTGGACCTGGCCGTGAACGGGCCCCTCCTCGCCCCCGGGATCGGCGCCCAGGGGGCCACCGCGGCCGACCTCCCCAGGGTGTTCGGGGAGGCCGTGCGCAATGTCGTGCCGAGCGTCAGCAGGGGGGTCCTCAAGCTCGGACCGTCCGTCGCGGCGCTCCGCGAAGCGGCCGAAAGGGAGGCCGCGGAACTGGCCTCGGTCGTCAAGTAGCGGTCAAGACGTCCGGAAACCTGCGCAGATTTGTCCCAAAAGTCCTGGTCGGTTGACGCTGACCAGGACTTTTCTTCTTGTTTGCGCTGACTCCGGCCGCTGGGGCCGCTAGTCTCCGACGAGAGCGCGCAAGGTGCGCGTTTCACGTTGCCCCTGCAGGTGGGGGCGACTAGGTTCCACACCGGTCCGTATCCGACAGTTCTACTTCCGAGGTGACGTAGGCGTGGCTCTTCCGCCCCTTACCCCTGAACAGCGCGCTGCCGCGCTCGAGAAGGCCGCCGCGGCTCGCCGGGAGCGCGCCGAGGTCAAGAATCGGCTCAAGCACTCCGGCGCCTCGCTGCACGAGGTCATCAAGCAGGGCCAGGAGAACGACGTCATCGGCAAGATGAAGGTCTCCGCCCTCCTGGAGTCCCTGCCCGGCGTGGGCAAGGTCCGCGCCAAGCAGATCATGGAGCGGCTCGGCATCTCCGAGAGCCGCCGGGTCCGCGGGCTCGGCTCCAACCAGATCGCATCCCTGGAGCGCGAGTTCGGCAGCCCCGCTGCCTGACGTTCCCAGCACCCTCCGGGAACCGGGATAATCGCTCCATGAGTGAACGTCCGCGGCTGACCGTGCTCTCCGGCCCCTCGGGGGTCGGCAAGAGCACGGTCGTCGCTCATATGCGCACAGTCCACCCCGAGGTGTGGCTCTCCGTCTCGGCCACCACCCGCAAGCCCCGCCCCGGTGAGGAACACGGGGTGCACTACTACTTCGTCGAGAACGACGAGTTCGACAAGCTCGTCGCCAACGGCGAACTGCTGGAGTGGGCCGAATTCGCGGGGAACCGGTACGGCACACCGCGCCAGGCGGTGCTGGAGCGCCTCGAGGCCGGCGAGCCGGTCCTGCTGGAGATCGATCTGCAGGGCGCCCGCCAGGTCCGGGAGTCGATGCCCGAGGCGCAGCTGATCTTCCTCGCTCCGCCGAGCTGGGACGAGTTGGTCCGCCGGCTCACCGGCCGGGGCACCGAGGCCCCCGAGGTCATCGAGCGCCGGCTGGAGGCCGCGCGGGTCGAGCTGGCGGCCGAGCCGGAGTTCGACACCACCCTGGTGAACACCTCCGTCGAGGACGTCGCGCGCGAGCTGCTAGCCTTGATGGCTGTAGTCTGATCTTTTTGCACCCAATCGGAAGGTAGAGCGTGTCCTCTTCCATCACCACGCCCGAGGGCATCATCAACCCGCCGATCGACGAGCTGCTCGAGGCCACCGACTCGAAGTACAGCCTCGTGATCTACGCGGCCAAGCGTGCCCGTCAGATCAACGCCTACTACTCGCAGCTCGGCGAGGGCCTGCTCGAGTACGTCGGCCCGCTCGTGGACACCCACGTGCACGAGAAGCCGCTGTCGATCGCGCTGCGTGAGATCAACGCGGGTCTGCTGACCTCCGAGGCCGTCGAGGGCCCGGTCCAGTAACCGCGCCCAGGCGTCACACCACGGGCCCGGCGGTACGACCGCCGGGCCCGTGGTGTGTCATGGGGTAGTACGCACCACGGTCCAACACAGCGCGGGAGAGACGATGGGGAAGCCACAGGTCGTCCTGGGCGTGAGCGGCGGGATCGCCGCCTACAAGGCGTGCGAGCTGCTGCGCCGGTTCACCGAGTCGGGACACGACGTACGCGTCGTGCCCACCGCCTCGGCGCTGCACTTCGTCGGTGAGGCCACCTGGTCGGCGCTGTCGGGCAACCCCGTCTCGACCGAGGTGTGGGAGAGCGTCCACGAGGTGCCGCACGTGCGCATCGGGCAGGGCGCGGACCTCGTCGTGGTCGCCCCGGCCACCGCCGACGTGCTCGCCAAGGCGGCCCACGGGCTCGCCGACGACCTGCTCACCAACACCCTGCTCACCGCGCGCTGTCCCGTGGTGTTCGTGCCCGCCATGCACACCGAGATGTGGGAGCACGCCGCCACCCAGGAGAACGTGGCGACGCTGCGCCGCCGCGGCGCCCTCGTGCTGGAGCCCGCGGTCGGCCGCCTCACCGGCGTCGACACCGGCAAGGGCCGGCTGCCCGAGCCCGCCGAGATCTTCGAGGCCTGCCGCCGGGTGCTGCTGCGCGGCCCGCGCGCACTGGAGACCGACCTGGCCGGACGCCACGTCGTCATCAGCGCCGGAGGCACCCGCGAGCCCCTCGACCCGGTCCGCTACCTGGGGAACCGCTCCTCCGGCAAGCAGGGCTACGCGCTCGCCCGTACGGCCCTGGCCCGGGGCGCCAGGGTCACCCTGGTCTCCGCCAACACCGGCCTCGCCGACCCGGCGGGGGCGGACGTGGTACGCGTCGGCACGGCGGTGCAGCTGCGCGAGGCCGTGCTGAAGGCCGCGTCCGACGCCGACGCGGTGGTGATGGCGGCCGCCGTCGCGGACTTCCGTCCGGCGCGGTACGCCGAGGGCAAGATCAAGAAGAAGGACGGCGAGGAGCCCGCGCCCGTGGAGCTGGTGCGCAACCCCGACGTGCTCGCCGAGCTCTCAGCCGAACGGCCGCACCCCGCGCAGATCGTCGTGGGATTCGCCGCCGAGACCGACGACGTGCTGGCCAACGGCCGCGCCAAGCTCGCCCGCAAGGGCTGCGACCTGCTGGTCGTCAACGAGGTGGGGGACCACAAGGCTTTCGGGTCGGAGGAGAACGAGGCCGTCGTGCTCGGCGCCGACGGCACCGAGACCGCGGTGCCGTACGGGCCGAAGGAGGCCCTCGCGGAGCAGGTCTGGGACCTGGTCGCCGCGCGGCTGAGCTGACGACACTTCGGGTCGGTGCGTGTGAGCTACTGGCGTTCCGTCCCGAGGTGATGCACAGTGTCGCAGGTCACGGCATATCCAAGGTGCGAGATGCCGTGTCCTTGCGCATGCGTCGGACGATAAACTGACCCATGGCCCGCCGGGCGCAGCCCCGCGCGAGCCGCAAACGATCAGCCAGCAGCCGCTGCAACCCCAGGGAGCGATGTGTCCCGCCGCCTGTTCACCTCGGAGTCCGTGACCGAGGGTCACCCCGACAAGATCGCTGACCAGATCAGCGACACGATCCTCGACGCCCTGCTCAAGGAGGACCCCTCCTCGCGCGTCGCCGTCGAGACGTTGATCACCACCGGTCTGGTGCACGTCGCCGGAGAGGTCACCACCAAGGGATACGCGGACATCGCGACCCTGGTGCGGAACAAGATCCTCGACATCGGCTACGACTCGTCGAAGAAGGGCTTCGACGGCGCGTCCTGCGGTGTCTCGGTCTCCATCGGCGCGCAGTCCCCGGACATCGCGCAGGGTGTCGACACGGCCTACGAGAGCCGCGTCGAGGGCGACGAGGACGAGCTCGACCGGCAGGGCGCGGGCGACCAGGGTCTGATGTTCGGCTACGCCTGCGACGAGACCCCCGAGCTGATGCCGCTCCCGATCACGCTGGCGCACCGGCTCTCCCGGCGGCTCACCGAGGTCCGCAAGAACGGGACGATCCCCTACCTGCGGCCCGACGGCAAGACCCAGGTCACCATCGAGTACAACGACGACAAGGCCGTGCGCCTCGACACCGTCGTCGTCTCCTCGCAGCACGCCAGCGACATCGACCTCGAGTCGCTGCTCGCCCCCGACATCCGCGAGTTCGTCGTGGAGCCGGAGCTGAAGGCGCTCCTCGACGACGGCATCAAGATCGACACCGAGGGCTACCGGCTGCTGGTGAACCCCACCGGGCGCTTCGAGATCGGCGGCCCGATGGGCGACGCCGGCCTCACCGGCCGCAAGATCATCATCGACACCTACGGCGGCATGGCCCGCCACGGTGGCGGCGCCTTCTCCGGCAAGGACCCGTCCAAGGTCGACCGCTCCGCCGCCTACGCCATGCGCTGGGTCGCCAAGAACGTCGTCGCCGCGGGCCTCGCCTCGCGCTGCGAGGTCCAGGTCGCCTACGCGATCGGCAAGGCCGAGCCCGTGGGCCTGTTCGTGGAGACCTTCGGCACCCACACCGTGGACCACGAGAAGATCGAGCAGGCCATCGGCCGGGTCTTCGACCTCCGCCCGGCCGCGATCATCCGCGACCTCGACCTGCTCCGCCCGATCTACGCCCAGACCGCGGCGTACGGCCACTTCGGCCGTGAGCTGCCGGACTTCACCTGGGAGCGCACCGACCGCGTCGAGGCGCTGCGCCAGGCGGCCGGCCTCTAGGCCTGCCGCATCCACGGCCTGACGACGGCCCCGGACCCTGGCGGTCCGGGGCCGTCGGCGTGCGCGGGGAGCGGGGCGGGACCGGCAGTACCTGCGCCGGCAGCGGGCGCCCGGCACCGGAGGCCGCGAGGGGGCTGCGCGCGAGGTCCGCAGCGGGCAGCGCCATCCGCGGTGCCTGCGCCGCGCTCCGGTCGCGACCGTGTCGGCCGCCGGCGAACTCCCCTCGCGTTCCGTCGCCTTGCCGCACAGGGCCGCCCGCGCGCTCCCCGTCCGGTGGGTCATGGGGCAGGGGCCCCGCGTGGCCGGGCGCGGGGCCGGGTGTCCGACGCGTCTGGTAACACTGAGGCTGTGAGCAGCGAGGACGACCGGCAGGTGTCCCCGGCGGCGGAGCCGCACGGGGGAGAGCAGCTCGCGCTCATCCGGGAGACGGTGCGCAAGGCCAAGGAGCCCCGCGCCAAGCCGCGCACCTGGCGGGGCGCGGCGCTGGCCGAAGGGCTGCCGGTGGCGCGCGTGCTGGTCGACAAGGGCCTGCTCCACCTGGACCAGTACTTCGACTACGCGGTCCCGGCGGCCATGGACGCCGAGGCGAGGCCAGGCGTGCGCGTCCGCGTGCGGTTCGGCGGCCGGGTGGGCAAGGGCGGCCGGCGCGAGGGCGGCGAACTGCACGACGGCTTCATCGTCGACCGGCTGGCCGAGAGCGACTACCGGGGCCCGCTGGCCCCGCTCGCCCAAGTCCTGTCGCCCGAGGAGGTGCTGACCCCCGGGCTGCTCAGGCTGTGCCGGGCCGTCGCCGACCGCTACGCGGGCGCCCTCGCCGACATCGTGCAGCTCGCGGTGCCCCCGCGCCGGGCCAAGGCCGAGGCGGAGCCGGTACGCGATCCGCTGGCGGCGCCCCGCCCGCCGGAGCCGGGGCCGTGGCGGCGCTATCCGACGGGGCCCGCCTTCCTGCAGGCGCTGGCCCGGGGAGACACCCCGCGGGCGGTGTGGACGGCGCTGCCCGGGCCGCACTGGCCCGAGGAGATCGCCCGTGCCATGGCGGCGGCGCTGGCCTCGGGGCGCGGAGCGCTGGCCGTCGTGCCGGACGGCCGCGCCGCCGCCCGCGTCGACGAGGCGCTGACCGCGATCGTCGGCGAGGGCCGCCATGTGCTGCTGACCGCCGACGCCGGGCCGGAGGAGCGGTACCGCCGCTGGCTCGCCGTGAGCCGGGGCAGCGTACGCGCCGTCGTGGGCACCAGGGCCGCGATGTTCGCGCCGGTGGCGGACCTGGGGCTCGCCGTGCTCTGGGACGACGGCGACTCCAGCCACGCCGAGCAGCACGCGCCGCAGCCGCACGCCCGGGACGTCCTGCTGCTGCGGGCCGCCGAGGAGCGGGCGGGCTTCCTGCTCGGCGGTCTCACCTGCACCGTGGAGGGCGCCCAGCTGGTCGACACCCAGTGGGCGCTGCCGCTGACCGCACCGCGCGAGCGGGTACGGGCCGCCGCACCCATGGTCCGTACGATCGGCGAGGGCGACGAGGCGCGGGACGCCGCCGCGCGGGCCGCACGGCTGCCGTCGGTGGCCTGGCAGGTGACCCGGGACGCCCTGCAGCATGGCCCGGTGCTGGTGCAGGTGCCCCGGCGCGGCTACGTCCCGAGGCTGGCCTGCGAGCGCTGCCGCGAGCCCGCCCGGTGCGCCCACTGCGCGGGGCCGCTGCAGCTCGGCGACGGCGAGAGCGCGCCGCACTGCGGCTGGTGCGGGCGCCCCGAGGCGGGCTGGCACTGCAAGGAGTGCGGCGGTTTCCGGCTCCGCGCCCAGGTGGTCGGCGCCCGGCGCACCGCCGACGAACTCGGCCGGGCCTTCCCCAAGGTGCCGGTGCGGACCTCAGGGCGGGACGGCGTGCTGGCGTCCGTGCCGGGCACGCCCGCGCTGGTGATCTCGACCCCGGGCGCGGAACCGGTCGCCGAGGGCGGTTACGCGGCGGCGCTGCTGCTGGACGGCTGGGCCCTGCTCAACCGTCCGGACCTGCGGGCGGGGGAGGAGACCCTGCGCCGCTGGGCCGCGGCGGCGGCGCTGGTGCGCCCGGCCGGCGAGGGCGGCATGGTGGTCGTCCTCGCGGAGCCCACGCTGCGGCCGGTGCAGGCCCTCGTCCGCTGGGACCCGGTCGGCCACGCCGTGCGCGAGCTGGCCGAACGCGCGGAGCTGGGCTTCCCCCCGGTCTCCCGGATGGCCGCGGTCAGCGGCCGCCCCGCCGCCGTCGCCGATCTTCTGGCCACGGTGCGGCTGCCCGAGGGCACCGATGTCCTCGGCCCGGTGCCGCTGCCCATCACCGACCCCGCGCGGCCCCGCCGTTCCGGGGACACCCCGCCGGGCGAGCGCTGGGAGCGTGTGCTGCTGCGTGTGCCGCCGGGTAACGGCGCGGCCCTGGCGACCGCCCTGAAAGCCGCGCAGACGGCCCGCATCGCCCGCAAGGAGCCCGACCCGGTCCGGGTCCGCATCGACCCGCCCGACATCGGCTAGGAGCGGCCGGGCGCGGTCTCGGCCGACGAGGCGGCCTGACGAAGCGTTCGGGAAAGCATGTGACGCCCTGGCCTAGGGTTTCCGGTATGACCAGCACACTGCGACTGGAGAAGGTCACCCCGGACAACGTCGACGCCGCGATCGCCCTGAAGATCCGCCCCGACCAGGAGCATCTCGTGGCCCCGGTCGTGAAGTCCCTCGCGGAGGCCTACGCGTACGGAGACACGGCCTGGCCCCGGCTGATCGTCGACGGCGACCGGACCGTCGGATTCCTCATGGCCTTCTTCGACATCGACTTCGCGGGCGACGGAAGCGGCGTCGACCTGCGTTCCGGCCTGTGGCGCCTCGCCATCGCCGCGGGCGAGCAGGGCCGCGGCTACGGAAGGTACGCCGTCGAGTCCGTCGCGGAGGAGGTCCGCCGCCGGGGAGGCACCCGGGTCACGACCACCTGGCATCCCGGCGCCGACGGCCCGGAAGGCTTCTACCTGGGGCTGGGATTCCGGCCGACGGGGGAGTCCAGCGGCGGCCAGACCGTGGGGGAGCTGGAGCTCGGTCCGACACGGCCGCCCGCGGCGCACCGGCGGCCCTGACCGCGGTGCGTCCGTGCCCGTACGCGCCCGCCCCGGCGGCCGTCCTGTCGGCGTGGCGGGCGGCGGGGCGGGCGTGCCCGGGGAACCGCCGGATTCAGCCCGTGCGCGGAGAGGGGACCGCACCGGGGACGGCCTCGTCGCGGGTGGCGGGGGCGGAGTGCGCGGGCATGGCGCGGGCCGCGGGCACCGAGGGCACGACCGCCGGCGCCGGAGGCTCGCCGTGCACCTCCGTCACGGCCGCTCCGGCCGGCACCGAGCGCCGGTTGCCGTACCGCCGGTGGACGGCCTGCTTGGTGACGCCCAGGGCGGAGCCGACGGCGTCCCAGCTGAAGCCCAGCGAGCGGTCGAACTCCACGGCCGCCGTCACCAGGGTCTCGACGCTGTCCCGCAGCTCCTGGGCGAGCCGGACGGTGGGGGCGGGGGCGCGGCCGTAGACCACGAATCCCGCGGACGGCCCGCCGCGGCGGGGACGGTAGACATTGCCCAGCTGCGTGGTGAGGGTGCGCAGCGCGTCGACCTGTCGGCGGACCCGCTCGATGTCCCGCACCAGCAGGTGAAGGCTCGCCCTGGCCTGGGCGTCATGAGTTGCGTGTTCGGGCATCAACTGGCCTCTCGAACCGGCTCTTGTGGGTCAAACTCCATTGACCAACGCGCCAGACTCCCGTGGAGTCACGCCCAAGGGGCGCATCGCACCCTCCAGGGGGCGTGCACAGGGGTGCGCGCCCCTACCCCGGCGGCCCATAGACTGGTGCGGTTGCCCTGTCACCGTCCGACCACGGAGCCACCGCGTGTCCATCCAGCCGATCCGCCTCTTCGGCGACCCCGTGCTGCGCATGAAGGCGCAGCCCGTGACCGTCTTCGACAAAGAGCTGCGCACCCTGGTCAAAGACCTCGAGGAGACCATGAAGGACGCCCCGGGCGCAGGCCTGGCGGCTCCTCAGATCGGCGTCTCGCTGCGGGTGTTCACCTACCACGTCGACGGTGAGCTGGGCCATCTGATCAACCCGGACCTCAGCCTGAGCGACGAGGAGCAGGACGGCCCCGAGGGCTGCCTGTCCCTGCCCGGGCTGCGCTTCGACACCAAGCGCGCCCACGGTGTCGTCGCCAGGGGCTTCACCATGTACGGCGACCCGGTGACCGTCGAGGGCACCCAGCTGCTCGCCCGCTGCATCCAGCACGAGACCGACCACCTCGACGGCATCATCTTCATCGACCGCCTCGACCGCGAGCAGCGCAAGGCCGCGATGAAGGCGATACGCGACGCCGAGTGGGCCGGTCAGCCCGCGCCCCAGGTCCGCGTCTCCCCGCACAGCACATTCGGCCGCGCGCTGTAGGGCCGCGCACCGCAGAAAGGCATCCCGCACGCATGAGGCTCGTCTTCGCCGGCACCCCCGAGGTCGCCGTTCCCGCCCTCGACGCCCTGCTCGCCTCCGGGCGGCACGAGGTCGTCGCCGTGGTCACCCGGCCGGACGCCACGGCGGGGCGCGGCCGCAAGCTCGTCGCCAGCCCGGTGGCCCAGCGCGCGGAGGAGGCCGGCATCGAGGTGCTCAAGCCCGCCAGGCCCCGCGACGAGGACTTCCTGGCCCGGCTGCGCGAGATCGGCCCCGACTGCTGCCCGGTCGTCGCCTACGGTGCGCTGCTGCCGCGCGTCGCCCTCGACGTGCCCGCCCGCGGCTGGGTCAACCTGCACTTCTCCCTGCTGCCCGCCTGGCGCGGCGCCGCCCCCGTGCAGCACGCCGTCATGGCGGGCGACGAGGTCACCGGGGCCGCGACCTTCCTCATCGAGGAGGGCCTGGACTCCGGACCGGTGTACGGCGTCGTCACCGAGGACGTCCGCCCCCGCGACACCAGCGGCGACCTGCTGACCCGGCTCTCGCACAGCGGTGCGAAGCTGCTGGCCGCCACCATGGACGGCATCGAGGACGGAGCGCTGGTCGCCCGGCCGCAGCCCGCCGAGGGCGTCAGCCTGGCCCCCAAGATCACCGTCGACGACGCCCGCGTCGACTGGAACGCCCCCGCCCTGCGGGTGGACCGGGTGATCCGCGGCTGCACCCCGGCCCCCGGCGCCTGGACGCTGTTCGGCGGTGAACGCCTCAAGGTCGGCCCCGTCACCCTGCTGCCCGAGCGCACCGACCTGGCGCCCGGAGAGCTGGAGGTCACCAAGCGCGCCGTGTACGCGGGCACGGGAAGCCACGCCGTGGAGCTCGGCGAGGTGCGCCCGCAGGGCAAGAAGCCGATGCCCGCCGCCGACTGGGCGCGCGGCGTCCGCGTCCCCTCCGGGGAGCGGCTCGGCGCCTGACCGCGCCCCCCACGTACGCTCGAAGCGGGCCGCACCGCGTCCCGCCGTACCACCGAGACTCCCGGAGCACCTTCCACGTGAGCGAACCGTCACGCCGCCGACCGCGTCCCGCCGCCCGTCAGGGCCGCAGCCAGGGAGGGCCCCCGCAGGGCGGCCGGCCCTACCGCAAGCCCCAGCGCGACCCCGTGCGCATCCTGGCGTTCGAGGCCCTGCGGGCGGTCGACGAGCGCGACGCGTACGCCAACCTCGTCCTGCCGGCGCTGCTGCGCGAGGCCGAGGCCGAGGCGGCGCGCAAGGGCCGGGAGTTCGACCGGCGCGACGCCGCGCTCGCCACCGAGCTGGTATACGGCACCCTGCGCCGCCGGGGCACGTACGACGCGGTGATCGCGGCCTGCGTCGACCGGCCCCTGCGCGAGGTCGACCCTCCGGTGCTGGACGTGCTGTCGCTCGGCACGCACCAGCTGCTGGGCACCCGCATCCCCTCCCACGCGGCCGTCTCCGCCACCGTCGAGCTCGCCCGCGTGGTCCTCGGCGACGGGCGGGCGAAGTTCGTCAACGCGGTGCTGCGCCGGATCGCCGCCCGGGACCTGGGCGCATGGCTGGACGAGGTGGCACCGCCCTACGACGAGGATGCCGAGGACCACCTCGCCGTCGTCCACTCGCACCCGCGCTGGATCGTCTCGGCCCTGTGGGACGCCCTCGGCGGGGGCCGCGCGGGCATGGAGGAACTGCTCGCGGCCGACAACGAGCGCCCCGAGGTCACCCTCGTCGCGCGCCCCGGCCGCGCCACCGCGCAGGAACTCGCCGACGCCCTTCCCGCGGACACCACCCTTCCCGGCCGCTGGTCCCCCTGGGCGGTCCGGCTCGCCGAGGGCGGTGACCCCGCCGCCATCGAGGCGGTGCGCGAGGGCCGCGCCGGTGTCCAGGACGAGGGCAGCCAGCTCGTCGCCGCCGCCCTGGCAGCGGCCCCGCTCGGCGACGGCCCCGACCGGCTCTGGCTGGACGGCTGTGCGGGCCCCGGCGGCAAGGCGGCCCTGCTCGCCGCGCTCGCCGCGGAGCGCGGGGCGGCCCTGGTCGCCTCCGAGAAGCAGCCGCACCGGGCCCGGCTCGTCGCCCGCGCCCTGGCGGGCAACCCCGGCCCGTACGGGGTGATCGTCGCCGACGGCACCCGCCCCGCCTGGCGTCCCGGCGCCTTCGACCGCGTCCTGGTCGACGTGCCCTGTACGGGCCTCGGCGCCCTGCGCCGCCGTCCCGAGGCGCGCTGGCGGCGACGGGCCGAGGACGTCCCGGGCTTCGCGCCCCTGCAGCGCGGCCTGCTGGAGTCCGCCCTGAGCGCGGTGCGCGTGGGCGGGGTCGTCGGCTACGCGACCTGCTCCCCGCACCCGGCCGAGACCCGCGCCGTCGTGGAGGACGTCCTGGGCCGCCCTGGCGCCGTCCCCGCCGAATGGGTCGACGCCCGCCCGCTCATGCCCGGGGTCCCCGACCTCGGCGACGGCCCGGACGTCCAGCTCTGGCCCCACCTGCACGGCACCGACGCGATGTACCTCGCCCTGCTGCGCCGCACCGGCGAGTGAGCGCGCGCGGGTGCGGTCCGGACGTCCGGACCGCACCCGCGCGGCGGCGGCTCAGGGGCTCAGCAGTAGAGGTTGGCGCCGGGGCTGACCCCGAGGATCGCCGTGAACTGCTGGTACTTGGTCACCCGGCTCTGCACCTGCGCCGGGTTGCGGCCGTCGCACTCCAGGGAGCCGTTGATGGAGCGGATGGTCTGGCCGAAGCCGGCCTGGTTCACCATGGCGTTGTGCGGGGTCATGCTTCCGGGGCCGCTCTGGGTGTTCCAGTACCAAAGACCCGTGCGCCAGGCCACGGCCGCGTCCTGCTCCACGCGCCAGGGGTTGCCCAGCAGGTCGATGCCGAGGGCGTCGCCGGCGGCCTTGTAGTTGAAGTTCCAGCTGAGCTGGATCGGTCCGCGGCCGTAGTAGGCGGCCTGGCCGGCCGGGCAGCCGTAGGGCTGGCCCCAGTCGCAGTAGTGCGGGTAGTTGGCGGTGTTCTGCTCGACCACGTACACCAGCCCGCCCGTCTCGTGGCTGACGTTGGCGAGGAAGGCGGCGGCCTCCTGCTTCTTGACCGTGTCGCCACCGGAGTTGGCGAAGCCCGGGTAGGAGCTCAGCGCCGCGACCAGGCCGCTGTAGGTGTAGAAGCCGTTGCGGCCCGGGAACATCTGGTTGAACTGGGACTCGCTGACCACGAATCCGGACGGGTTCGTGCCGCCGCCACCGCCGCTCGCGGGGGCGTTCCACTTCTGGTTCGCCCCGCCCGTGCAGGTCCAGATCTGCAGCCGGGTGGCGTTGGCGGAGCTGTTGTCCCGGACGTCCAGGCACTTGTCGGCGGCGGGGTTGACGATGTCGCGCGCCGCGGTGACGACCCACTGCTGGTTGGCGCTGCCGGAGCAGTCCCACAGCTGTACCGCGGCCCCGTCGGCGGTGCTGCGGTCGACGACGTCGAGGCACTTGCCGAGGGCGCGCAGTGTGCCGTCGCCGGGGTTGGACCAGCGCTGGGCGCCGGTCCCGTTGCAGTCGTAGAGCTGTACGGCGGTGCCGTTGGCGTTGTTCGCCCCGGCGACGTCGACGCACTTGCCCGCCAGGCCGCTGATCTGGCCGTCCGCCGCGCGGGCGGTCGGCGTCGCGACGAACAGGGTGGCCAGGAGCGCCGCGAGGACGGCGAACACCGCGGACGGGCCGAGGACGGTACGTCCTGCGGGAAGCCGTCCGGCGAGGGACGTGGACATGGGGGAGTCGCTCCTTACCCGGCCCGGGGCCGTGGTCGTGGGGGAGGGAGCTTCGCGGGGGTGCTCCGCACGGCAGGCGCGGGTGGTTCCGTGGAGGTCGCGCGCGGGCGCGGCGCGTGTGCGTCGTGTCCAGGGCGGCGTGAACTTCCCTGCTGCACCGTCCCGTTGAGCCCAGCTAGGTCTAGACCATGCCAGGGTGACGGGGTCACGTCAATACTGGAAGGGGTGGTGGGACCCGGCGCGCCCGGCCCCGTGGCGCACCCCTGTCCCGCGCCCGCCGTCCGCAGCGGCGAGAATCGTCCTGGAACGGCAGGCCCGGAACCGCCGGTCCGGCAGGTCGCGCACCGCGCGGCGGCCGGCGGTGAGGGCCGGACAGGAAGGAACGACCGCGATGCCCGCGGAGAGCAACTGGGGCGGCAATGTCGCCTTCACCGCACGAAGGCTCCACCACCCCGAGTCCGTCGCCGAGCTGCAGGAGATCGTGGCCCGGGCGCCACGGGTGCGCGCCCTCGGGACCCGGCACTCCTTCAGCACCGTCGCCGACACCGACGGCGAGCACGTCTCGACCTCCCGGCTGCCCGCCGTGATCGACGTCGACCGCGCCGAGCGCACCGCCACGGTCGGTTCGGGGCTGCGCTTCGGCGAGATCGTCCACGCGATCGACGAGGCGGGCCTGGCGCTGCACAACCTCGGCTCGCTGCCGCACATCTCCGTGGCCGGGGCGTGCGCCACCGGCACCCACGGCTCCGGCACCGGACGGCGCAGCCTGGCCGGCGCGGTCCGCGCGCTGACCATGGTCACCGCCGACGGCGCGATCGCCGAGGTCCGGCGGGGCGAGGCCGACTTCGACGGCTCGGTCGTCGCCCTGGGCGCGCTGGGCGTCGTGACCCGGCTGACCCTCGACCTCGTCCCGGCCTTCGCCGTGCGCCAGACCGTCTACGAGGACATGCCGCGGGAGGAGTTCCGGGAGAACTTCGATGCGGTGATGTCCGCCGGGTACAGCGTCTCGGGCTTCACCCGCTGGCGGGACCGCGCCCTCGACCAGGTCTGGCTCAAGGAGCGGGTAGAGGCCGACGGGACGGAGCCCGCACCGCCGACGTGGTTCGGTGCCACCGCGGCCGACGGGCCGCGGCACCCCATCCCGGGCATGCCCGGTACGCACTGCACGCCGCAGCAGGGGCTTGTCGGCCCCTGGTACGCGCGGCTGCCGCACTTCCGCCTGGAGTTCACCCCGAGCAGCGGCGAGGAGATCCAGTCGGAGTTCTTCGTCGACCGGCGCGACGCCGTGGCGGCGTTCGACGCCCTGTGGCAGGTGCGGGAGCGGTTCTCGGCCGAGGTGCTCATCGGCGAGATCCGCACCGTGGCGGCCGACCCCCTGTGGCTCAGCCCGGCATACGAACGGGACAGCGTCGCCTTCCACTTCACGTGGGCCCCGGACGCCGAGGCGGTGGCGCGGGCGGTCAGGGTCGTCGAGGAGGCGCTGCGCCCCTTCTCCGCCCGTCCGCACTGGGGCAAGCTCTTCACCGCCCCCTCTCCCGGCGCGCTGCGCGAGCTCTACCCGCGCTACGACGACTTCCGGGCGCTCGCCGCCCGGCTCGACCCGTCCGGGGTCTTCCGGAACACCTTCATGCGTGAGCACTTCCCGGACTGACCCGGCGTGCGCGCCCGGCGCGCCCCGGCGCCACCGATGTGCCGCCCGCCGGGGCGGGTCATAGACTGACCGCGGTCGAAATGTCCCGTACGAGAGAGTTGGGCATCATGTCCAAGCGAGGCAACAAGCGGCGCGCCCGGAAGAAGAAGGGCGCCAACCACGGCAAGCGTCCCAACGCGTGACACACGCCGGGCCACGGTGACCGCCCGCGCCAGGCGCGGGCGGTCACCGCTGTCCGGGGCTCATGTACCGCTGCGAGGGGTCCGGCACCGCCCGCTCCCCGGCCGGGAGCGCGCTGGTGCGGGAACGGTCGAGCCGGCTCGGCCACCCCACGCGGTGCCGCATGTCGAGGGTGAGCGCGGTGACCAGCACCGACCGTACGACCATGGTGTCCAGCAGGAGGCCGAAAGCCACCGCGAAGCCGATCTCCGCGAAGCCGATCTCCGCGAAACCGGCGACGGGCAGCGTCGCCAGGGCCGCGAAGGTGCCGGCGAGCACCAGGCCCGCGGAGGTGATCACGCCGCCGGTCGCGGCGAGAGCGGTGAGGATGCCCTCGCGGGTCCCGGACAGCGCGCTCTCCTCGCGGATCCGCGTTGAGGAAGATGGTGTAGTCGATCCCCAGCGCCACCAGGAAGACGAGGACGAACAGCGGGAACGCCGTGTCCTCGCCCTGGAAGCCGAAGACGTGCCGGAAGGCGAGCGCGCTGACGCCGAGCGCGGCGGCGAAGGAGAGCACCACAGGATGACGACGACCACGGCGAGGGCGCTGTACAGCAGGGTGCCGTCGATACCCTCGAACGCCTCGGCGGAGTCGGCCGCGAAGCCGCCCGGTCCGGCGATGTGCACCTCGAGGGCGCCAATGTCGTCGGCGGTGACGGCGCGGATGCCGGCGACCGCGTCCGTGAGGCCCGTCCAGCCGCCCTCGTCCATGCTGACGGGGACGATGAGCTGCGCGGCCCGCGGGCCGGCGGCGCGCTTCTCGTGCACCGGGCCGACGGTGCGGTCGCCGAAGACGCCGTGCGCGGTCATCTCCCGTATCAGCGCGGCGTCCTGAGCGACCGTCGCACGGTCGGCCCCGGTGAGCCCGCCGGGCCGGGCGTAGACCACGACAGCCGGGGCGGTGTCGGGGAGGAACCGCTTCTGCAGTTCCAGGACCCGGGTCGACTCCGCGCCGCCGGGCAGCCAGGAGGAGTCGTTCTGCTGCGCGTCCGTGAGCTTCTGGGCCAGCGGCGCGACCACGACCAGCAGGGCCAGCCAGAGCGCGGCCACGATCCATTCGCCGCGCCGGCCGCAGACCAGGACCGCCCAGCGGCGTGGAGCCTTCACACCCGCCACCTCCGCCTCGTCCAAGGCGTCCCCCGGGGAGTGCTCTCCGATCCGCACGGCATCCCACGCCCGCAAGGGCCGTGCGGAGAGGTTTTCCACAGCCGGACGCCCGGGTGCGCGGGGAGGGGGCGGGCACCGCCATACTGGACACATGGCCGTGCAGATCAACCCCAGTATCCTCTCCGCCGACTTCGCGCGCCTCGCCGACGAGGCGCGGGCCGTGGAGGGCGCGGACTGGCTCCACGTCGACGTGATGGACAATCACTTCGTCCCCAACCTGACGCTCGGTGTGCCGGTCGTGGAGTCCCTCCACAAGGCGACCGAGACCCCGCTCGACTGCCATCTGATGATCGCCGAACCGGACCGCTGGGCCCCGGCGTACGTCGAGGCGGGCGCGGGCTCCGTCACCTTCCACGTGGAGGCGGCCGCCGCACCCGTGCGGCTGGCCCGGGAGATCCGCGCCAAGGGCGCGCGGGCCTCGATGGCGCTCAGGCCGGCCACGCCCGTCGAGCCCTACGAGGACCTGCTGCCCGAGCTCGACATGCTGCTGATCATGACCGTGGAGCCGGGCTTCGGCGGTCAGGCGTTCCTCGACATCATGCTGCCCAAGATCCGCCGGGCCCGGAAGCTGATCGACAAGCACGGTCTGGACCTGTGGCTGCAGGTCGACGGGGGAGTCTCGGCCTCCACCATCGAGCGCTGCGCCGAGGCTGGGGCGGACGTCTTCGTGGCCGGCTCCGCCGTCTACGGAGCCGAGGACCCGGCCGAGGCGGTACGGCGTCTGCGCAAGCAGGCGGCGGCGGCCTGCGCGCACTGACCACTCCGTGGGCACCGTGCCCCGGTACCCCGGAGTACGTGCGAGGATGAGCGCGGAGCCGATCAGATGCGCAACTGGGGAGAGAACGTGACCACAGGCCGCACAGGGGTGCGCATGGGCCCCGGCGAGATGGTCCAGGCGGCGGCGATGGCACGCCGCTTCTACTTGGAGGGAAAGTCCAAGATCCAGATCGCCGAGGAGTTCGGCGTGAGCCGCTTCAAGGTGGCGCGTGTCCTGGAGACCGCCCTCGAACGTGACCTCGTGCGCATCGAGATCAGGGTCCCGGCGGAACTCGACGCCGAACGCTCCGACGCCCTTCGGGCCCGCTACGGGCTGCGGCACGCCGTCGTCGTCGAGTCGCCCGCCGACGAGACCGACGGCCCCGATCCGGAGAACCTGGGCGCGGTCGCCGCCCAGCTGCTCGGCGAACTGGTCAGCGAGGGCGACGTGCTCGGCCTCGCCTGGGGGCGCTCCATCATCACCATGGCCAACGCCCTGGACCGGCTGCCGCCGTGCACGGTCGTCCAGCTCACCGGCGTGTACGACGCCGGCACCGCCGACCGCGGCTCGGTCGAGGCGGTCCGCACCGCCGCGGCCGTCTCCGGTGGCGAGGCCCACCCCATGTACGCCCCCATGGTGCTGCCCGACCCTGCGACCGCGGCGGCGCTGCGTGCCCAGAGCGGTATCGCGGCGGCCATGAGCTACTTCGACAAGGTCACCGTGGCCGTGGTGTCGATCGGCTCCTGGGCGGCCGGCATCTCCACCGTCCACGACGCCCTGACCGAGGCCGAGCGCGAGCACTACGCCTCCCTCGGCGTCGCCGCGGAGATGTCCTCGCACCTCTTCGACGCCGAGGGCCTGCTGGTCGGCCGCGACCTGGGCGAACGCTGCATCACCATTGAGGCGGACCGACTGCGCCGCATCCCCGAGGTGCTCGCCATCGCCGGCGGCCTGCGCAAGGCCGCCGCGGTCGACGCCGTGCTGCGGTCCGGTCTGGTGACCAGCATCGTGACGGACACCGCCGCCGCCGACTACCTGCTCGACTCCACCGCGCCCATGCCGCGCCCCGCCCTCGACCGCGCCGACCCCGAGGTGCTGCGCCGGGCCTAGGCTCCCGCCGCGCCAACGCTTCGCCCTCCGCTCGCGTGCCCTGCGAGGCGGGGGGCGCGGGGTGTGGCAGCATCGCCGCATGCCGACCGGCCCCGTCCGCCGTGCCACCGCGATCGCCGTCGCCCTGCTGGGCTGCCTCGCGCTGCTGCTCACCGGCTGCTCCCGGCCCGCCGCCGAACCCGTGGCGGCGGTGCCCACGGTGTCCGCCGCGAGCCTTCCTCCCGAGGCCCGCGAGACACTCCGGCTGATCGACGCCGGGGGGCCTTTCCCGTACGCGAAGGACGGCACCGTCTTCCACAACTTCGAGGGCATCCTGCCGAAACGCCCGAGCGACTACTACCGCGAGTACACCGTGCCGACCCCGGGGGCACCGGACCGCGGCGCCCGGCGCATCGTCACCGGCGCCGGCGGGGAGGCCTACTACACCGACGACCACTACAAGACCTTCAGGGCGGTCCGCAGATGACGGCAACGGCGGTGCTGGACCTGCAGGGGGTCACCACCAAGAGCGCGTTCATGGAGCGCTGCGCCGAGCAGTTGCGGCTGCCCGGCTGGTTCGGCCGCAACTGGGACGCCCTCTACGACTGCCTCACCGACCTGCCCGACCCCGAGCGGGGCGGACTGCGTCTGGTGGTCCGCGGCTGGCGCGACTTCGCGGCGGCCGAACCGGGGGAGTGGCGGACCGCGCGCCGCGTGCTCGCGGAGGCGGAGGCCTTCCACGACCCCGCCGTGCTCCCCCTGCGGGTCGTCCTGGAGGAACCTACGAACGACCCTTCGTGATCACCGGAGTTTCCTCCGTGTTCAATCCGGCTCCGCTCGTGCAAAAATGAAGTACGTGCGTTTCCTCAATGATGCAAAGCCTCCGTACGACCTGACGTACGACGACGTGTTCATGGTCCCCAGCCGCTCGGCGGTGGGATCCCGCCAGGCGGTCGACCTCTCCGCCCCCGACGGCAGCGGCACCACCATCCCCCTCGTGGTGGCCAACATGACGGCCATCGCCGGACGCCGTATGGCCGAGACCGTCGCCCGGCGCGGAGGTCTCGTGGTCATCCCGCAGGACATCCCGATCGAGGTGGTCACCGAGGTGATCACCTGGGTGAAGCAGCGGCACCACGTGCTCGACACCCCGATCGTGCTCGGCCCCCACGCCACCGTCGCCGACGCGCTGGCGCTGCTGCCCAAGCGGGCGCACGGCGCCGCCGTCGTGGTCGAGGACGGCCGTCCGGTCGGCATCGTCACCGAGCACGACCTCACCGGCGTGGACCGCTTCACCCAGGTCTCCGTGGTGATGTCCAAGGACCTCGTCCTGCTGCCCGCGGACATCGACCCGCGCGAGGCCTTCAACCGCCTGGAGGACGCCAACCGCAAGCTGGCCCCCGCCGTGGACGCCGACGGCAAACTGGCCGGCATCCTCACGCGCAAGGCGGCGCTGCGCGCCACCCTGTACACCCCGGCCACCGACGCCGGGGGGAGGCTGCGCATCGCCGCGGCCGTGGGCATCAACGGCGACGTCGCGGGCAAGGCCAAGCAGCTGCTCGACGCCGGTGTGGACACCCTCGTCGTCGACACCGCCCACGGCCACCAGGAGAGCATGATCCAGGCCGTGAGGGCCGTCCGCGCGCTGGACCCGCAGGTGCCGGTCGTGGCCGGCAACGTCGTCTCCGCCGAGGGCGTCCGCGACCTGATCGAGGCCGGCGCCGACATCGTCAAGGTCGGCGTGGGCCCGGGCGCGATGTGCACCACCCGGATGATGACCGGCGTGGGCCGCCCCCAGTTCTCCGCCGTCATGGAGTGCGCCGCCGAGGCCGCCCGGCACGGCAAGCACGTCTGGGCCGACGGTGGCGTCCGGCACCCTCGCGACGTCGCCATGGCGCTCGCCGCCGGCGCGTCCAACGTCATGATCGGCTCCTGGTTCGCGGGCACCTACGAGTCGCCCGGCGACCTGCAGCAGACCGCCGACGGCCGGCCGTACAAGGAGAGCTTCGGCATGGCCTCCGCCCGCGCCGTGGCCAATCGCACCAGCGAGGAGTCCGCCTACGACCGCGCCCGCAAGGGGCTGTTCGAGGAGGGCATCTCCACCTCGCGGATGTTCCTCGACCCGGCCCGCCCGGGTGTCGAGGACCTGATCGACTCGATCATCGCGGGCGTCCGCAGCTCCTGCACCTACGCCGGTGCCGCCAACCTCTCCGAGTTCGCCGACAAGGCGGTCGTCGGCATCCAGAGCGCGGCCGGCTACGCCGAGGGCAAGCCGCTGCACGCCAGCTGGCAGTAGCCGCCACCCCCGGCGGGCGCCCCGTTCACACAAGCGGACGGGGCGCCCGCGCGGACGGGGCGAAGCCGGTGCCCCGCTGCGACGCGATCACCCCGGAGCGCTGCGCCGGGCGGAGGGCGATCGGCCTCGTAGGCTGGTGCGCGAACGGCAAGCGCCGTTCTTAGCTCGCCCGCGAAGAGAAGTGACCCACCCCCAGTGCGACTGAACGAACTCGACGAACGCATCGTCCACGCCCTCGCCGAGGACGCCCGCCGCTCCTTCGCCGACATCGGCGGCCTCGTCGGGCTCTCCGCCCCGGCCGTCAAACGCCGGGTCGACCGGCTGCGGGCGGAGGGCGCCATCACCGGCTTCACCGTCCGCGTCGAGCCCTCCGCGCTGGGCTGGGAGACCGAGGCGTTCGTCGAGCTCTACTGCCGGCACAACACCTCGCCCGAGGACATCCGGCGCGGCCTGTCGCGCTACCCGGAGGTCGCGTCCGCCTCTACCGTCACCGGCGAGGCGGACGCCGTCGTCCAGATCTACGCCGCCGACGTGCGCCACTTCGAGCGCGTCCTGGAGCGGATCGCCGGAGAGCCCTTCGTCGAGCGCACCAAGTCCGTCTTGGTCCTGTCGCCGCTGCTGCGGCGCTACTCGGGAGCGCCCGACCGGCCGGAGGGGTGACCGAGGCCGTCCGAGCGCCCCTGCGCAACGAATCACCGCCGTCGGGCCCCGGCGCGCAACGAATCGGCGGTCGGTGCGCAACGGACGCGTCTTGTCGCCGCGAGGCCCGGAATCGTACCGTCGAGGCAGACCCGGAACACGCTTCCCACCAGGCGAAAGAGGCTCCATGGCGCCGCTGCGCACCGCGCTGTACCAAGGCCCGAGCGGCGTCCCCTCCTCCGTCGACGACAGCCTGGCCGCGCTCGACGCCGCCGCGCGCCGGGCCTCCGCCGCGGGAGCGCGGCTGCTCGTGACGTCCGAGATGTACCTGACCGGCTACGCCCTCGGTGACGCGGTCCCGGACCTCGCCGAGGCGGCCGACGGGCCCGCCGCCGCCCGGGTCGCCCGCATCGCCGCCGAGCACGGCCTCGGCATCGTCTACGGCTACCCCGAGCGCGACGGCTGCGGCGTGTTCAACTCCGCCCAGCTGATCGGCCCGGACGGCGAGCGCCTCGCCAACTACCGCAAGACCCACCTCTTCGGCGACTTCGAGCGCACCTGGTTCACCCCCGGCGACGACGCCGTCGTCCAGGCCGAGCTCGACGGCGTCCGGATCGGCCTCCTCATCTGCTACGACGTCGAGTTCCCGGAGACCGTGCGGGCCCACGCCCTCGCCGGCACCCAGCTGCTCGCCGTTCCCACCGCGCTCATGCGGCCGTACGAGTTCGTCCCGCGGACGCTCGTACCGGCCCGCGCGTACGAGAGCCAGTTGCACCTCGCCTACGCCAACCGCTGCGGGGCCGAGGGCGACTTCGACTTCGCGGGGCAGAGCTGCCTCGCCGGACCCGACGGCGCCGTGCGCGCCCGGGCCGGAGCCACCGAGGAGCTGGTCGTCGCCGACGCCGACCCGGAGCTTATGCGCGCGGTCCGCGAGGAGACCCCCTACCTCGAGGACCGCCGCCCCGAGCTGTACCGCTCGCTGGGCTGAGCCCGCCCCCACCGCCACCGCCCGCTTCACCGCTTCACAGCCAGGAGAACCACGCCATGACGTCCACGGTGCCCACCGCGGTCCACGACGAGCAGCACCCCGAGGTGCGGTCGGCGCCGCCGATCACCATGTTCGGCCCGGACTTCCCGTTCGCGTACGACGACTTCCTGGCGAGCCCCGCGGGCCTCGGCTCCATACCGGCGACCGAGCACGGAGCCGAGGTCGCGGTCATCGGGGGCGGCCTGTCCGGCATCGTCGCCGCGTACGAGCTGATGAAGATGGGCCTGAAGCCCGTCGTCTACGAGGCCGACCGGATCGGCGGCCGGCTGCGCACCGTCGGCTTCGAGGGCTGCGACGAGAACCTGACCGCCGAGATGGGCGCGATGCGCTTCCCGCCGTCCTCCACCGCACTGCAGCACTACATCGACCTGGCGGGCCTGGAGACCAGGCCCTTCCCCAACCCGCTCGCCCCCGAGACCCCGTCGACCGTCGTCGACCTCAAGGGCGAGTCCCACTACGCGCGGACCATCGACGACCTGCCCCAGGTCTACCGCGACGTCGCGCACGCCTGGAACTCCTGCCTGGAGGAGGGCGCGGACTTCTCCGAGATGAACCGCGCCATGCGCGAGCGCGACGTCCCGCGCATCCGCGAGATCTGGTCGAAGCTCGTCGAGAAGCTCGACAACCAGACCTTCTACGGCTTCCTCTGCGACTCCGAGGCGTTCAGGTCCTTCCGGCACCGCGAGATCTTCGGCCAGGTGGGCTTCGGCACCGGCGGCTGGGACACCGACTTCCCCAACTCCATCCTGGAGATCCTGCGCGTCGTCTACACCGAGGCCGACGACCACCACCGCGGCATCGTCGGCGGCAGCCAGCAACTGCCGCTGCGGCTGTGGGAGCGCGAGCCGGGCAAGATCGTCCACTGGCCGCACGGCACCTCGCTGAGGTCCCTGCACGACGGCGACCCCCGCCCGGCCGTGACCCGGCTGCACCGCACCGCGGGCAACCGGATCACCGTCACCGACGCCGCCGGCGACATCCGCACCTACCGCGCCGCGATCTTCACCGCGCAGAGCTGGATGCTGCTCAGCAAGATCGACTGCGACGACTCGCTCTTCCCGATCGACCACTGGACGGCAATCGAGCGCACCCACTACATGGAGTCCAGCAAGCTCTTCGTCCCGGTCGACCGGCCGTTCTGGCTGGACAAGGACGAGGAGACGGGCCGTGACGTGATGAGCATGACGCTCACCGACCGCATGACCCGCGGCACCTACCTGCTGGACAACGGGCCCGACGAGCCGGCCGTGATCTGCCTGTCGTACACGTGGTGCGACGACAGCCTCAAGTGGCTGCCGCTGAGCGCCGCCGAGCGTATGGAGGTCATGCTCAAGTCGCTCGGCGAGATCTACCCGAAGGTCGACATCCGGCGGCACATCATCGGCAACCCGGTGACCGTGTCCTGGGAGAACGAGCCCTACTTCATGGGCGCCTTCAAGGCGAACCTGCCCGGCCACTACCGCTACCAGCGGCGCCTGTTCACCCACTTCATGCAGGACACCCTGCCCGAGGACAAGCGCGGCATCTACCTGGCCGGCGACGACATCTCCTGGACGGCGGGCTGGGCCGAGGGCGCCGTGCAGACCGCGCTCAACGCCGTGTGGGGCGTCATGCACCAGTTCGGCGGCACCACGGACCCGACCAACCCGGGCCCGGGCGACCGCTACGACGAGATCGCTCCGGTCATGCTCGACGAGGACTGACGCGCCGGACTCAGCGGCCCAGCGGGGTCAGCAGGAAGCGGCCGACCAGCCCGACGCCCGCGTCGAGCTTCTCGGCGAACTCCTCGTACACCTCCGGCAGTCCGCGCAGGGACCACAGCACGCGGGACGCGGCCCACGCCGCGTCCCGTGCGCGTTCCAGGCTCCAGGAACCGGCGAGATGCGTCAGCGGATCGGCGAGGTCCAGCAGGTCGGGGCCGGGCATCAGCTCCTCCCTGACGTGTTCCTCCACCGACGTCAGCAGCTCCCCGACGCGGTCGAAGTCCCGTTCCAGGGAGGGTGGTTCGCACCCCAGCGCCGCGCAGGTGTCCACCACCGCGAGCGCCAGGTCGTGACCCACGTGCGCGTTGATCCCGGCCAGCGCGAACTGCACGGGACGGATGCCGCGATGGCCGCGCAACTGCAGCAGCGGCCGCCAGCAGGATGGGACGGTACGGCGGTCGGCCGCCGCGTCGACCGCCCGCAGGTAACGGGCGGCGAAGCGGGCGGCCAGCACCGCGGCGGCGGCGGGATCACCGAAGCCGCCCGCCGCCAGGCGGCCGTCCAGCTCCTCCGTCACGGACAGGTAGACGCGGTTGAACACCGCCACCCCGTCCCGCGGCGGGAGCGTCGTCCCGAGCGCGCGCATGCGCGCCACCACCTGGCCCACCCCCACCGGGGCCGGCCGCCGTGCCGTCGTCATGCGCACAGCGTCCCAGCAGGCCGGGCGGGGCGCGCGGCACGGCGGCCGTGCCGTCCCCGGATCGGGTGAGTCGGAGCGCGCCCGCGTCGCGGGCCGTCGACACCGACGGATACTGCGGGCGGAACCCCAGCTCCTCACGGGTGCGCAGGTTCGACACCACGCCGTCCCACGGATCGGCCACGACGCGCTCGCCATGCCCCGGGGGACCTCCGCGCCGTTCAGCCGGTGCGGCTCCACCGCCGACACCGGGGCGTCGTCGGCGATGTTGCAGACCCGGCCCCCGACGACCGGTGCCCGCAGCAGCCGCAGCAGGCCCTGGGCCACCCGCATCCGGGGATCGGCACTCCCTGGATCAGGTCCGGGACCGGCGAGATGCTGGAAACGTGGACATCAACCGCGCGCAGCTCGCCGACTTCCTGCGCCGCAGCCGTGCCCGCCTCGCCCCCTCCGACGTGGGCCTGGCCGTGGGCAGCCGACGGCGCACCCCCGGGCTGCGCCGCGAGGAGGTCGCCCAGCTCGCCGGGATGTCCGCGGACTACTACACCCGGCTCGAGCAGGCTCGCGGCCCCCGGCCCTCCCGGCAGATCCTCGGATCGCTCGCACGGGCGCTGCGCCTGACCGAGGACGAACGGGACCACCTCTTCCACCTGGCCGGCGAGGAACCGCCCCGCGACGCCCGCGACGCCGGCGGCACGGGGCACGTCCGGCCCGGGCTGCTGCTGGTCCTCGACCGGCTCGACGACGTCCCGGCCCAGGTCGTCAGCGACGCGGGCGACGTGCTCGCGCAGAACGCGATGGCTGCCGCGCTCGTCGGCGACGCGGTCTCCTGGCCCCCGCGCGAGCGCAACATCGTCCGCCGCTTCTTCCTCGACCCGGCGGCACGCCGGCTCTTCCCTCCGGGGGACCGCGCGGAGCACGCCCGGCGGCACGTCGCCCACCTGCGCGCGGTGCTGGCGGCCCGCCCGGAGGATGCGCGGGCGGCGGCGCTGGTGGGGGAACTGCGCTGCAGGAGCGCGGAGTTCGCGACACTCTGGGACCAACACGAGGTCGCCGTGCGGCGCGCGGACGTCAAGCGGTTCCTGCACCCGGTGGTGGGGCCGCTGGAACTGGAGTGCGAGGTGCTGCTCAGTGCGGAGCAGCACCAGCGGTTGATCGTGTACACGGCGCGTTTGGGGAGTGAGTCCTACGAGCGCTTGCGGCTGCTGAGGGTTGTGGGCCTGCAGGATCTCGCGGTGCGGAGTTGAGCGCGGGTCTGCGCTCTGTTCGTCCGGGTCCGGGCCGCGCCGGCGCGCCGCCAGCCTTCGGCCGGGCGGACCCCCACAGCGCTCGCGGATTCGCCGGATCATTCCGTCCCGGGTCCGCCGCTTGTCTCCCCCGGCCTCCGGCCGGGGGACCCTCATGGGCGCACCCCGCCACAACCCCCTTTCGTCGCTACGGCCGGGGGAGGGTTCAGGAGGGCGTCCAGGGTCGCCCCGGACTGCTTCACCCCCCACTGGCCGTCGGTCAGGATCCCGCGGTGCGGGGTCCCCCCTGATCCGTACCGATTCCGACCGCGGCACCCACGAGATCGTCGCCTGACTCGCCCCGCCGGGACGGTGGATGTCGTACTCGGTGGCATGACCGTCACCGACCACCATCCGCCATCCACCAGGCGGCTCTCAAGGCGGCCCCTCGGCCCGGACACCGGCCGTCGAACCGGGCGACGAGGTCCGCGGCGCCTGGATCGCCGAGCTCACCAGGACATCCCGAGGACATCCCGACCGACCGGCGTGTCTCGGTAACCGACAACCTGCGTGCGTCTCGTGGTCACTTATGCACGATGATCTCGATATATGCGCCACGGAGACGGGCCGTTCGAGCCGGCTGTCACGCTGTGGAACAGCCTGGTCGAACTGGACCGCGCCGTCGGCTGTCCCTGCCATAGTGGGCGCATGTATGTGATCAAATATGGCCACGCCTGTGTGCGTCTGGAGGCGGACGACCGGGTGCTGGTGATCGACCCGGGGACGTTCTCGGAGGCCGAAGCGCTCGACGGGGTCGACGAAGTGCTGGTGACGCACGAGCACCCCGACCACCTCGACATCGCCAAGCTCGTGGCGGCGAGTCAGCGCAACTCCGCATTCCGGGTGTACCTGCCGCCGGCAGCGATCGAGTCGGTCCCCGAGCTGGGCGCCACGGCGGTCGCCGTCGAAGCGGGGCAGCGGTTCACGGCGGCCGGGTTCGCCGTCGACGTCGTGGGCGGGGCACACGCCGAGATCTACGACGGCCTGCCCGGCTGCGCCAACGTCGGTTTCGTCGTCGACGGCACGGTCTACCACCCGGGCGACTCGCTGTTCGTCCCGCCGTCGCCGGTGGAGACGCTGTTCGTGCCCGCTGCCGCACCCTGGCTCAAGCTCTCCGAGGCGCTGGACTTCGTGCGGGCGGTGCGCCCGAAGCGGGCGTTCCCGATCCACGACGCCGCGCTCAACGAGATCGGCCAGGAGTACTTCGACGGCTGGTTGGACCTCAAGGGCGGTACCGAGTACGCGCGCATCCCGGTCGGGGAGTCCGTGGCAATCCGCTGAGCGGATTCCATATGCCTGATGTCGCGGACCAAGCGGCCTTGGCCGTGAGCTACGTATCGGGCACGGCGTCGAAGCGGCCCGCCACCGCAGCCTCCGCTCCGGCCCACCCGCGAAACCGGGCGCCCCCGCACGAACCGTCCCCGGGGCACCGGTCGGGCGGGGAGATACCCCGACCGCAACCACAACAACCCGCACACCAACAGGCGGCCTCACAGGAATCGCTACGGCGTCCACTCGTCGCGGGTCAGGGCGTACTCGACCTCCCCGTGCTCCGCCCCCGGCAACGCCTCGTCCCACTCCTCGTGGAAGACCCGCACCAACGACAGCCCCGCCTTCTCCATCACCCGCCGCGACCGGGTGTTGACGAACATCGTCTCCGCGTACACACGCCGCGCGCCCAGGTCGGTGAACGCCTTGCGGACCAGGGCGCGGGAGCCCTCCGTGGCGTAGCCGCGGCCCCAGACGGCGCGTCGCAGGCGGTACCCGAGCTCGAGGTCGTCGGCGGGGCCGCCGGCACGGGGGGTGAGGGCGAACCAGCCGACGAAGTGCCCGGTGGAGCGTTCCTCCGCGGCCCAGACCTGGGAGCGCGCGAAGCGCGGCAGCACCTCGTGCCGGATGACGTCCGAGGGCGTGGGGCGGCCGTTGCCGAGGTAGCGCATGACCTCGGGGTCGCTGTCGAGCGCGACGAGCAGCTCGGCGTCCGCGTCCGTGTCGGTGAAGTGCCGCAGCCGCAGCCGCCCGGTCTCCAGGAAGATCCGCATGTGCATGGCCGCACGCTAGGCCTGCGGGGTCGTGGCCGCCACGGGTTTGCGGTCGTGCTCCACGGAGACCGTGCCCGCGCTGCGGAGCACGCCCGCGCCCACGGCGAGCCCCGCGGCCAGCACGGTGACGAGGCCGAAGGAGATCTGCAGGGAGCTGGCCTGCGCGATGGAGCCGATGGCGGCGGGTGCCACCAGCCCGGAGGTGTAGGTGACCGTGGCGACGCCCGCGATGGCCTGGCTCGGGTTGGGCCCGCTGCGCCCGGCCGCCGCGAAGCACAGCGGGACGACGACGGCGATGCCCACACCGATGAGGGCGAAGCCCGCGATGGCGGTGATCTGGTTGGCTGCCGTGGCGACGAGGACGCCGCCCACCGTGGCGAGCAGACCGCCGGCGCGTACGGTGCGGACGGGGCCGAAGCGGCGGACGACGATGTCGCCGACGAGGCGGGACACGGCCATGGTGCAGGCGAAGGCGGTGTAGGAGGCCGCGGCGACCCCGGGGGAGGCGCCGGCGACGTCGCGGAGGTAGACCGCGCTCCAGTCCATGGAGGCACCCTCGGCGAAGACGGCGCAGAAGCCGATGGCGCCGATGACCAGAGCGGCGCGCGGCGGCAGGGCGAAGCGCGCCGGGGCCTCC
Source organism: Streptomyces sp. PA03-3a (assembly GCF_033792735.1). Lineage (NCBI taxonomy): Bacteria > Bacillati > Actinomycetota > Actinomycetes > Kitasatosporales > Streptomycetaceae > Streptomyces > Streptomyces sp. PA03-3a. The sequence continues at coordinate 177,896 of NZ_JARAVM010000004.1, forward strand.
TCGGACGCGGAGGGCCGCAGGTCGAGCACACCGCCGCAGGCCACCAGCCCCAGCACGACGAGCAGCACGGCACCGGTGGTGAGGTGGATGCGCGCGTCGAGTTCGGCATGGGCCGCGAGCACGCCGAAGAGGGAGCCGAGCAGCGTGCCGGCGCTCCACATGCCGTGCAGCCCGGACATGATCGACCGGCCGAGGCGTTCCTCCACCTCGACGCCCTGGGCGTTCATGACGACGTCGGCCATGCCGGCCGAGGCCCCGAAGACGAACATCGCCCCGCACAGCCAGCCCAGCCCGGGTGCGAGGGCGGGCAGCGCGAGCGAGGCGCACCACAGGCCCAGCAGGAGGCGCAACGCGTTGCGCATGCCCATCCGGTGGGCGATGCGGGCGGCGAGCGGCATGGCGACGGAGGCGCCGAGGGCCGCGAAGACCAGGGCGAAACCGAGCTGTCCGGGGCTCAGCCCGGCGTGCTCCTGGATCCAGGGCACCCGGGTGGCGAAGCTGCCGGTCACCGCGCCGTGCACGGCGAACACGGCGGCGACTGCGAGATGGGCGCGCCGCAGTCGTGGCTCGGTCTTCCCCATCGGGGTCGTCGGCATCGTCGGCATGTTCCCTCCCAGTCTGGTCCCGCCCCGGCTCTGGGCATAAATTATCAGGCAGGCTTCCTGAAAGATAGACTGCCTCCGGCCACGAGCCATGGCCGGTACCGCCCGCCCTCGCTCCCGTGCGGCGGCTTCTGGAAGGATCCGTCCATGACCGCCATCAGCTCCCATGCCGGGCGCACCGCGTCACCCCGTACGGCCCGGGCGATCAACGACCGGCTGGCACTGGAACTGCTGCAGCGCGAGGGACCGTTGACGGCGGCCCAGCTCAAGTTCCTCACGGGGCTGTCCCGTCCGAGCGTCGCCGACCTCGTGGAGCGGCTGCAGGAGTCCGGCCTGATCGCGGTCGTGGGAGAGACGGGAGCCGACCGGCGCGGCCCCAACGCGCGGGTGTACGGGATCGTCGCCGACCGGGCGCACCTGGCCGCCTTCGACGTCCGCACCCACAGCGTGGCCATCGAGGTGGCCGACCTGCTCGGGAACGCCGTCGGCAGCGCCGTCCTGCCGGTCGACCCGTTCGGCGATCCTCAGCGTACGGTGCGGCGCTCGGTGGCCCTGCTGGAGCGGACGGCACGCACCGCGGGCGCCGGCGCGCTGCACACGATCGCAGTGGGCGCTCCCGGCCTGGTCGACCCGGCCACCGGCGAACTGCGGGCCACCGGGCAGCTGCCGGCCTGGCACTCGGCGCTGGTCGCTGAGTTGCGCAGACGGCTCTCCCTGCCGGTGCTGCTGGAGAACGAGGTCAACCTCGCGGCCGTCGCCGAGCGCCGGCTGGGTTCGGTGCGCGACCGCGAGGACTTCGTCCTGCTGTGGCTGGGCCACGGGGTGGGCGCCGCGGTGGTGCTGGGCGGGGTCCTGCGGCGCGGGGCCTCGGGCGGCACGGGCGAGATCGGCTTCCTGCCCGTGCCGGGGACCTTCCAACTGCCGAAGGCGAGCGGGTGCGAGGGCGGTTTCCACTCGCTGGCGGGCAGCGCGGCGGTGTGCGCGCTGGCGCGCTCGCACGGGATGCCGGTGTCCGGCGAGGACGACGCCGCGGCGGCGGAGGGGGTGGTGACCGCCGCCCGGGCGGGCGGCAAGCAGGGTGAACTCTTCCTCGACGCGCTGGCGGACCGGGTGGTGATCGGAGTCGCGGCCGTCACCGCCGTGCTCGACCCCGGTTGCGTGGTGCTGGGCGGCGAGGTGGGCCGGGCGGGCGGCACCGAGCTGGCTGCCAGGGTCGGGGAACGGCTCGGGCGGATGTCCCCGCTGCCGACCGAGGTGCGGGCGGGAACCGTCGCGGGCAGCGCGGTGCTGCGCGGCGCGGTGCTCCTGGCGATGGACGCCGCGCAGGACGCCCTGTTCACCCCCGAGGTGTGACCCGCGGCGCGTGCGGGCAACCGCCCTCTCGTCGCCGGACGTTAGAGGGCGCCGACACGCGCTCCGGGCCGCCCGAATGACGCCGCGTCGCGCACGGAGTCCGCGAAGGCGTCAACGGCGGCCGGTGCGGGCGGTGTTGGCCGCAATCGAGTGCGACATGCCGAGGGATCCACAGGGGGCTGACCGCTCCCGTGTGAGGCAATCCACACCAATCCCTTGCGCCCGCAAGGAACCTTCATGGCAGACTGGTGGAGCAGTACCAGTGACGTTCAGCGCACTCCGGGGTCGGTGAAAATCCGAACCGGCGGTTACAGTCCGCGACCCGTCCGCATCCAGCGGCCGGTTGACCAGGTGAAATTCCTGGACCGACGGTTAAAGTCCGGATGGGAGGCAGTGCGCGGCGGACGGGCATCGGTACACCGCCGTCGGCGGCAGCGCGGGTGCGTGTCCCCCGGAAACGGGTGACGCGGACGGGCGCGGCCCCGCACCGGCCGCGGTGGTCCCGAGGCTCACGTCCGCTCTGTGTTCCGCACAGCCCCGGAGTCCGTGCCCGATGAGGCAGGAGGACCCGGTGGCAACACCCGGTGAAGCCGACGCGATGCGCCGGGCCATTGAGCTCGCCGCCCGCGGCATGGGCTCCACGAGCCCCAACCCCGTCGTGGGCGCCGTGATCCTCGACGCACACGGCGAGATCGCCGGCGAGGGCTGGCATCAGCAGGCCGGCGGCCCCCACGCGGAGGTCCACGCCCTGCGCGCGGCCGGCGACGCGGCCCGCGGCGGCACCGCCGTCGTCACTCTCGAGCCCTGCAACCACACCGGTCGCACCGGTCCCTGCGCCCAGGCCCTCATCGCGGCCGGCGTCTCCCGCGTCGTCTACGCCGTCGCGGACCCCACCCCCGCGGCGACCGGAGGCGGCGCCACGCTGGCGGCCGCGGGGATCGACGTGGAGAGCGGTCTGCTGGAGGCCGAGGCCGCCCGCGGCAACGAGGTCTGGCTCACCGCCTCCCGCGAGCAGCGGCCCTTCGTGGTGTGGAAGTACGCGAGCACCCTCGACGGCCGCATCGCCGCCGCCGACGGCACTAGCCGCTGGATCAGCTCCGCCGCGTCCCGGGCCGACGTGCACCGGCTGCGCGCCGAGTCCGACGCCGTCGTCGTCGGTTCCGGCACCCTGCGCGCCGACGACCCCCATCTCGCCGTGCGTGGCGTGGCGGGCACCTTCACGCAGCCCCTGCGGGTGGTCGTCGACACCAACGCCAAGATCACCCCCGGCGCCCGGGTGCTGGACGGCACCGCCCCGACCCTGGTCGCCGTCGCCGAGGACACCGACACCGCGCACCTGCCGGGCGTGGACGTGGCCCGCCTGCCCCGCACCGGCAGCGGTGTCGCGGTCCCCGGGCTGCTCGCCGAGCTGTACGGCCGCGGCGTCCGCTCCGTGCTGCTGGAGGGCGGCCCGACCCTGGCCGGCGCCTTCGTCGCCGCGGGGGCCGTCGACAAGGTCGTCGGCTACCTCGCACCTGCCCTCCTGGGGGCCGGGCCCGCGGCCCTGGGGGACGCGGGAATCACCACCGTCGGGCACGCGTTGCGGCTCGACGTCGCCGAGATCGAACGCATCGGCCCCGACCTGCGTATTACTGCCTACCCGAGCCGCACTGAGGAGAACTGACGTGTTCACCGGAATCGTCGAAGAGCTGGGCGACCTCGTCGCCGTCGAGGACCTGGGCGACGCCTCCCGCTTCCGTCTGCGCGGTCCGGTCGTCACCGAGGGCGCCAAGCACGGCGACTCGATCGCGGTCAACGGGGTGTGCCTCACCGTCGTCGACACCGCGGACGGCGAGTTCACCGCCGACGTGATGGCCGAGACCCTCAAGCGCTCCAGCCTCGGAGCGCTGCAGCCCGGCAGCCGGGTCAACCTGGAGCGGCCCATGGCGCTCGGCGGCCGCCTCGGCGGCCACCTCGTCCAGGGCCACGTGGACGGCACCGGCGCGGTCATCTCCCGCACCCCCGCCGAGCACTGGGAGATCGTGAAGGTCTCGCTCCCGGCGGAGCTGTCCCGCTACGTCGTCGAGAAGGGCTCGATCACCGTCGACGGCATCAGCCTCACCGTCGTCGAGGCCGGCCCCGACTTCTTCTCCGTCAGCCTGATCCCGACCACCCTCGCCCTCACCACGCTCGGCTTCAAGCAGCCCGGCGACCCGGTGAACCTGGAGGTCGACGTGATCGCCAAGTACGTCGAGCGGCTGTACGGGGAGCGGGCGGGCGCGCCGAAGGGGGCTCCGGCGGAATGAGCGCCCTCGACACCCTGAACAGTGTCGCCTTCTCCGCCTTCGGTGAGCACTTCAAGTGGACCGACGTCGTGGGCAACGGCCTCGGCCTCGCCGGGCTCGCGCTCGGCTGGCGCCGCTCGGTGTGGGCCTGGCCGGTCCAGCTGCTCTCCGGCGTGATGCTCGTCGCCGCGTACTGGTCGGCGCAGCTCACCGGCGGCGTCGGCAAGCAGCTGCTGGTGATCGGCGTCGCGGTGTGGGGCTGGTTCCAGTGGCGGCGCGGCGTCCGCGACGGCGGCGAGATCCGGGTCCGCTTCGCCACCTGGCGCGAGCGGGGCGTGCTGGTCGCCGGTACGGCGGCCGGACTGTTCGCGGTCGTCGGCCTCTTCACCCTCTACCCGTCGCTGTCCTGGAACCCCTGGCCGGACGCCTACATCTTCGTGGGCACCGTCGCCGCGATGGTGGCCATGGCCAGGGGATGGGTCGAGTTCTGGTTCGCCTGGCTCGCCGTCGACGCGGTCGGCGTCCCCCTCGCCTGGAACAGCGACCTGAAGTTCTCCGCGCTCGTGTACGTCATCTACTTCGTTCTCGTGATCGCCGGCATGTACGCCTGGTGGCAGCAGACCCGGGTCCCGCGGCACGGCGGGCCCGTCCTGGAAGGAGCGGCCGCATGACCACCGCACTGCACTCCCTCTACGTGGCGGAGGACGCCCCGATCGTCCTCGACCCCGTCGAGCGGGCGATCGCCGACATAGCGGCCGGCCGGCCCGTCGTCGTCGTGGACGACGAGAACCGCGAGAACGAGGGCGACCTCATCATCGCGGCGGAGAAGGCCACCCCGGAGATCGTCGCCTTCATGATGGCCGAGTGCCGTGGTCTGATCTGCGTGCCCATGGAGGAGCCCGACCTGGACCGGCTCGACCTGCCGCAGATGGTGGACTCCAACACCGAGTCCATGCAGACCGCGTTCACCGTCTCGGTCGACGCGAGCGGCGCCCACGGGGTCACCACCGGCATCTCCGCCGCCGACCGGGCGACCACCATCCGGCTGCTGGCCTCCGGCGGTTCCACCGCCGGCGACTTCGTCCGGCCCGGCCACGTCTTCCCGCTGCGCGCCAAGTCCGGCGGCGTCCTGACCCGCAACGGGCACACCGAGGCGGGCGTCGACCTGGCCCGGCTCGCCGGGCTGCGCCCGGCCGCGGCCATCGTGGAGATCGCCAACGAGGACGGGACGATGGCCCGCCTCCCCGAGCTCGTCCACTTCGCCCGCAAGCACGGCCTGGCCATCATCTCCATCGAGGACCTGGTCGCCTACCGCCGCACCTCGGAGCCGACCGTGCGCCGGGAGGCCGAGACCCGGCTGCCCACCGCCTTCGGGGACTTCCGCGCCTACGGCTACCGCAGCACCGTCGACGGCATCGAGCACATCGCCCTCGCGGCCGGCGAGATCGGCGACGGCGAGGACGTCCTCGTCCGCGTCCACTCCGAGTGCCTCACCGGCGACGTCTTCCACTCGCTGCGCTGCGACTGCGGACCGCAGCTCCAGGCCTCACTCGAAAAGGTGGCGGCCGAGGGCCGGGGCGTCGTGGTCTACCTCCGCGGCCACGAGGGCCGGGGCATCGGCCTGATGTCCAAGCTGCGCGCGTACGAACTGCAGGAGCACGGCCGTGACACGCTCGACGCCAACCTCGAACTCGGACTGCCCGCCGACGCCCGCGACTACGGGGCGGCCGCCCAGATGCTCGACGACCTCGGCGTGCGCTCCCTGCGCCTGATGACCAACAATCCCGAGAAGACCGACGCCCTCGAACGGCACGGCCTGAAGGTCGTCGAGCGCGTCGCCATGCCGATCGCGGCCGGCGAGCACAACCTGCGGTACCTGCGCACCAAGCGGGACCGCATGGGCCACGACCTGCCCTGGCTGGACCCGGCCCCCACCGGCGCCTGCGGCAACCAGTAGCCCGCGGGCGGCACCACGAGAACCCGTACGACCAGCACGACCAGCACCATCAGAACAAGAACGAGCAAGAACGAGCAAGGAGAAGACGGACGTGAGCGGTAAGGGCGCCCCCGAGCTGACCGTGAAGAACTGTGGTGACCTGCGCGTGGCCGTGATCGCGGCGCAGTGGCACGTGCAGGTGATGGACGGCCTGGTCGACGGCGCCCTGCGCGCCCTGAGCGACCTGGGCATCGACGAGCCGACCCTGCTGCGCGTGCCGGGCAGCTTCGAACTGCCGGTCGCCGCCAAGGTGCTGGCGAGCCGGGGCTACGACGCCGTCGTCGCCCTCGGCGTCGTCATCCGCGGCGGCACACCGCACTTCGAGTACGTCTGCCAGGGCGTGACCCAGGGCCTGACCCAGGTCTCGGTCGACACCGGCGTGCCGATCGGCTTCGGCGTGCTCACCTGCGACACCGAGGAACAGGCCCTGGACCGCGCCGGACTGCCCGGCTCGAACGAGGACAAGGGGCACGAGGCGGTCACCGCCGCGATCGCCACCGCGACCGTCCTGCGTTCAGTATCCGAGCCGTGGCGGTGAGGTAGGGGCGCTTCCGCGTAGGGTGGGGACCACCATGGCCAACAAGACATTCGAGGAGCTCTTCGCCGAGCTCCAGCGCAAGGCCGCCACCGGCGACCCCAGCACCTCCCGGACCGCCGAACTGGTGGGCAAGGGAGTGCACGCGATCGGCAAGAAGGTGGTCGAGGAGGCCGCCGAGGTGTGGATGGCAGCCGAGTACGAAGGCGCCGACCGCACCGCGGAGGAGATCTCCCAGTTGCTGTACCACCTGCAGGTGATGATGGTCGCCCGGGGCATCGCCCTCGACGACGTATACGCTCATCTCTGAGCGGATCATCACCGGCCGGCCCCACCCCGCGCGCCGCCCCACGCCCCCCTCCCACCCACATCCGAGATACGAAGGAACGTCTCCATGCTGCGCATCGCCGTCCCCAACAAGGGTTCACTGTCCGGACCTGCGTCGGCGATGCTGCATGAGGCCGGCTACCGCCAGCGCAAGGACTCCAAGGAACTCGTCCTCGTCGACGGCGAGAACGACGTCGAGTTCTTCTACCTGCGCCCGCGCGACATCGCCATCTACGTCGGCTCGGGCCGCCTCGACATCGGCATCACCGGCCGCGACCTGCTGCTGGACTCCGGTGCCAACGCCGAGGAGATCCTGCAGCTCGGTTTCGCCCGCTCCACCTTCCGCTACGCCACCACCCCCGGCGGCGTGACGGACGTGAAGGAGTTCGGCGGCAAGACGGTCGCCACCTCCTATCCGGAGATCGTCAGGAGGCACCTCGCCGACAACGCGGTGGACGCCTCCGTGGTCCGCCTCGACGGCGCCGTCGAGACCTCCATCCACCTCGGTGTGGCGGACGTCATCGCCGACGTCGTCGAGACGGGCACCTCGCTGCGCAACGCCGGCCTGGAGGTCATCGGGAAGCCGATCCTCGACTCCGAGGCCGTGGTCATCCGCCGGGCCGGCGCCGGCGGCGAGGACGCGGCGGCCGAGCCGAAGGTGCAGCAGTTCCTGCGCCGCCTCCAGGGCGTCCTGGTGGCCCGGTGCTACGTGATGATGGACTACGACATCCGTGTCGAGCACGTCGAGCGGGCCATCGCCCTCACGCCGGGCCTCGAGTCGCCGACCGTCTCCCCGCTGCACCACGAGGGCTGGGTCGCCGTCCGCGCCATGGTCCCGAGCCGCGAGGCCCAGCGGATCATGGACGAGCTGTACGAGCTCGGCGCACGGGCCATCCTCACCACCGGGATCCACGCGTGCCGCCTGTGACCCCGCCCACCCCGCCCACCGTGCCCGCGGAACTCCCCGGGCTGCCCGTCACCTTCCGGCCCACCCGCACCCGCGCGGTGCTGCTGGGCCTGGGTGCCGGGCTGCTCGCGGCCTTCGGCGCGATCGCCGTCCTGCTTCCCTCGGACGGCGCACGCCCCTGGCACACCTCGGACCGGATCTATCTCCTCCTCACCGGTCTGCTGGTCGCCGGGGTGCTCGCACTGCTCAGCCGCCCCAGGGTGGCCGCCGACCGCGACGGTGTGACCGTCGTCAACCTGACGACCCGCCGCCGCCTGGAATGGGCGCAGGTCCTCCGGGTGAACCTGCGCACCGGTGACCCGTGGGTGTACCTCGATCTGGCGGACGGCACCAGCCTGGCCGCCATGGGGATCCAGCCCGGGATCGGACGCGCCCGCGCGTTGCGCGACGCGCGCGCCCTGCGGGCCCTCGCGGAGGCGTACGGTACCGGCAAGCCGACGGCGCACCAGACCTGACGCCACGGCCCGCTTCTTCATTACTCTGGAACCTTCGCAACGACCCGAGGAGTGACACCCAATCCACGATGGACGGATCGTCCGGTAGTACCCGCGCCGCCTCTCCCCCTCGACATACGGGAGCGGCGGCATGAGCGCCTCGTTGCTGCTGCTCGCGGCAGCCTTCCTCCTGATCCTCGCGAACGGCTTCTTCGTCGCCGCCGAATTCGGCCTGGTGACCGTCGAGCGGCCGGCCGCGGAACGTGCCGCCGCCGAGGGTGACCGCAGGGCCCGCAGCGTCGTGGAGGCGCTGCGCAAGCTGTCCTTCCAGCTGTCCGGCACCCAGCTCGGCATCACGATCACCTCGCTGGTGGTCGGCATGCTGGCCGAGCCGGCCCTCGCCGACCTGTTCTCCGGACCGCTCACCTCGGTGGGCGTACCCGGGGGCGCCGCGCCCGCCGTGGCCGTGGTGATCGGCATGATCCTCGCCTCGGCCGTCCAGATGGTCATCGGCGAGCTCGTCCCGAAGAACTGGGCGGTGTCCCGTCCGCTGGAGGTGGCCCGTTTTGTGGCCGGGCCGCAGCGGGTTTTCTCCGCCCTGTTCCGCCCGGTGATCGAGGCCCTCAACGCCGCCGCGAACCGCCTGGTGCGGGCGCTGGGCGTGGAGCCCGCCGAGGAGCTGGCCTCCGCGCGCACCCCCACCGAGCTGGTCTCGCTGGCCCGCCACTCCGCCCGTGCCGGGGCCCTCGAGCAGGACACCGCGGACCTCTTCGTCCGCACCATCTCCCTCGGCGACCTCACGGCGGAGAACGTGATGACCCCGCGGGTCCGCGTCAGCGCCCTGCAGGACACCGCCACTGCCGCGGACGTCCTCAACCTGACCCGGGCCACCGGGCTGTCCCGCTTCCCCGTCTACCGGGAGCGGCTGGACGACATCGTCGGCATGGCGAGCCTGAAGGACGCCCTCGCCGTCCCGGCCCACCTGCGCGACCGCACACCGGTCGGCCGGGTCACGGTCGCCCCGCTGCTCGTCCCCGAGACGCTGCCGGTGCAGCCGCTCCTCGAGCGGCTGCGCCGCGAGCAGCCGATCGCCGTCGTCGTCGACGAGTACGGCGGCACCGCGGGCGTCGTCACCCTGGAGGACATCGTCGAGGAGCTCGTCGGCGAGGTGCGCGACGAGCACGACAGCGCCGACCTGCCGGAGCTGGCGACCGCCCCCGCGGAGAACGGCAACCCCGTCTGGGACGCCGACGGCGGCTGCCGGATCGACCTGCTGGAACGCATAGGGCTCGAGGCCCCCGAGGGCCCGTACGAGACGGTGGCCGGCCTCGTCGCCGACCTCCTCGAACGCATCCCCGAGCCGGGGGACACCGCGGTGCTGCCCGGCTGGGAGCTGCGGGTGCGCGAGGTCACGCACCACCGCGCGGAAAGGGTTCGCCTGGTACGCGTCGGGTTCGAGGAGCCCGAGGACGGGCAGGAGGGCGAGCGATGAGCTTCCTGCAACTGTTCTTCGCCGCCGTGCTGGTGCTCGGCAACGGCTTCTTCGTCGGCGCCGAGTTCGCCCTGGTCTCCGTACGGCGCAGCCAGATCGAGCCGCTCGCCGGCACGCAGCGGCGGGCCCGTACGGTCCTGCAGGGGCTGGAGAACCTGCCGCAGATGATGGCGGCGGCGCAGTTCGGCATCACGGTCTGCTCCCTGACGCTGGGCGCGGTCGCCGAGCCGACCGTCGCCCACCTCCTGGAGCCGGTCTTCGAGGCGATCCACCTGCCCGAGGGGCTGATCCATCCGCTCGGCTACGTCATCGCTCTCGCCATCGTGGTCTTCCTGCACCTCGTCATCGGCGAGATGGTCCCCAAGAACCTGGCGATGGCCGCGCCCGAGAAGACCGCGCTGTGGCTCAGCCCCGGCCTGGTCGGCTTCGCGCGTCTGTTCCGGCCGGTCATCGCGGTGCTCGGCTGGTGCGCCAAGATCGTGCTGCGGCTGTTCCGGGTGGAACCCAAGGACGAGATCGACGCGGTCTTCACCAGCGAGGAGCTGACGGTGCTCGTCGAGGACGCCCGGCAGGCCGGACTCCTCGACGACGACGCCCAGGAGCGCCTGGAGGACGCGCTGGAGCTGGGCACCCGCCCGGTCACGGACGTCCTGCTGCCGCCGGAGGAGCTGGTGACGGTCGACGCCTCCGTCACCCCCGCCGAGGTCGAGGAGCTGACCGTGCGCACCGGCTACTCGCGCTTCCCGGTGGCCGGACCGGAGGGCGCCTACCTCGGCTACCTCCACGTGAAGGACGTCCTCGACCTGGAGGACACCGGCCGGCCCGTCCCGGCGCGGCTGTGGCGGCCGATGGCCACCCTCCGCGCGGAGCTGCCGCTGGACGACGCGCTCACCCAGATGCGGCGGGCCGCGTCGCACCTGGCGGCGGTCGCGGACTCCGGCGGTCGCGTGCTGGGGCTGGTCGCGCTGGAGGACGTGCTGGAGATGCTGGTCGGCGAGGTCCGCGACCCGGCGCACCGGGAGGCCCCGGAGCCCGCGGAGAGCGGCGCCGCCCCGGCCGCCGAGGAGCCCGGCGAGGTCGCCCGGCCCCCGCGCGTGATGGCGGGCTGACGGGGGAACCCACGCGGGAGGGGCCCGGGCGCACGCGCCCGGGCCCCTCCCGCGTCGTTCACTCCATGGGCTCGGGCGGCGGCAGCCCGGGGCCGCGGCCCGAGAGCACCTCACCGTAGGCCTGCATGAGGTCGGGCAGGCGCAGCGTGGACAGGTCGTCCCGGGACAGCTGTCCCGTGTAGCCGGACAGCCGCAGGTCGCGGTACGCGCAGCTCTTCTCGTACAGGGTCCGCAGGAAGCGGCCGTTGCCCAGCTCGTCGATCCAGCCCTGATCGACGACATGGCCGCTGATGGCGAGCAGTTCCTCCAGGGCCTCGTCGTCCCAGCGGTCGCCGTTGTCGGCGGCGAGGACCTCGCCGATGCTGGTCAGCTCGTGCGGACGGTAGCTGGGGAAGTCGACCCGGGTGGTGAAGCGCGAGCCGAGGCCGGGGTTGGCCGCCAGCAGGCGGTCCATGCCCTCGGGGTACCCGGCGAGGATGACGACCAGTCGGTCGCGGTTGTCCTCCGCGCGCTTGAGCAGGACCTGCAGCGCCTCGTCGCCGTAGGCGTCGCCCTTGCTGTACCCGGAGTTGGACAGCGCGTACGCCTCGTCGACGAAGAGCACCCCGCCGAGCGCGGAGTCGATCAGCTCGTTGGCCTTGACGGCCGTCTGCCCCAGGAACTCGCCCACGAGGTCGGCGCGCTGCGCCTCGACCAGATGGTCGCCGCCCAGCAGGCCGAGAGCGTAGAAGACCCGGCCGAGGATGCGTGCCACGGTGGTCTTGCCGGTGCCGGAGGGCCCGGAGAAGACGAAGTGCCGCTTGGGCGGCTGCACCGGCAGACCCTGCCCCGACCGCAGCCGCGCCATCCGCAACTGGGCTGACAGCGCCCGCACTTGGCGCTTGACGGGATCCAGGCCCACCATCCGGTCGAGTTCGGCCAGCGCCTGGGAGAGCAGCACCGGGTCCGGGGCCGTGACGGGGACCTGCGGCACGACGGGGGAGACCGGCAGGATCGCCTTCTCCCGGATGTCGTCGTCGATCGGGCCGACCGCGCCCAGCGGATCGTCCAGGACCGAGCCCGATCCCAGGCCGCCCGGCATGGCCGCGGCCCCGGCCCGGGCGTCGAGCGGATCGGGCTCGGGCGGCAGAGCCTCGGGCCCGGTCTGGCCGTAGCCCTGCAGGGTGACCGGGGCCAGGTCGGCCGTACCGTCGGTGAGGCCGTCGGACTCGTCGATCGCGGCGAGCCGCGCGGCGGTGTCCATGAACGCCGGGTCGACGCGCTGCACCGCCTGGTACAGGGGGAGCGCGGCGGCGGTGCGGCCGGTGCCCTCGTACGCGCGGGCCAGCCAGTAGCGGAGTTCCTTGCGCTGCGGCTGCTCGCTGCGGCAGCGCATCAGCGCCGTCGTCAGCAGCGGTTCGGCCTGCCCGTAGAGCTCCAGCCGGACCCTGGCCATCCCCCCGAACAGGCCGGCCTCGATGCCCAGCACCTGGTCGCCGAGGAGCGGTTCGGTGTGGCGCACCAACTGGTCCCAGTCCTTGACCAGATAGGCCCGGCAGGCGTGCAGGAAGCGGACGTGCGGATCGGTGTCGATCGGCGGGCACTCGGCCAGGGCCCGGTCCAGCTCCGCGATGTGGCGGCCGTCGAGCCAGTGGGAGGCGTGCGCGAGCAGCAGGTCGCGGCGGGTCTCCAGCACCGGCTGCACCCACCAGCCCAGCCAGTACCAGGAGTTCATCGACCGGCGGTACGCGCTGCGCTGCTCGCCGAAGCGGTCGCGGTGCCGGTACATCTGCAGCAGCGCGGTGGAGGTGTCCGCGCGCAGCGCGTGCAGCCCGAGCCAGGCGTCCGCCATGCCGGGGTCGAGGCGGACCGCGGCGCGGAACTCCTCCTCGGCCTGGGTGTAGGCGCCCATGGTGTAGGCCTCGACGGCCCGTACCCAGGCGAGATCGGCGGGGGCGCCCGAATGCTCTGTGCCGAAGTCCATCAGGTCCCCACCAGCCGTTCCCCCCGGTGCCGCCCGCCTAACGCCGCTCCAACCAGGTTACGCGAAGCGGTAGTTGGTGCCAGGTGGACGCCACCTTCCCGGGGCGGCGCACCCGTTGGCATGGTACCCGCGCAGGCCCTGCGGGCCGTAGAGCGACGCGGGCGGTGACGTTGGGTGAGCACATGGCTGCCGTACGGGGCCGGATCACCGGCGGAGGGCAGAACGAAGCCCCCGGTCACGGGGGAACAACCGGGGGCTTCGCGTCTGGGGCGCGGTCGACGATGACCGCGCATTCAGAACGTAAGTCCTGTACGGCTCCCGGGTCAAGCGGCCTTGAGGCACCGCTGCGTCGGCCTCCCGGCGGCCCCAGCGCACCGGCTGCGGGCCGTCACGGTCAGTGACGGAGGGTGTCCGCGAGCGGCGTGCCCGCGGGCTGTTCCCGTAGTTCGTAGCCCTCCGGACGCTGGTGGACCAGCAGATCCGCGAACGGCCTGGAGGGGTCGGCGGCGAAGTGCGCGTCCTGGGCGCGCATCCAGCCGGCCCAGAACCCGGCAAGCGCGGGGCCGTCCCGCCGCTCGCCGCGCTCGCGTGCCGTCTCCCGCGTCACCTCCAGCCAGAGCAGGCCGGCCAGCCAGGGGCGCACCTCGCGGCGGCCGGCCCCCACGCCCTCCAGCAGGACCACGGGGGCCGGCGGCACCTCCAGCGTCATGGCGAACCGCCGCGCCACCCAGTCGTACTTCGCGGGCCGGGCGGTGTCACCGCGGCGCAGCGGCTCCAGCACCTGCTCGCGCAGCCGCCCGGTCCACTCGAACAGCTCCTCGTGCGTGGCCAGATCGTCGAGGTGGACGACGGGAGCGCCGTCCAGCGCGGACGCCAGCGCGGCGGCGAAGGTCGTCTTGCCGGATCCGGCGTGGCCGTCCACGGCGACGAGCCGCACGGGCCCGCACGACGGCGCAAGGGCGCGCAGCCGGGCGGCGAGCGCCCGAAGCGCCCCGGGAGTGGCGTGGTGGTCCATCGGGGCCAGCCTACGACCTGCGCCGACGCAAGCGACTGCGGAGGGTGCCAGGGGCGTCTACGGTAAGAGTCGTGACCGACTCCGCAGCATCCCTGTACCCCCCGGAGCGACTCGAACTCGCCCGCAAGGCCGCCGCCGACGCGGGACTCGACGCGCTGCTCGTCTCGCCGGGCCCCGACCTGCGCTACCTCACCGGCTACCACGCCCATCTCACCGAGCGCCTGGTGTGCCTGGCCCTTCCGGTGCTCGGCGACCCCTTCCTCGTCGTGCCCCACCTGGAGAAGCCCGGTGCCGAGACCTCCCCCCTCGGCGCGCTCGGCGTCGACGTCGTCGGCTGGGGCGAGACCGAGGACCCGTACGCCCTCGTCGCCGGGCGGCTGCCGCGGGGGACGGTACGGGTGGCCGTCGACAACCACATGTGGGCCGAGAAGGTGCTCGCCTTCCGCGCGGCCCTCCCCGGTACCGAGCAGAGCCTGGCCGGCGACGTGCTGCGCGAACTGCGGATGCGCAAGTCGGCCGCGGAGACCGAGGCGCTGCGCCGGGCCGCCGGCGCCATCGACCGGGTGCACCGCCGCATGGGCGAGTGGCTCAGGGCCGGGCGTACCGAGCGCGAGGTCGCCCGCGACGTCGCCGACGCCGTCATCGAGGCGGGACACACCACCGTCGACTTCGTCATCGTGGCCTCGGGCCCGAACGGTGCCAGCCCCCACCACGAGGTCTCCGACCGGGTGATCCGGGCCGGCGACCCGGTGGTCGTCGACATCGGCGGCACCACGCAGGACGGCTACTGCTCCGACTCCACCCGCACCTACGCGGTCGGCGAACCGCCCGCGGAGTTCCGCGAGATGTACGAGGTGCTGCGGCGCGCACAGCACGCCCAGACCGACGCCGTCCGCCCCGGGATCACCGCCGAGGAACTCGACGCGGTCGGGCGGGACATCATCGCCGCGGCCGGTTACGGCGAGCACTTCATCCACCGCACCGGGCACGGCATCGGGCTGGAGACGCACGAGGAGCCGTACATCGTCGCGGGCAGCCATCGGCCGCTGGAGCCGGGCATGGCCTTCTCCGTGGAACCCGGGATCTACCTCCCGGACCGCTTCGGCGCCCGGATCGAGGACATCGCCGTCTGCACGCCCGAGGGCGGAGAGCGGCTCAACCAGACCTCGCGCGACCTGGTCGTCCTGTCTGTTTAGTCCCATGTGTTGACTCCCGGTACGGCAGGGGGGTATTCCGTACACGCGACGGTGTGCGCGGCGCGTTCGCCGCGCGCGGCGCACACCCCGCGTCAAGGGCCCAGCAGGAAGCGGCAGTCGGGGGGCCGGGCGTGTTCGACGACGAGCATGACTTCGGGGTGCGGCAGTGGACGGTCGGCGGCACGACCGTGGTGGAACTGACGGGGGAGCTCGACCTGTGCGCCGGCGCGCCGGCGGCCGCGTGCCTGGACGCCGTCACCGGCGGAGCGCGGCCCGACGTCGTGGTGGACCTGCGCGGGGTGAGCTTCATCGACTGCAGCGGCCTGTCGGTGCTGATCCGGGCGCGCAAGCGGACCCTCGACCGCGGCGGCCGGTTCGGCGTCGTCGGCGGCAGCCCCTGCGTGCTGCGGCTGTTGCGGCTGACCCGGACGATCCGGGTCTTCACCGTCCACGACGACCTGGCCTCCGCGCTGGGCGGGGCAGGTGCCCCCGACCCGCCCGCGGCGGACGGCGCCATAGCGTGAGCTCAGCGGGGCAGCGGCGCCAGCACGATCCAGACCTGGCCGCGGTCGAAGTTCACCGGCTGCCCGCCGGGCGTGGTGAACCGCGTACCCGCCGCCGCGTCGGGCCGTGACCACGTGGCGTCGTACGCCTTGCCGTCCCGCAGCACCTCCGCCCGCCCGGTGCCCACGGTCTCGCTGTACGGGGAGGTGTTTCCCCAGCGGTCGTGGAAGTCGGAGGGGCGCACCGTGACGTACTGGACGACCACCGTGGGCGCGCCGAGCCTGCCGCCGTCGGTCGTGGTGGCCGGGTCGCCGTCGAACGAGACCAGCCAGCGGTCGCCCTCGGCCGACCAGTGCAGGCCCACCGAGCCGTTCGGGTAGCGCACGGTGCGGTCGCGCTCGGGGGTGCCGCCGGGCGGCGCGTCGCCGAAGCGGAAGCCTATGTCGCGGGCGGCTGCGGCGTCCGGAGCCGCGGCGAGGAGCCGGTCCGGAGCCGCGTACAGGTTGTGCGGGGCGGGGCGCGAACCGTCGCGCGCGTAGGCTCCGGGCGCGTGGGCCGGGGAGACGTCGTACACCGGCGCCGCCGCGACCACCGGCAGCAGCCTGGACTGCGCCCCGGAGAAGGCGAGGGCCGGGCTGCCGAACTGGCGCAGCAGTTCCAGATCCGACTCGCGGGCGCTGCGCACCGGACCCACCCGGTCGGGCAGTTGGGAGGAGAAGACGGCGAGCAGACGGGTGAGGCCGGACTCCACCTGCTCCACATAGACCAGGTCGGCCCGGTCCAGCCCGGTGTGCGGCCGCGCGGTCCCCACGTTGTCGATCTTCACCGCGAGGACGGGCCCGTCGGTGCGCCCGGGCAGCCCGGTGAAGGGCGACCGGGCGACCGCGCTGGTGCCGGGCACCGACCCCGTCGAGGTGGAGGCGGGCCCGCCGGGCGTCCGCTCGGGACCGCCGCAGCCCCGGCTGACCAGGAACACCGCGAACACCGCCAGCACGACCAGCATCGCCGCTCTCGCGGGACGTCCGGGTGCTCGGGCCACGACGGCCACCCCCGTGCTGCATGGTCATGCTGCCAACGGAAAAGTCAATTGCCGAGTCGCTGCGCGTCCTCCTAGTATCCGCCACATGGAGCCGGTACCCCAGACGGAGGACGCGACCGCCTTCCTCGCGGCGGACGAGGCGGTCGACCACGAGCACCCGCTGGTCCGGGCGACCGCCGCGCGCCTGCGGGCGGAGGCACCGGATCCGTATGGCTATGCCGAGGCGGCGTACACGTTCGTCCGCGACACCATCCCGCACTCCGCCGACTCGGGGGACCCGCGCGTCACCTGGCGTGCCTCCGACGTCCTGGAACAGCGCACCGGAATCTGCCACGCCAAGGCCCACGCCCTGACGGCGCTGCTGCGCGCCGAGGGCATCCCCGCGGGGCTGTGCTACCAGCGGCTCACCGAGGACGACGGCACGGATCCCGTCCTCCACGGGCTCGTCGCCGTCAAGCCGCCCGGTCACGACCGCTGGGCCCGGCAGGACCCGCGCGGCAACAAGCCCGGTGTCGACGCCCGCTTCTCCCTCCGGGAGGAACGACTGGCCTGGGTGCCCCGCCCCGCACTCGGCGAACGCGACTATCCCGGTCTGTACGCCGCACCGCCGGCCGTCGTCCTCACCGCCCTGCGTCAGGCGGCCGACCGGGCGCACCTGTGGCGGCTGCTGCCCGCCGACCTGCCGGAGCGGGAGGGCCGCTGACCTCGCTCACCGCCCCGGCCGTCACCGCGCGGTCACTCCGCGGCGGCCGCACGCTCCCGGGCGGCGACGTCCTCCGCGGTGGGGGCGGTGCCGCCCAGGTGCGCGGGGAGCCACCAGTGGTCGTTCGGGCCCGACGGACGGCCGGTGTACGCGCGCTGCGCGTCCTCCAGCAGTTCCTGGACACGCAGCCGCAGTCGACGGGTCAGCGCGCCCGGCTTCTCGTCCTGGTGCGGTGTCATCTGCTCGCCCACCCGGATGGAGATGGGGAAGCCGTTGCGGCCGAGCTGGCGCGGCTGATCCTTGGTCCACAGCCGCTGGGTGCCCCAGAGGGCTACCGGCAGCAGCGGCACGCCGGCCTCCATCGCCAGGCGCGCGGCACCGGACTTGAAGGACTTGAGGGTGAAGGACTGCGAGATGGTCGCCTCGGGGAACACACCGATGATCTCGCCCGAGCGCAGCGCCGTCAGCGCGTGCTTGTACGCGTGCATGCCCTCGGAGCGGTCCACCGGGATGTGCTTCATGGCCCGCATGAGCGGACCCGACACCTTGTGCCGGAACACCGACTCCTTGGCCATGAAACGCACCAGCCGCTTCGCCGGGAGCGCCGTCAGTCCGGCGAACACGAAGTCCAGGTAGCCGATGTGGTTGCTCACCAGCAACGCGCCGCCCTTGCGCGGCACATGCTCGGTGCCTGAGATGTCGAAGCGCAGCCCCTGCACCTTGAACATGGTGCGGGCGAAGCCGATGACGGGTGGGTAGACGAGTTCGGCCACGGCTGGGCCCCCTTCTTCGTAGGGGGTGGCCCCCGGCGGAAGTTACGCGGCCGTAGGTTTCCGGCCGCGGGCTGATCGTGCCCCGTAAACGGGTGCCGTGTCATCCCGCGTGCCCGTCGGGCGGCGAGATTCTCGTCACGTCACCCGGTCGTACGACGTACCAGCAGGTACATCTCGCATCCGAGGCAGTAGCCGAACACCGCGTTGAGGAAGGCCGCCGCGAGCGCGCAGGCCGTCGCCGCCAGGCCCAGCCAGGCGAGGCCCGCGGCGTAGCCGGCGAGCCCGACGAGCGCGAACGCCAGGCCCACCGCCTGCGCGAAGCGCGGCGGGGCCGGGTCCTCGGTCTCCGCCGGCGGCCCCAGCCGGGGCCGTACCGCCACCCGGTACAGCAGGCCGTACGGTGAGTTCTGCACCCCCGCGGCGGCGCCCACCGCGAACACCAGTGCCTGGACGGCCAGCAGCCAGGCGCTGCCGGTCACGAGGACGACGGCCAACACCACACTGGTCAGGCTTGCGCCGAAGCGCGGTCCACGGGCATCAATGGCGTGAGGGCTCATGGGGCCATGATTCCGGAACGGACGCCGTCCGGACCCCCTGGAATCATGGCGGTCCTGTGAACGCTGCTATGGCAGGGAGGAGGCCGGAATTGACGGGACTGGTGGTGTGCGTCGCCGTGCTCGCGGTGGCGGGGATCCTCGGCATGCTCCACAAGCGCAGGGACGGAAGGGTGAGAGTGCGGGACAAGGACGCGGCGCAGCAGCTGACGGCGGGTGAGATCGGCGCGGAACTCGGTGAGCGGGCCACGCTCCTCCAGTTCTCCACCACCTTCTGCGCGCCCTGCCGGGCCACCCGCCGCACCCTCGGCGAGGTGGCGGGCATGGTCGACGGGGTGCGGCACGTGGAGATCGACGCGGAGGCCCACCTCGACCTGGTCCGCCGGCTGGGCATCGTCAGGACGCCGACCGTGCTCGTGCTCGACGCCCGCGGCACCGTCGTGCGGCGTGCGTCGGGCCAGCCGCGCAAGGCCGACGTCATCGCGGCGCTCGGCGCGGCCGTGTGACCGGCGCCCGGTGTATGACCCCGGTCCCACCTACCGGGGCGCCCTTGACGTGGCCCCGCTCCGATCGTCAGCCTGACGCCATGTCGCGAGACCTCCTTCTGTACTCCCGCTTCGACGTCGACCTCGGTCGGCACGCGAGCGCGCGCTGTCACGACCGTTGAGTGCCCCAGACCCCGCACCCATCCGGCTCGACAGCACGACGAAGGACAACTCCATGACCGCCTCGCCCGACCTCGGCACGCCGGCCGCCACCTCCTCGGGCATCGTGCCCACCTCGATCCCCGCACCCGCGCCGGTCCCGCTGCCCGCGCCGCCCGCGGTGACCGCACCCTTCGACTCGACCGCCTTCCGTGCCGTCTTCCGCCGGCACGCCGCCGGGGTCGCGGTCATCACCGCGGCCGGTGCCCGGCCCGCGGGCTTCACCGCCACCTCCCTCACCTCGGTCTCCGCCGATCCGCCGCTGCTCTCCTTCGGGATCAGCAGCACCGGCTCCGCCTGGCCCACCATCGCGGACGCCGCCCACGTGGGCGTCCACATCCTCGGCGAGCATCAGGAGGACGTGGCCGCCACCTTCGCGCGCAGCGGCGCCGACCGCTTCGCGCCGCCCACCGCGTGGGGACCCGGCCCGTACGGAGTACCGCTCCTGGAGGACGTCCACGTGTGGCTGGTCGCCCGCGTGCTCGCCCGCATACCCGCCGGCGACCACCGCATCGTCGTCGCCCAGGCCGTGGCGGGTGCCCCCGGGGGCGACGCGGACCGCCCGCTGCTCTACCACCACGGCCGGTACAACGCGCTGCGCCACTGAGCCCCACACCGGTCTCCCGACCGGGCTCCGGGTCGTCAAGGTCACAACGCGCCGCCCTTGCCCGCGGGCGGCCCGGGGGCTCTACTGGTGAGTAATATTTCTGCCGGGGCGCCGTGCGTCCCGACGGGGAGCCGCCGTCGAAGGCGCCTATGCTGCCTTCACAAGGCCAGTTGACGTACCCATGCAGCAGTAGGAGACAGGCGTGAGCTTGAGGATCGTTGTCGCGGTGAAGTACGTGCCGGATGCGACGGGGGATCGTCATTTCGCGGGGGATCTGACGACGGATCGGGATGCGGTGGATGGTCTGTTGTCGGAGCTGGACGAGTATGCGGTGGAGCAGGCGCTGCAGATCGCGGAGGCGTCGGGTGATGCCGAGGTGACGGTGGTGACGGTGGGTCCGGAGGATGCGAAGGACGCGTTGCGCAAGGCGTTGTCGATGGGGGCGGACAGGGCGGTCCATGTCGAGGACGAGGGGCTGCACGGTAGTGATGTGATGGGTACGTCGCTGGTGCTGGCCAAGGCGGTCGAGCGTGTGGGGTTCGATCTGGTGGTGACGGGGATGGCGTCGACGGATGGCACGGCGGGTGTGGTGCCGGCGTTGCTGGCGGAGCGGCTGGGTGTGCCGCAGGTGACGTTGCTGTCGCAGGTGACGGTCGGGGGCGGTGTGGTGTCGGGTCGCCGGGATGGTGACACCGCGAGTGAGCAGGTGGAGGCGTCGCTGCCGGCGGTGGTGTCGGTGACGGACCAGTCGGGTGAGGCGCGGTATCCGTCGTTCAAGGGGATCATGGCGGCGAAGAAGAAGCCGGTCGAGTCCCTTGACCTGTCCGACCTGGGCATCGAGGCGGACCAGGTCGGTCTGGCGGGTGCGTGGACCGTGGTGGATGAGGCGGCGGCGCGTCCGGCGCGGACGGCCGGTGTGATCGTGAAGGACGAGGGCGAGGGCGGCAAGCAGCTCGCGGAGTTCCTCGCGACCCAGAAGTTCATCTGATCCGCTTGTCCGTCTGTTTTCCGAGGAGTTTGAGTTCCTATGGGTGAAGTCCTGGTCTACGTGGACCACGTGGATGGTGCGGTCCGTAAGCCGACGCTGGAGTTGCTGACGATCGCGCGTCGGCTGGGTGAGCCGGTGGCGGTGGCGCTGGGTGCGGGTGCCGGTGCGACGGCGGGTGTGCTGGGTGAGCACGGTGCGGCCCGGGTGCTGGTCAATGAGGCGGCGGAGTTCGGGCAGTATCTGGTGGTGCCGAAGGTGGATGCGCTGGAGGCTGCCGCGAAGGTGGTGGGTCCGGTGGCGGTGCTGGTGCCGTCGTCGGGTGAGGGCAAGGAGGTCGCGGCGCGGCTGGCGTTGCGGCTGGGTTCGGGGATCATCACGGACGCGGTGGATGTGGCGGCCGGTGATCAGGGTCCGGTGGCCACGCAGTCGGCGTTCGCGGCGTCGTTCACCACGCGGTCGCGGGTCACGACGGGTGTGCCGGTGATCACGGTGAAGCCGAACTCGGCGCCGGTGGAGGCGGCCGCGGCCGCGGGTGCGGTGGAGGCGCTGGCGGTCGAGTTCGGTGCGCTGGCCACCGGCACCAAGGTGGTGTCGCGTACGGCGCGGGAGGCGACGGGTCGTCCGGAGCTGACCGAGGCGGCGATCGTGGTGTCCGGTGGGCGTGGTGTGGGGGGTGCGGAGAGTTTCGCGGTGATCGAGGCGTTGGCGGATTCGCTGGGTGCGGCGGTGGGTGCGTCGCGTGCGGCGGTGGACGCGGGGTGGTATCCGCACACCAATCAGGTGGGTCAGACGGGTAAGTCGGTGTCGCCGCAGTTGTATGTGGCGGCGGGTATCTCGGGTGCGATCCAGCATCGGGCGGGGATGCAGACGTCGAAGACGATCGTGGCGGTCAACAAGGACCCGGAGGCGCCGATCTTCGAGTTGGTCGACTACGGCGTGGTCGGTGACCTGTTCGCGGTGGTGCCGCAACTGACCGAGGAGGTCACCGCCCGCAAGGGCTGACCCCGGCGGCGCCGCCGACCGGCGGTACACGCACCGGAGCCCCGTGACGCCCCCACCGGCACCACGGGGCTCCCGGCGTTCCCACGGGTCGTTGACGCTGCGAAGGGCAGGGCGTTAGCTTCACTTCAACGATTTGTTGAAGACCGGGAGGGTGCCAGATGGCGCAGAACGAGACGGTCCGCACATCGCTCGGCGACGCGGTACGGCAGGACATCGGCGCCTCGCTCGCCGCCGTCGACGCCGAACTCGCCCGCCGCTACCCCGGGGACCCCGGCACCCGGCAGCCCGTGCACACCGTCTACGTCCCCGCCGACGCCCTCGCCGCCGACACCGTGCGCACCTGGGGCGACCGGGCGCTCGCGGCCCTCGACGAGCACGCCCCCGACGCGGAGCGGCTCGCCGAGGTGCTGGGCCTGCCGTCCGAACTCGCCGCGCCCGTCCACGACCGCGTGCGCGCCAAGCTGCGGCGCGAACCGGTCGAGGACCTGCGGATCGACTTCGAGGACGGGTACGGCCCCCGGCCCGACGCCGAGGAGGACGCGGCGGCCGCGCGCGCCGCCCGGATCGTGGCCGGTGCCGTCGCGGACGGCACCGCGCCCCCGTACGTCGGCATCCGCATGAAAGGCATGGAGGCCGCCGTGCGCGACCGCGGCATCCGCACCCTGGACGTCTTCCTCACCGGCCTGACGGAGGCCGGCGGCCTGCCCGGCGGCCTGGTGCTGACCCTGCCCAAGGTCACCTTCCCCCAGCAGGTGGCGGCGTTCGTCCGGCTCGCCGAGGAGTTCGAGAAGGCACGCGGACTCCCGGCCGGGCGCCTGGGGTTCGAGATCCAGATCGAGACCACGCAGTCCGTCCTGGGGCCCGACGGGACGGCCACGGTGGCCCGGCTGATCGACGCCGCCGAGGGCCGCGTCACGGGCCTGCACTACGGGACCTTCGACTACAGCGCCGCCTGCGGGGTCAGCCCGGCGTACCAGTCCATGGACCACCCGGTCGCCGACCACGCCAAGGCCGTCATGCAGGTCGCCGCCGCCGGTACGGGCGTGCGGCTCTCCGACGGCTCCACCAATGTGCTGCCCGTCGGTCCGGGCCCCCGCGTCCACGAGGCGTGGCGGCTGCACTACGGCCTGGTCCGGCGCTCGCTGGCCCGCGCGTACTACCAGGGGTGGGACATGCACCCCGCCCAACTGCCCACGCGCTACGCGGCGGTCTACGCCTTCTACCGCGAGGGCCTCGACGCGGCGGCGGCCCGGCTCGCGGCGTACGTCGCCAAGGCGGGCGGCGACGTCCTGGACGAACCCGCCACCGCCCGGGCCCTGAGCGGCCACCTGCTGCGCGGACTCGACTGCGGAGCCCTGGACTTCGCGGAGGTCGCCGCCGCCACGGGGCTGAGCCGCGCCGACCTCGACGCCCTCGCGGGCCGGCCCGCCGCCGTCTGACGCACCCCCTGCGTGAAGACGTCCGGGCCGGCCCCCGCGGGGGCCGGCCCGGACGTCCCGGTGAGGCGGACGATCAGACGAGGTCGAACCGGTCGAGGTCCATGACCTTCGCCCACGCCGCGACGAAGTCGTTCACGAACTTCGCCTTCGCGTCGTCGCTCGCGTAGACCTCCGCGAGCGCGCGCAGTTCGGAGTTGGAGCCGAAGACGAGGTCGGCACGGGTGCCGGTCCACTTGACCTCGCCCGTGACGTTGTCACGGCCCTCGAAGGTGGACTGGTCCTCGGAGGTCGCCTTCCAGGACGTGCCCAGGTCGAGCAGGTTGACGAAGAAGTCGTTGCTCAGCGACCCGGGGGTCGCGGTGAAGGCGCCGTGCGACGACTGCCCGTGGTTCGCGCCCAGGACGCGCAGACCGCCGACGAGGACCGTCATCTCGGGGGCGCTGAGGGTGAGCAGGTTCGCCCGGTCGAGCAGCAGGTACTCGGCCGGCAGGCGGTTGCCCTTGCCCAGGTAGTTGCGGAACCCGTCGGCGGCCGGCTCGAGCGCGGCGAAGGACTCCACGTCCGTCTGGTCCTGCGCGGCGTCCACACGACCCGGCGTGAAGGGCACCTCGACCGGGTGACCACCGTCAGCGGCGGCCTTCTCGACGGCGGCGGAACCGGCCAGCACGATCAGGTCGGCCAGCGAGATCCGCTTGCCGCCGGTCTGCCCCGCGTTGAAGGACTCCTGGATGCCCTCCAGGGTGCGCAGCACCACCGCGAGCTGGTCGGGGTCGTTGGCCTCCCAGCCGCGCTGCGGCTCCAGGCGCACGCGGGCACCGTTGGCGCCGCCGCGCTTGTCGCTGCCGCGGAAGGACGAGGCCGACGCCCAGGCGGCGGACACCAGCTGCGAGACGGTCAGGTCCGAGGCGAGGACCTGCTCCTTGAGGGCGGCGACGTCGGCGGCGTCGACGACCTCGTGCGTCCGCTCGGGCAGCGGGTCCTGCCAGAGCAGGACCTCGGACGGGACCTCGGAACCGAGGTAGCGCACGAGCGGGCCCATGTCGCGGTGGGTCAGCTTGAACCACGCACGGGCGAAGGCGTCCGCGAACTCGTCCGGGTTCTCCAGGAAGCGCCGCGAGATCTGCTCGTAGACCGGGTCGAACCGGAGGGCGAGGTCCGTGGTCAGCATCGTCGGGGCGTGGCTCTTGGCGGAGTCGTGCGCGTCGGGGATGGTGCCCGCGCCGGCACCGTCCTTCGCCACCCACTGGTTGGCGCCGGCGGGGCTGGTCGTCAGCTCCCACTCGTAGCGGAAGAGGTTCTCGAAGAAGCCCATGCCCCACTGGGTCGGGGTGCTGGTCCAGGTGACCTCGAGACCGCTGGTGATCGCGTCCGCGCCCTTGCCCGTGCGGTAGGTGCTCCGCCAGCCGAGGCCCTGCTCCTCCATCGAGGCGGCCTCGGGGTCGGCGCCCACGTTGTCGGCCGGGCCGGCGCCGTGGGTCTTGCCGAAGGTGTGGCCGCCGGCGATGAGGGCGACGGTCTCCTCGTCGTTCATCGCCATCCGGCGGAAGGTCTCACGGATGTCGCGCGCGGCGGCGATCGGGTCCGGGTTGCCGTTGGGGCCCTCCGGGTTGACGTAGATCAGGCCCATCTGGACGGCGCCGAGCGGGCTCTCCAGCTGGCGGTCGCCGGTGTAGCGCTGGTCGCCGAGCCAGGTGGACTCGGGGCCCCAGTAGACGTCCTCCTCCGGCTCCCAGACGTCCTCGCGGCCGCCGGCGAAGCCGAAGGTCTCGAAGCCCATCGACTCCAGCGCGACGTTGCCGGTGAGGATCATGAGGTCGGCCCACGAGATGCTCTGGCCGTACTTCTTCTTGACCGGCCACAGCAGACGGCGGGCCTTGTCGAGGTTGCCGTTGTCCGGCCAGCTGTTGAGCGGCGCGAAGCGCTGCTGGCCGGCGCCGGCGCCGCCGCGGCCGTCGCTGATGCGGTAGGTGCCCGCGCTGTGCCACGCCATGCGGATCATGAACGGGCCGTAGTGGCCGAAGTCCGCCGGCCACCAGTCCTGAGAGGTCGTCAGGACCTGGAGGATGTCCTGCTTCACGGCCGCGAGGTCGAGGGCCTTGAACGCCTCGGCGTAGTCGAAGTCCTCACCGAGCGGGTTCGCCACCGCCGGGTTCTTGGCGAGGATCTTCAGGTTCAGCCGTTCCGGCCACCACTGCCGGTTTCCGCCGCCCTGGGTGGGGTGCGGGGCGCGCCCGTGCGCGACGGGGCAACCGTTCACACCCTCCGTCTTGGGGTCTGTGACGATTGCTTCATGGTTCTCAGACATGGGAATCCTTCCGGACCTGGCGGATCACGGTGCTCAGGACTGCGGGCCGTCGGACGCGTTCGGGCGGGGGCCGCCGCGGTGAGCGCACGGGGGCCTCACCGGCGGCATGACAGCGAAAAAGGGCGCGGGGCCGGCGACGGCAGTGCGACGCGGGCGCCCGAGATACCCAGGCGGCACCGCGCGGCTGCACGGCGGTGGTCCCGTCACGTCTCTCTCTTCTGCCGTACTGGAGTCTTCCTGTCCCTTGGCTGGCGCCGGAACCGATCCTACGATGGACGCAGTCCAAGTCAAGAAGAGCGTCAATTCCATATGCAATCAGAACCCGGACGTGTCCACGGGGTGAATTCCGGACGTCCACCGAGCTGAACGGGTGAGCAGACATGAGCGACCTGCTGGAGCGACTGCGCGGGCGCGGCTGGCGCATGACGTCCCAGCGGCGTGTCGTCGCGGAGGTCCTCGACGGCGACCACGTGCATCTCACCGCCGACGAGGTGCACGCCCGCGCCGCACGGCTGCTGCCCGAGATCTCCCGGGCGACGGTCTACAACACGCTGGGCGAACTGGTCTCCCTCGGCGAGGTCGTGGAGGTCTCCACCGACGGCCGCGCCAAGCGCTACGACCCCAACGCGCACCGTCCGCACCAGCACCTGGTGTGCTCCGGGTGCGGCACCGTGCGCGACGTCCACCCGACCGGCGACCCGCTGGCCGACCTTCCCGCCGAGGAGCGGTTCGGCTTCGCGGTCTCCGAGGCCGAGGTCACCTACCGCGGCCTGTGCCCGTCCTGCTCCTGAGCGCGCCGACCGGGGTGAGCGGCGGCTACCGGTCCGCCGCCGGGGCGATGCCGAGGCCGCGCAGCCACAGCATCTGCTCGTACGGCTGGGAGTCGCGCCCGCCGCCGTGGTCGCCGAACCGCCACACCGTGAGGTCCTTGGGCCCCGCGTAGCGGTTGTAGGCCGCGAACACCGTCGACGGCGGGCAGACGGGGTCCATCAGGCCCACGCTGAACAGCGCCGGCGCGGTGGCGCGCGGGGCGAAGTGGACGCCGTCGAAGTAGTCGAGGGTGCCGAAGAGCCGTTCGGGGTCGATGCGCCGATGGACGCCGAGGTACTGGGCGAGCTCCGGATACGGGCCCTCGGCGGCGGTCTCGGCGCCCCGCCGGAAGTGACAGAGGAACGGCACGTCGACCAGGGCCGCCGCGACGGCCTCGCGGGCCAGTCCGGCCACCGCGAGGGCGAGCCCGCCGCCCTGGCTGCCGCCGGAGACGACGACCCGCCGCGCGTCGACCGCCGGGTGCGCGCGCAGCGCGTCCACGGCGCGCACGCAGTCGGTCATCAGGCGGCGGTAGTAGTAGTGCTCGGGGTTTTCCGCGCCGCGGGTCATGAACCCGCCGACGTACTGGGGACCCGGCATCGGGTCGGGGTCCGGCGTGTCGTGGCCCTGTCCGCGGGAGTCGACGACCAGGTGGGCGTAGCCCGCGGCGCTCCACAGCAGGTTCTCGTGGTGCAGCCCGCGCCCGCCGCCGTAGCCGATGTACGTGACGACCCCGGGCAGCGGGCCCTGCGCGCCGCGGGGCAGCAGCAGCCAGGCCGCGACCGGCTGGCCTCCCCAGCCGGGGAAGCGCACGTCGAACACCTCGACCGTGGCCAGCGGCGAGTCGACCCTGCGGTACTCCGCCGGGTCGGCGCCCGCATCGCGGGCGGTGGCCAGCGTTTTGGCCCAGAAGGCGTCGAAGTCCCCGGGCTCGGCGATCTCCGGTGCGTAGCGGCGCAGTTCGTCCAGCGGCAGGTCGGTGAGCGGCATGGCCGGTATCGAATCGTTTCAGGGGCCGGGGTGTCAACGGTCGTCTGACGCACGCCGGTTGTCGGCCCGTCATGGGAGGGTGTCGTGGTGGAAGAGATGGGCCGGGAACCGGCGCCCCGCTCACCGGTGACGCGCGCGATACTCAGGGCCGGTGCCGTCGCCGTGGTTGCCGGGCTGGTGGCGGGGCCGGCAAGTGCCGTGCCGGCCGGCTCGGTTCCGCTGAGCCGCGCCGCGGTGGAGGCGGAGCTCGCCGCGGCGGCGGAACAGGCCGGCGTGCGCAGGGCGGAGAACACCGTGATGGGCCTGGCCGTGGTGGTCGACGACGAGTCCGACCGGCCCAGCGAGCAGTGCATGTTCGCCTGGGCGGCCGCCAAGGGGGCGGGCGAGCGGGAGTACGACTCCGTCGCCGCGGTCCTGGGTGAGCACGGGTGGACGGAGTGGCGCCGGGAGAAGAGCCCCGGCGGCGGTACGTACGTCAACCTCGGCAGGGGCGGATGGACGGTGACGGTCGCGTACGACGGCGGGCCGGGGTCCTTCACCACGCTGACCTTCACCGCCACGGCACATGCCTGCTGACGGGCCGGGCCCGGGGAGCCCGCGCCACCCGGCCGGCCACGGCGCCCCGGCGACGGACACCGACCCGCTCGGGCCCGTACGCGCCGGCGTGGTCGTGGACGTCGTCCACTCCCTCGATACCTGCGGGGACGACGAGGTCGCCCCCGACGTCGCGGTGCGGACGGCGGAGCACGCCGGGTGGGCGCTGCGCGAGCCACCGCCCCGAGACCGCGCCCGGTTCCTGCGGGTGCTCGGCGACCTGGCCGCCGCCGAGCCGGACCCGGCGCCCGGGAGGTCCTCGGTTTCACCTGCGGGCTGGTCGAGGGGAACCGTACTGACGGGGCGCCGGGCCGCTACGGCACCGGCGGGAGCTCGCCGGAACCGCGCGGGATCAGCCGGCAGGCGAGCTCGACGCGCTTGGGGGCGCCCGCGACGCCGTCGAGCCGCTGGAAGAGCAGTCCGGCCGCGGTGCGACCGAGCTGTCCGGGGTCCTGGGCGACGACGGTGACCGCGGGACGCAGCAGGTCGGCGAGCTCGAAGTCGTCGAAGCCGACGAGTGCGACCACGCTGGGCAGGTCGGCGAGGACCCGCACCGCGGTCACGGTGATCCGGTTGTTGCCCGCGAACAGGGCGGTGACCGGCTCGGGGCCGCTGAGCATGGACTCCACGGCGGCGCGGACGCGGCCGGGGGCCGTGGGACCGCAGGAGACCCAGTTCGCGTGCACCGGGAGCCCGGCGTCGTCCATCGCCTCCCGGTAGCCCCGCAGACGCTCGGCGGCGGTGTGGATGCGGGGGAGGTCGCCGATGAAGCCGATGCGCCGGTGCCCGTGGGCGATGAGGTGGGCGACGCCCTCGCGGGTGCCCCCGGCGTTGTCGCTGAGGACCACGTCCGCGTCGATTCCGCCGGCGGGGCGGTCGACGAAGACGGTCGCGACGCCCGCCGCGATCTCCGGCTCCAGGTACCGGTGGTCCTCGCTGGCGGGAACGATGACCAGCCCGTCGACACGCCGGGCGCAGAACGCGAGCACCAGTTCCTGCTCGCGGTCGGCGTCCTCGGCGCTCGACCCGGTGAACAGCAGCGTCGAGTGGGCCCGTGCCAGGTCCTCCACAGCGCGGCTGAGCGGAGAGTAGAAGGGGTCGGCGAGGTCCTCGAGGACCAGCCCGATGCTGGCCGTACGGCCCTTGCGGAGCAGCCGCGCGCTGTCGTTGCGGCGGAATCCGAGGGCGTCGATTGCCGCCTGGACACGCGAGATCGTGTCCTCGGTGACGCCCGGTTCCTCGTTGACGACACGCGATACCGTCTTCAGGCCGACACCGGCCCGGGCCGCGACATCCTTCATGGTGGGACGGGCGGTGCGCGGAATATCGGTCACGGCGTGATCCTATGGGCTGGACAACGTTGTCAACAAAGGGCGACACTACGCCCATGCCGTTCGAGAGCTCTGCCGAGTCCATCGTCCCGCCGTCGGGTGCCGCCGGTGCGGGTCCGCTGATCGCCGCTGTGGACATCGGCGGCACCAAGATCGCGGGTGCCCTGGTGGACGCCCGCGGCGAGTTGCTCGTACGCGTGCAGCGCCCGACGCCGGCCGACCGGGACGCGATGACGGTGATGGGATCGCTCGCGGAGGTGCTGGCCGGGCTGCGGGAGTCCGCGGACTGGCCGCGGGTCGTCGCCGTGGGCATCGGCAGCGCCGGACCGATCGACGCCTCGCGCGGCACCGTGAGCCCGGTCAACATCGCCGGCTGGCGGGACTTCCCGGTGGTCGCCCAGGTCGGCGAGCGGGTCGGCGGGCTGCCGGTCGTGCTCACCGGCGACGGCATCGCGATCACCGCGGCGGAGCACTGGCAGGGCGCGGCCCGCGGGCACGACAACGCCCTGTGCATGGTGGTGTCGACCGGCGTGGGCGGCGGTCTCGTCCTCGGCGGCAAGCTCCACCCCGGCCCGACGGGCAACGCCGGGCACATCGGGCATATCAGCGTCGACCTCGACGGGGACGTGTGCCCCTGCGGCAGTCGTGGCTGCGTGGAGCGCCTGGCCAGCGGGCCCAACATCGTCCGGCGTGCCCTGGAGTCCGGCTGGCGGCCGGCCCACGGCGAGGAGTCCGACGCCGCCGCCGTCGCCCGGGCCGCCCGCGAGGGCGACGCCCTCGCCCTCGCCTCGTACGACCGCGCGGCGCAGGCGCTGGCGGCGGGCATCGCCGCGACGGCCACCCTGGTGGAGATCGACGTGGCGGTGATCGGCGGCGGTGTCGCGGGCGCGGGCCCACTGCTCTTCGAGCCCCTGCGCGCGCACATGCGCCGGTACGCCACGCTGTCGTTCGCGTCCGGGGTGAAGGTCGTCCCCGCCGTACTCGGAACGGACGCGGGCCTGGTCGGCGCCGCCGCCGCCGCGGCGCAGGCACTGCGGCTGGAGGCCTTCGCGACCGGCGCCCACTAGGCGCTTCCGGAGGGGGCGGTTCACCCGTTCGGCCGAACCCCGGGGCGACCGGTCACGGCCCGGCGGGCGTGTTCGTCGGCACCGTCTTCCTGCGTTTCCCGACCAAGGAGGCGCCGCCGCTGAAGGCGGCCCTCACAGCACGCCCCGACCCCCTCGCCGAGGAGGCCGAGGCACTCGTGTGGGCGCCGGGGACCGGGCGGGCCAGGAACGGCCGAACCGCGCGCGGGAAGCCTGGGCGGTGCGCCCCGGCATCGGGGCGCCGAGGTCATGGCGCTGCTCGTCGGCTTCTCGCCCTCGGCTGGGCGGTCCTGGCGCCGCTCGCCGTCATGGACGGTATGCGGCCGTCCTGTTCCATCGCGCCCCCTGCCCTGCCGGATGTCCGAGTCGATTCCGGTGTGCGACTCGTGCCGGGCCGCCATCTCCTTCCAGGTGGCCTTCCGGATCGGCTTCTGCGTCTTCGTGCCGGCCGACCACCTTTGGACGCTGCCGCGGGAGATCCCGCAAGCGGCGGTCGTGGGACGGCGCCGGGGTGTGGACGCAGTACGGGCGGAGCGCCCTGCAGCTGTGCCGGCCGGCCCTCGCGGCCCTGGCCACGCCGGAGTTCACCCGGATGTGCGACGGCTTCCCGCGGGCCCCGGTCCTCATCTCCGACGGCGACGGACGGCCGTTGACCCGGTGCCCGTGGCGCTGCCGACCGTGCTGGTGTTCATGCTGCCGCAGCGGCGGTTCATCGCCGCACCGACCCCGGGAGCCGGCAGGGGCCGACCGCCGTGTTCCCGGGTGCCGAAGCCACCGGTATGCGCCGATGGCCGGGTCTGCGCGTTTGCCGACGCCGATGATCCGGGCAATTCGTAGGGGGCTACCGGGCTACGGAAGAGGGGGCACCGTGATCGTCTGGCTCAACGGCACGTTCGGCGCGGGGAAGACCACTGCGGCACGCGAACTGCTCGAACTGCTGCCGGGCAGCGTGCTCTACGATCCGGAACTCATCGGCAGCGGGCTGCGGCTGATGCTCCCGGAGAAGCGGCTGGGCGAGGTCTCCGACTACCAGGAACTGCCCGCGTGGCGGCGACTGGTCGTCGACACCGCCGCGGCGTTGCTCGCCGAGGTGGGCGGGGGACCGCTGGTGGTTCCGATGACCCTGCTGCGGCAGGAGTACCGGGACGAGATCTTCGGCGGGCTGGCGGCCCGCAGGATCACCGTGCGGCATGTGCTGCTGCACGCTGAGGAAACGGTTCTGCGTGAGCGGATCGACCAGCGTGCCGACGTGCCGGACGACACCGAGGCCAGCGCGGGGATCCGCGCCTGGTGCCTGGACCATCTGCCCGTCTACCACGAGGCACTGCCCTGGCTCACGGCCGACGCCCATGTCGTCGACACCGCGGGCCTCGCCCCCCGCGCGACGGCCGAGCGCATAGCCGAGGCGATACGGGAGGGCGCGGGCTCCTGCGACATCGTGCAGACCCCCGAGCCCACCTCCGAGACCCTCGCGGCGGGGGTGCTGCTCTTCGACGAGGACGACCGGGTGCTGCTGGTCGACCCGACCTACAAGCCCGGCTGGGAGTTCCCCGGCGGGGTCGTGGAGCCCGGCGAGCCGCCCGCCCGGGCCGGGATGCGGGAGGTCGCCGAGGAACTCGGCCTGCGGCTCCCGGTGGTGCCCCGGCTCCTGGTCGTCGACTGGGAGCCACCGTTGCCGCCCGGGTACGGCGGTCTGCGGCTGCTCTTCGACGGCGGACGGCTGCCCGCGGCCGACGCCGAGCGCCTGCTGCTGCCCGGCGCCGAGCTGCGCGGCTGGCGCTTCGCGACGGAGGACGAGGCGGCCTCCATGCTGCCGCCCGTCCGGCACACCCGGCTGCGCTGGGCGCTGCGGGCGCGCGAGCGGGCCACCGTGCTCAACCTGGAGGCGGGGGTGCCGGTGGGCGGCTGAGAGGCGACGGGGGCGCCGCCCGCCGCCCGCCCGGCTCACACCGCCTTGGCGGCGTACTTCTGCAGGAAGAGCGCCTCGGTGAGCGAGAGCTTCTCCAGTTCCTCGGGGGAGACGCTCTCGTTCACCGCGTGGATCTGCGCCTCCGGCTCGCTCAGCCCGATCAGGAGGATCTCCGAGTCCGGGTAGAGCGTCGCCAGGGTGTTGCACAGCGGGATCGAGCCGCCCATGCCGGCGATCTCCATCTCCGTGCCGTAGGCGGCGTGCATCGCCTCCGCCATGGAGGCGTACGCCGGGCTGGAGGTGTCCGCGCGGAACGGCTGGCCGCTGCCGACCTGGGTGACCTCCACCCGGGCGCCCCAGGGGGCGGCCGCCTCCAGGTGGGCGATCAGCAGCTTGGCCGCCTGCTGGGCGTCCACGCCCGGCGGGACCCGCAGGCTGACCTTCGCGCCCGCGACGGCCTGCACGGACGGCGTGGCGCCGACGACCGGAGGGGCGTCGATGCCGATGACGGTGACCGACGGGCGGGCCCAGAGGCGGTCGGCGACCGTCCCCGTGCCCATCAGGCCGACGCCGTCGAGCACCTTGGCGTCGGCGCGGAAAGCACCCTCCTCGTACTGCAGCCCGTCCCAGGCCGCGTCGGCGGTGAGACCGGTCACGGTGGAGGCGCCGGAGTCGTCGTGCAGCGTGTGCAGGATGCGGACCAGGGCGGCCAGCGCGTCCGGTGCGGCGCCGCCGAACTGGCCGGAGTGGAGATTGCCCTCCAGGGTGGTCACCTTGACGTCGACCAGCGCCATGCCGCGCAGGGTCGCCGTGACGGTCGGCAGGCCGACGCGGAAGTTGCCGGAGTCGCCGATGACGATGGCGTCCGCGGCGAGCAACTCCGGGTGCTCCTCCGCGTAGCGCTCCAGGCCGCCGGTGCCCTGCTCCTCCGAACCCTCGGCGATGATCTTCACGCCGACCGGGACGCCGCCGTTCTCGCGCAGCGCGCGCAGGGCGGTGAGGTGCATGATCAGGCCGCCCTTGCAGTCGGCCGCGCCGCGCCCGTACCAGCGGCCGTCGCGCTCGGTGAGCTCGAACGGCGGCGACAGCCAGCCGGCCTCGTCCAGCGGCGGCTGCACGTCGTAGTGGGCGTACAGCAGCACGGTGGGCGCCCCCTCCGGGCCGGGCAGGTAGCCGTACACCGACTGCGTGCCGTCCGGGGTGTCCAGCAGGGCGACGTCCTCGAAGCCCTCCGCGCGCAGCGCGTCGGCGATCCAGCCGGCGGCCCGCTCGCACTCGCTCCTGGGGAACTGCCGGGGGTCCGCGACCGAGCGGTACGACACCAGTTCGGCCAGCTCGGTCCGGGCCCGCGGCATCAGTGCGGCGACGGTTGCGGCGAGTGGTGCAGCGGACATGGGCGCTCCTGATGGGGACACGTCGAACGCGATGTTCGTGGACGGGTGGTCGTGTTCGATGGTGCCACAGGCCGCCTCGCTCACCCCGCGGATTAGTATGCGGCTGAGCAGGGGTGACGGCAGTCGGCGGGTCGAACGGAAGCGGAAGCACACGTGAGCAGCGAGTACCAGGCGCAGGACGGCGGTTCGGCGGACGGCGTCGACGACACAGCGGTGTGGGACGTCGTCGTGGTGGGTGCCGGACCGGCCGGGGCCTCGGCGGCCTATGCCGCGGCGAGTGCGGGACGCCGTGTGCTCCTGCTGGAGAAGGCCGAACTGCCCCGCTACAAGACCTGCGGCGGAGGCATCATCGGCCCCTCCCGCGACGCGCTGCCACCGGGCTTCGAGCTCCCGCTGCGCGACCGGGTGCACGCGGTGACCTTCAGCCTCAACGGCCGGCTCAGCCGGACCCGCCGCTCCCGGCAGATGCTGTTCGGGCTGATCAACCGGCCCGAGTTCGACGCCCGGCTGGTGGACGCGGCCGTCGACGCGGGCGCGCAGCTGCGGACCGGGGCCTCGGTCTCCCGGGTCGAGCAGCACGGCACCTCCGTCCCGGACCGGCGGACCGTCGCGGTGGTCCTCAACGACGGCGAGACGATCCTCGCCCGGGCCGTGGTCGGGGCCGACGGATCGGCCAGCCGGATAGGCGCCCATGTCGGTGTCAAGATGGCGCAGGTGGACCTGGGACTGGAGGCCGAGATCCCGGTGCCCGCGGAGGTCGCCGAGGACTGGGCGGGGCGGGTGCTCATCGACTGGGGCCCGCTGCCCGGCAGTTACGGCTGGGTCTTCCCCAAGGGCGACACCCTGACCGTCGGCGTCATCTCGGCGCGCGGCGACGGCGCCGCCACCAAGCGCTATCTGGAGGACTTCGTCGGCCGGCTCGGTCTGGCCGGCTTCGAACCGAGCATCTCCTCCGGTCATCTCACCCGGTGTCGCGCCGACGACTCCCCGCTCTCCCGCGGCCGCGTGCTGGTGTGCGGTGACGCGGCCGGACTGCTGGAGCCGTGGACCCGCGAGGGCATCTCCTTCGCCCTGCGTTCCGGCCGCCTGGCGGGGGAGTGGGCGGTGCGGATCGCCGAGGCGCACGACGCGGTGGACGCGCGTCGCCAGGCCCTGAACTACGCGTTCGCCGTCAAGGCCGGTCTCGGCGTCGAGATGGGCGTCGGCCGCCGCATGCTGAGCATCTTCGAGAAGCGCCCCGGTCTCCTGCACGCCGCACTCACCACCCTCCCGCCGGCGTGGAACGCCTTCGCCAAGATCACCCGCGGATCCAGCTCGCTCGCCGATTTCGTCCGTACTCATCCGCTGGCCCGTCGCGCACTGGAGTCCTTCGACCGCGGCTGATCCCACATCGATCGATCTTGGGCCGATTGATCTTGCGTTGACACCCTCCGGCACGCCATAAAGGGGGAGTTGAGGGGCAGACAACTTGTGGGAGGTGTCCTCGTCATGCCCTTGAGGAATGTGGACGGAAGACTGCCGTGGTGGGTGCGTACGCTCACCGGGCTGGTGGTGCTCGGCGGACTTCTGTTTCTGGTCGCACGCGCCGACCTGATACCTGGTCTGCCCAACCCCTTCGCCGAGGAGACCAAGGACCGCACCGGCCCCGTGGTGCTCAAGGCGATCCAGGACATGAGCCGCTTCGAGGGAGCCAGCGGCGAGTTCCAGGTCGTGGTCGACCTGGAGAAGGACGCGAAGTTCCTTCCCGACGCGGTGCGCGGCAGGCGCACGCTCTACGTGGGGGCCGGCAGTGTCGACGCCTACGTGGACCTCGGCGAGGTGGGCCCGAAGGGCGTCACGGTCTCCGAGGACCGGACCTCCGCGGTCCTCACCCTGCCCCACGCCCGCCTCGAGCGGGCGTCGCTCGACCCCGACCGTTCCTACGTGGTCGCCCAGGAGCGCGGCTTCTTCGACCGGCTCGGTGACTTCTTCTCCTCCCACCCCGGGGACGAGCAGCAGGTCCAGCAGCTCGCCGCCAAGAAGATCCAGCAGGCGGCCAACTCCACCGAGCTGACGAAGCGTGCGGAGACCAACACCCGGGCCATGCTGGAACGGCTGCTGACCTCGCTGGGATTCGAGAAGGTGGAGGTCCGCTTCAGCTGAGGGGCCGGAGTTCGGTGATGCGGAAGACCGGGTGCTTGTGGGCTATGGCACGCAGTTCCTCGTCGGTGGAGCCGGCCCCCACACCGCCGAAGAACACGCCCACCTCGGCCTTCCAGTGCTTGAGGTAGGCACGCAGCACCTCGGGCTTGGCGTCGTCGGCGACCTCGGTCGCGCTGAACTCCTCGACCCGCTTGCCCAGCAGCAGTCGACCGCCGCCGGCGGCCCGCATGTTGTGCGTCCACTGGACGTGCCCGCGGGGCGCCACGAGGTAGCGCTCCCCGTTCACCACCAGCAGGTTGACGGGGGTGCGCCGCCATTCCCCGCTCTTGCGGCCGCGGACGGCCAGCACACGGGAGCCCCACACACTGAGGCCCCGGCGGGTCAGCCAGGCCACCGTGCGGTTGAAGACGTTGATCGTGAACCAGCCGGGCTTGATGACGTGCTCGGACATCGGGACTCCTCCGTGGCGTGCGAACCGTGGACCCGAAGCGGTCCGTGAGCGGTGCTCTCGCTTGAGAACAGTGTGCACGCCCTCGCGCTCCATGGCAAGAGCACTGCTCTCATTTTTGGTCGTTGCTCCGATCGCGCCTACACTGATCCCATGAGCGTCATCCGAACCGCCAGGGAACGGGCCCGCGACGAAGTGACCGCGGCCATCAAGGAAGAGGCGCGCCGACAGCTCGCCGACGAGGGCGCCACGAGGCTCTCGCTTCGCGCCGTCGCGCGGGAGCTGGGCATGGTCTCGTCCGCGCTCTACCGGTACTTCCCCAGCCGGGACGATTTGCTCACCGCCCTCATCGTCGACGCCTACGACGCCGTGGGCGCCGCCGCGGAGGAGGCCCTCGCCCATGCCGGCGGCGCCGACCCCGTGGAGCGCTGGAGCGAGGTCTGCCGGGCCGTGCGCCGCTGGGCCCTCGCCCATCCGCACGAGTACGCCCTCATCTACGGCTCTCCCGTGCCCGGCTACTCCGCCCCGCTCGACACGATCGGACCCGCGTCCCGGGTCGGGCTCGCGCTCCTCGCCGTGGCCGAGGAGGCCCACACCACCGGCGCGCTCGCCGTGCCCCCGGCCGACGCCACGCTGTCCGAGGCCGTCCACGCCGACGCGTGGCGGCTCAGCAGGGACCTGGACGGCGACCTGCCGCCACCGGTGATCCCGGCCTTCGTGGCCGCCTGGGCACAGCTCTTCGGGCTCGTGAGCTTCGAGGTGTTCGGCCAGTTCAACAACGTGGTCGAGGCGCGCGACGACTTCTTCGACCACGCCGTCGCGGGCCTCGCGCACCAGACGGGCCTCCGCCGTGGGCACGTACTCCACGGGGAGTAGACGCGGTCACCCCGCCGGCCGGACGCCGACCCGCCGTGCCCCGGTCTAGCGTGGCCGCATGACCGACGACGTGACACCGGGAGGCCGCCCGACATGGGGGCCGCCGTGGCGCCGCACCGGGCCCGACCGCGGTCACGGCGCCGGGCGCCTGCGCCGCCCCTGGGTCTCGTCGCTGGTCATCGCCGTCGTCCAGGTGCTCGGGAGCACGGCCGCCTCGCACAACGCGGGGGGCCGGGTCACCCTCGACCACTTCGGGTACGCGCTGCTGCTCGCCGGGCCCGTGCTGCTCCTGTGGCGCCGGCGCGCGCCCGTCGCCGTCGCGGCCGCCGTCTCGGCCGTGACGCTCGTGTACGTCGCCGCCGGTTACCCGTACGGGCCCGTCTTCCTCAGCATCGTCGCCGCCTACTTCACGGCCGTGGCCGCCGGTCGCCGCAGAGCCGTCCTGGTCGTCGCCGGTGCCCTCTACACGGCCTACCTGCTCATCACCGTGTGGCTGTACCGCTGGCTGCCGCCCTCGGGGGACAAGGCCGCCTCGTGGGCCCAGGTGTCGGGGGCCGCCGCCTGGCTGCTGGCGATCCTCGCCGTCGCGGAGCTGTGGCGGCTGCGCCGGGAGCAGTTCGTCCGCGAGCGCCGGGAGCGGGCCGAGGCCGAGCGGCGCCGCGCCGACGAGGAGCGGCTGCGCATCGCCCGCGAGCTGCACGACGTCCTGGCCCACAGCATCTCCGTCATCAACGTGCAGGCGGGGGTGGCACTCGCCCTCATGGACGAGCGCCCCGAGCAGGCCCGGCAGGCGCTGACGACCATCAAGGCCGCCAGCAAGGAGGCGCTCGGCGAGGTGCGCCAGGTGCTGGGCACCCTGCGCGGTCCCGGGGAGGCCCCGCGCTCGCCCGCCCCGGGCCTGGACCGGCTGCCCGAACTGCTCGAACAGGCGGCGGGCGCGGGACTGGCCGTCGACATCACCCGCGACGGCCGCGCCGGAGCCCTGCCGCCCGGCGTGGACCTGGCGGCCTTCCGCATCGTCCAGGAGGCGCTGACCAACATCATCCGCCACTCCGGCTCGCGTACCGCCCGCGTACGCATCACCAGCCGCAGGGGCGCGGTCGAACTGCGGGTCGACGACGACGGTCCCGCCACCACCGGCACGGACCACGCCCACGACCCGGACGGCGGTGGCAACGGGCTGCTCGGGATGCGTGAGCGTGCGGCGGCGCTCGGCGGCACGGTCGAGGCAGGGCCCCGCGCCGACGGAGGTTTCCGCGTCCTGGCCCTTCTGCCGCTCACCACCGGCGCCGCGGCGGCGTCCGTCCCCGACAAGGAGAACCCATGACCCGGGTACTGCTCGCCGACGACCAGATGCTGGTGCGGGCGGGCTTCGCCGCCCTGCTGGACGCCCAGCCCGACATCGAGGTCGTGGGGGAGGCGTCCGACGGCGCCCAGGCACTGGGCCTGGTCCGCGAACTCACCCCGGACGCGGTGCTGATGGACATCCGCATGCCGGTCATGGACGGCCTCGAGGCCACCCGGCGGATCACCGAGGACGCCGCGCTGAGCGAGGTCAAGGTCGTCATCCTCACCACGTTCGAGCTCGACGAGTACGTCTTCGAGGCCATCCGGGCGGGCGCCTCCGGCTTCCTGGTAAAGGACACCGAGCCGGAGGAACTGGTGCGTGCCGTAAGGGCGGTGGTGGACGGCGACGCGCTGCTGTCGCCCGGCGTGACCCGGCGGCTCATCGCCGAGTTCGCCGCGCGGTCCAAGGAACCCTCGGCCGCCGCGGGACTGGAGCGGCTCACCGAGCGGGAGCGCGAGGTGATGGCCCTGGTCGGGATCGGCCTGTCCAACGAGGAGATCGCGCGCCGGCTGGTGGTGAGCCCGCTCACCGCCAAGACGCACGTCAGCCGCACGATGGTGAAGCTCGGCGCCCGGGACCGGGCCCAGCTCGTCGTCCTCGCGTACGAGTCCGGCCTGGTGCGGCCCGGCTGGCTCGGCTGAGCCGAAGGGCCCGCGCGGACGGTGGTCCGCGCGGGCCCCGGACGGCGGGCCGGTCAGTCCCGCACCGGGACCTTGCGCTCCTCGTCCACCGGCGCGAGGCCGTCGGAGGAGGCGACCACGATTCCGTACGACACCCTGCGGCGCAGCCCCGTGAGGGTGATCAGCAGCCCCGCCAGGGCGATTGCGCTGACCACGACCAGGCCGGGCCGGAAGCTGTCGAGCACGGCCTGCGGGGAGGCCGGGGGCCCGTCGCCGGAACCGGCGGTGATCGCCGCGGTGACGACCGCGAGGAAGATGGCGCCACCCACCTGGAAAGAGGTGTTGAGCAGGCCGGAGACCATGCCCTGCTCCTCGTCGCGCACCCCGTTGGTGGCCTGGATGTTGAGCGACGGGAAGACCAGCGCGCACGCGGCGCCGAGCAGAAGCATGGACGGCAGGATGACCGCGGCGAAGTTCGGGCTGAGGTCGACGCGCAGGAAGAGCACGTAACCCAGGAAGAGCAGGGTGAATCCGGTGGCGATCACCCGCGGCGTCCCGAAGCGGTCCACCAGCGGGCCGATCCGTGTGGAGGCGAGCGCCACCAGCGCGCCCGCGGGCAGGAAGGCCAGCGCGGTCTGCAGCGCCGACCAGCCAAGCAGGGACTGCATGTACTGCGTGACGAGGAACTGGAAGCCCACATAGGAGCCGAAGAAGGCGGCGCCGCCCAGATTGGCGCGGATCTGGTGGGGCGAGCGCAGGACGCCCAGCCGGATGAGGGGGTGGCTGCTGCGGTGCTCGATCACGGCGAAGGCGGCCAGGAGGACGGCGACGGCGGCGAAGGAGAGCAGGGTGCGGGCCGAACTCCAGCCCGCTTCGGGGGCCTCGACGACGGTGAAGACCAGCAACAGCATCGCACTCGTGCCGGTGAGGGCTCCGGGCAGGTCGTAGCCGCGGCCGGTGTGGCGCTCGCGGGGGCTCGACGGGATCAGCTTGATGCCGGCCACGAGGGCCAGGACCGCGACGGGCGCGGGCAGCAGCATCGTCCAGCGCCAGCCCACCTCGGTGAGCAGGCCGGACAGGACAAGGCCCATGGAGAAGCCGGTCGCGCCGCAGGTGGTGTAGATGCTGAGGGCGCGGTTGCGGACCGGTCCCTCGGCGAAGGTCGTGGTGATGATGGACAGGCCCGCCGGGGCGGTGAACGCGGCGCTCAGGCCCTTGACGAAGCGGCTGGCGATGAGGAGTTCGCCGGAGTCGACGAGCCCGCCGAGCAGGGAGGCGGCGGCGAACACGCCGAGCGCGACGAGGAAGACCCGGCGCCGTCCGAGCAGGTCGGCGGCGCGGCCGCCGAGCAGCAGCAGGCCGCCGTAGCCGAGGATGTAGCCGCTGACCACCCACTGCAGCGACGATGTGGACAGGTCGAGGTCGTCCGCGATGGACGGGAGGGCCACGCCGACCATCGAGACGTCGAGGGCGTCGAGGAAGAGCGCGGCGCAGAGCACCAGCAGGGTGCCCCACTGCCGGGCGCTCCAGCGCCCGTCGGTACCGGGGACGGCGGTGTGCGGAGAGGTCATGCCGAGGAACACTACATGCACGTGCATCAGATGTAAGCGCATTTAATGTGTATACATCTAGTGTTGTTTTTCTGCTATCCTGCGGCCATGACCGGCGTGAAGAGTGAGCATGTGCTCGTTGAGCGGTGGCGGGAGGTCCTCTCCCTGCACGCGCGCACAGCGTGCGAACTCGACCGTGAGCTGAACCCGCACGGACTGGGTGCGAGCGACTTCGAGGTGCTCGACCTGCTCGCCGAGGGCAACCCGGACGAGGGTGGATGCACCTACCGGGTCCAGGAACTCGCGGACCGGGTGCATCTGAGCCAGAGCGCGCTCTCCCGGCTGGTCGGCCGACTGGAGAAGGACGGCCTCGTGAGCCGTGGGATCTGCAGCGAGGACCGCCGCGGGGTGCGGGTCGCGCTGACCGACGCCGGGCGGGCCCGCCACGAAGAGGTCAAGCCGGTGCAGCGTGCCGTGCTGGAGCGGATGCTCGGGCAGGTCTGAAGGCGTACGGCGTCACCGGCGATCCGGGGTCCCGTCCCGAACGTGGAGCGCCGGATCAGCCGACCGCGGCTGTGCGCCGCCATAGGTCGATCACGGAGACATCACCCGTGACCAGCAGCTTCTCGTACGCGCCCCGGTTCCACAGGGTGAGGTAGAGCTCCTCGGCGGTGCCGCTCACCGTGCAGTCCGCCCCGCCCGGCGCGGACCGCTCGACGACCAGGGGGTCGGCCGACACGCGCACGAGCCAGTCGTTCCGCTCGGCGTCGGTGTCCGTCGTGCGCACGCGGAGTGTCCTGGGCGTCTCGCTGCGGACCCGGCTTCTCGGCCGGATGTGGAAACCCGCGAGCAACTCGTCGACTCCGTCGGCCGCGAACCCCGGGTCCATCGGGGACGGAGCCCGGCCCAGGGCCAGTTCCGCGTCGACCCGGTGGATCGCCGTCTCGTGAGCCTGGCGCCGCGCCCAGAAGGCCCGCGGGGAGGGCGCCTTGAGGAAGTACCAGCACTCCAGGTCGGCGGGTGCCGCATCGAGGGCCGCGACCAGCCGCTCGTGGCCTGCGCGGAACCAGGGGAGCAGCGAGGCGTCGTCCGCCGGGGCCTCGGCCTCGATGGGCTCCGGCTGCCGGCGTCCCTCCGCCACGTAGCGGGTCGCCCAGCGGTGCACGGCCCCCTGGTGGCGGACCAGTTCGCGCACGCGCCAGCCCGGGCAGGACGGCACCTCGGCGTCGAGCCCGGCCGCTTCAGCGGCGTCGGCGAGCAGTGCGCCGTCGCGTCGCAGAGCCTCGATGAACACGGCTGTCTCCATGGGGTGATTGTGGCAGCCGCCACCGACAGCCGGGCCGAGCGGCACCGAGGCCGGCCGGGCCCTGCGTGCCGCGAGACGGTGTCGGACGGGCGTCTCAGACTCCGGCGGCAGCCGACGCGTGCCGGGTCGTGTGCGCGACCGCGGCGGCCACCGCCGCCAGCGCGGCGACCGTGGTCAGCGCGACCGGCAGCCCGAAGCCGTCGGCGAGGAAGCCGATGGTGGGCGGCCCCAGCAGGAAGCCCGCGTACCCCAGGGTGGAGGCGGTGGCCACACCGCCGGGGCCGCCGAGGGCACCGGCCCGGCCGATGGCCACCGGGAAGACGTTGGCGAGCCCGAGTCCGGTGAGCGCGAAGCCGGTCAGGACGAGCCAGACCGCCGGACCGAAGGCGCCCAGCAGCATCCCGGCGCATGCCGTCAGTCCGCCCAGCACCACCGCCCGGGTCGGGCCGAGCCGCAGCAGGAGGGCGGTGCCGGAGAGCCGCCCGGCGGTCATCGCGAGGGCGACGGCGGCATATCCGGCGGCCGCGAGGGCCGGCCCGGTGTGCAGGTCCTCCTGCAGATGGAGCGGACCCCACTCGGCGAGCGCCCCCTCGCCGTACGCGGTGCACAGGGCGATCAGCCCGAAGACGGCGACCATCCGCCGGGCGCCGCCGGGACGCCCGGTGCCGTGCGCGTTCTGCGCCGTGACGGCCGGCGGATCCGCAGGATGCTTGTGCTCCACGGTTCGGGGGATCGCGTGCCGCAGCAGGAGCCGCCCGAGCAGCACCGTGGCCACGAGCCCGAACACGGCGACACCGACGAGGTGCTGGGCCGGCGTCAGCCATGCGGCCAGCGGTCCGCCGACACCCGCCCCGACCAGTCCGCCCAGACTGTACGCCGCGTGGAATCCGGGCATGATGGGGCGCCGCAGTGCGGCCACCAGGTCGACGGCGACGGTGTTCATCGCGACGTTCATGCCGCCGAAGCCCACGCCGAGCAGGAGCAGCACGAGACCCAGGGTGACGGGGGAGTGGGTGAACGCGGGAAGCGCGACGCTCAGTGACAGGACGGCGCCGGTGCCGACGGTCACCTGCCGGGCCCCGAAGCGCCGGCACAGCCGCCCGCCGGGGATCATGGTGACGATCGCTCCCGCCGACACGCCGAGCAGCGCCAGACCGAGGGCCCCCGCCGACGCGCCGACCTGTTCCTTGACGGCGGGGATGCGAACGACCCAGCCGGCGAAGACGAATCCGTCGAGGGCGAAGAACGCGGTCAGGGCGACACGGAGGCTCCGCAGCGGGAACGGTGGACTTGCGCGATCTTGCCCGGTGAGTACGCTCCGTATTTTGTTTAGGCTCGGCACAAAGTGAGAATAGGACTGTGACCCAGACT
Source organism: Streptomyces sp. PA03-3a (assembly GCF_033792735.1). NCBI lineage: Bacteria > Bacillati > Actinomycetota > Actinomycetes > Kitasatosporales > Streptomycetaceae > Streptomyces > Streptomyces sp. PA03-3a. The sequence continues at coordinate 221,541 of NZ_JARAVM010000004.1, forward strand.
CGGACAAGGTTGGAGCGGGGCCGCGGTGCGCTCGGTCCCGCGCTCGCGCTCGTGCACACCGGGCGCGCGCCCACCCGCGCCGTGCTCACCGCCGAACTCGGTGTGACGCGGGCGACCGCGGGGGCCGTCGCCGCCGAGCTGGAGGCGCTGCGCCTGATCCGTGTCGACACCCGGCCGGGCGGACCCGCCGGGGCGCAGGGCCGGCCCTCGCACCGACTCGCCGTCAACCCCGAGGGGCCCGTCGTCCTCGCCGCGCAGATCCACGCCGACGGGTTCCGTGCCGCCCTGGTCGGACTCGGCGGCCACATCCTCGCGTCCAAGCCGGTCGCCATGACCGTGCCCGCGGATCCCGCCCGGGTCCTCGGCGCCGTCGTCGAGGCCGGCGCGGAGCTGCTGAGCGCCGCCGGCCGGGCGTGCGCGGGAGTCGGCCTCGCCGTGCCGTCCGCCGTCGCCGAGCCGGAGGGCGCCGCGCTCAACCCCCTGCACCTCGCGTGGCCCGCGGGCGCACCGGTGCTGGACATCCTCCGCGAGCAGATCGAGCGGTCCGGCCTCCTCTCCCCCAACGGGGCGCCGCCGCCGTGCTTCGTCGGCAACGACGTCAACGTCGCCGCGCTCGCCGAGCACCGGCACGGCGCCGGACAGGGAGCCGAACACCTGCTGGTCGTCGCCACCGGCCACCGCGGCGTGGGCGGTGCCCTCGTCCTGCACGGCAAGCTCCACACCGGCAGTGCGGGACTCGCCCTCGAGGTCGGTCACCTCACCGTCAACCCCGAGGGACGGCCCTGCCATTGCGGCAGCCGCGGCTGCCTCGACGTCGAGGTGGACCCGCTCGCCTTCCTGGAGGCCGCCGGCCGGATCCCCGGCCCCGAGGGCTCGCTGCCCGACCAGTGCCGCGCCCTGCTCCGTGAGGAGTGCGACGACCCCGCCGTGCGCAGCGCCGCCGACCGCCTCATCGACCACCTCGGTCAGGGACTCGCGGGACTGGTCAACGTCCTCAACCCCGACCGGATCCTGCTCGGCGGACTGCACCGCTGGCTGCTCGACGCGGACCCGGAGCGACTGCGCGCCGTGGTCGCCGAACGGAGCCTGTGGGGACGCAGCGGCGGCGTCCCGCTGCTCGCCTGCGCCCTGGACCACAACAGCCTCGTCGGAGCCGCCGAACTGGCCTGGCAGCCGGTGCTGGACGATCCGCTCACGGCGCTCGGCGCCTAGCCCCTCGGCAAGCCGCCGGCGGACCGTCAGAACAGCGGCTGTGGGGGCTCGGTGGGCGGTGGCAGGGCCTTGGCGGGCGGCGCCGGCATGCCCCGCGCCGGCGAGGTCAGCGGCCATCCCGGAACCAGGCGGGAGTCGAGCAGCAGGACACCGCCGGCCGGTCCGGTGGTACGGAGGTAGACGTCCCCTCCGGCCACGGCCACGACGGTGCCGCCCAGGGCGGTCTCCGGAGCGAGCCCGGTCACCGCGGCGGTCGCCCGCGGCGCGTCGGGCTCCAGGCCGAACACCGCCGCATGGTCGACGGGTTGGAACGCGGTGGCCGCCAGTGTGGCCCGCCAGTCGGGGACCGCGGCCGCCGCCTCGTGCAGCGCCCGCAGCTCGGCCTCCCGCGCGGCCGCGGGCGGCAGCGCGGCGCGGGCGGCACGCTTGGCGGACGTCGACACCCGGTCCGGGATGCCCAGCGCCGTCCCGAGGACCGACTCGGCGCGGCGCGCGGCCATCAGGGGGCCGCGGCCGAGGAACGTGAAGCAGATCGCCGCCTGTTCGAGCAGCCGTGCGCTGCCCCGCTCGGCCGCGGTGATGCCGACCTTGCCCAGACCCGGGCCGAACCAGGCCAGGTACACCGCGAAGGGCCGCGGGTCGTCCAGCCGGGTGTCCGCGGCCACGGAACGGGAGCGGTCCAGCGCCGCGCACTGTTCGCACTGGTCGCGGCGAGCCTGCGCGGGGAGCTCCGCGGCCCGCGGGCACGGGGTCCAGCGCCCCGCACGCCACACGCCCGTGCACCGCCGTACCGCGCCCGGCTCCACGGCGAGCGCCAGCGGGTCACCGAGACGCACGGGACTGCGCCGGTCGCCGAGGCGGGGGTGCCACCAGGTCCACACCGGGGCCCCGGACACCCATCGCAGACCTGTGCATCGCCACATGATCCGCATGCTAGGCGCAGGCACCGACAGCGGCCGTACTCCCAGGGTGGTACCCGAGGTGCCGCTGGTCGTACGACGACCGGCGACCCCGCGCGGGCCAGTCTCGTGGTGTCGGGAACTCGGCATCACCAAGGAGACGCATCGCAATGGACGCCACCGCACTGACCTCGCTCGCCGACCACTGGGACGGCGGACCCGGCCCCTGGATCCTGTTCTTCCCCCTCATCTGGGCCGCCGTCATCGCGGGCGTCGCATTCCTGCTGCGCCGCACCATGTGGCGCCGGGGCCTGGGCCGCGGCCCCTGGCACGCCCGTGCGGCGATCGGCGAGCACTCGCCGATCGCCGTGCTGGGCCGCCGCTTCGCCGCGGGCGAGATCGACGAGGACGAGTACTGGCGCCGACTGTCCGTCCTGGACGAGCAGTTCGGCCGCTTCTCCAGGGGCGGGGAGCGATGACCGCCGCCCGCGTCGTCGACGCCGTCAAGACCTACGGGACGGGCGACGCCCGAGTGCGCGCCCTGGACGGGGTCACGGTGGGCTTCCCCGCCGGACGGTTCACCGCGATCATGGGCCCTCCGGATCCGGGAAGTCCACGCTCATGCACTGCGACGCCGGGCTGGACACCCTCATCTCCGGGACCGCATGGATCGGCGACACCGAGCTGGGCACGCTCGGGGACCGGCAGTTGACGCTGCTGCGCCGGCAGCGGGTCGGCTTCGTCCTCCAGTCCTGCAACCTGCTGCCGACCCTGACCGTCGCAAGAGGTCGTGGGCCTGGGCGACCGGCTGCGGCACCGCCCGAGCGAGCTCTCCGGGGGCCACCGGTCCTGGCCGGATGGCGCCCGGCCCGGCCCGGCGCGCCTGGACGTACTGAGGGCCATCGCCGCGGAATGAATCCGCCGACGACGGCCCGGAGGGCCACGGCCGCCGTGCCCCTCGAGGGGTGCGGCGGCCGCGCGTCAGACCAGAACCGGTTCGGCCGCTGCCGGGACCAGACGATCGAGCACCGGCGGCCAGGCCTCCGGCGTCTCGGGGAGCACCGGCAGCGTCCGCGGGGCGACCTTGCGGACCACCGCCGCCGAGACCTGCTCGGTCATCGCCCTGGGCGAGACGGTGGCCTCGGCCCGGAGCGTGAACCACACGACCTTGCCACCGTCGTTGAGGGTCTCGGTGCCCCAGCTGTCGCTCATCGACACGACCATGGCGAGGCCGCGGCCGCAAGTGGCCAGGGGCTCGAACTCGCGGACCCGCGGCAGGCGCGGATCGTTGTCCGAGACGGCGACGGTGAGCCAGCCGGAGGCGAAGCTCAGCTCGACGGAACAGCGCTTGTCCGGCCGGGCGTGCCGGTGGACGTTGCCGAGCAGTTCGGTGATACCCAGCAGAGTGGGGTCGGTCAGGGGGTCCAGCCGCCAGTACCGCAGCTGAGCGGCGACGATACGGCGTACCTGCTGGATCCGGGACGGCAGTGCCTCAAGTTCCAGAGCACACTGCCGCTTACTGCCTTCTGAGCTGATCACGGCTGCGACTCCCTCCGCGGTGGAGGGCGCGCCCCTGTGACCGGGGCATGCCCCGCCCGCATGGAATGGGAACACCTTTGCGGGATTGCTGTGAGTGACTGCTGCAGTGACTCCGTGACGCCACTCAAGGATCACCCCGATGGATGCTTACCGCAACTCCGTGAACGCGGAGAGTGCCGCTCCTTTCGCGTCAACGGCGCGCGACGCGCTCCCGGGCGGCTCGCAGGGCGTCCAGGAAGCGGCCCGCCGAAGCCGTGCCCTGCTTGCGCAGGGTCAGGAAGTAGCCCGTGCCGTTGAGCCGGGTCAGCGTGCGGCGACGCACCGCGAAACGCGGGGTCAGCGCGTGGACGTCCTCCACCGGCGCGCTGTCGATCTCCCGCCCGCGGCTGGTGAGCAGCACCAGGCGGCCGTCCTGGATCACGACCTGCCCGCCCCGGGTGAGCGACCTCAGCCGCCGTCCGATCCGTACCCCTGTGGCGCTGAACTCCGCTTCGGCCACGGCGCATCCCCTCCTTCGTCCGGGTCGCAGTCTGCCCGTTCCGGAGGGCGCCGCACCAGCGTCTGCCTATGATCGGGACACAGGCGCGAAGGGAAGGCGGCGCAGGTGGGCGGCAACGAGAAGGGTGACCGAGAGGACCGTGGGAGGGCGGCGGAGGCCGTGTCCACCGTCGACGTGGACCGGACCGACCCGGACTACCGAGGATGGCTCAAAGAGGCCGTACGGAAGGTCCAGGCGGACGCCAACCGCTCCGCCGACACCCACCTGTTGCGCTTCCCGCTCCCCGATGCCTGGGGCGTCGACCTCTATCTGAAGGACGAGTCGACCCACCCGACCGGCAGCCTCAAGCACCGCCTCGCCCGCTCGCTCTTCCTTTACGGCCTGTGCAACGGCTGGATCCGGCCGGGCAAGCCCGTCATCGAGGCCTCCAGCGGCTCGACCGCGGTGTCCGAGGCGTACTTCGCCGCCCTGATCGGCGTGCCGTTCATCGCCGTCATCCCGCGCACGACCAGTTGGGAGAAGCAGCGGCTGATCGAGTTCCACGGCGGCCGGTGCCACCTGGTGGACGACCCGCGGACGGTTTACGAGGTGTCCGCCCGCCTCGCGCAGGAGAGCGGCGGCCACTACATGGACCAGTTCACCTACGCCGAGCGCGCCACCGACTGGCGCGGCAACAACAACATCGCCGAGTCGATCTACCAGCAGCTGCGCCTGGAGCGGAACCCCTGCCCGGCATGGATCGTGGCGACCGCCGGCACCGGCGGCACATCGGCCACCATCGCCCGCTACGTCCACTACATGCAGCACGACACCCTGGTGTGCGTCGCGGACCCGGAGAACTCGGTGTTCTTCGACGGCTGGGTGAGCGGCGACGACGCCGTGTGCTGCGAACGGGGTTCACGGATCGAGGGCATCGGCCGGCCCAGGGTGGAGCCGAGTTTCGTGCCCGGTGCGATCGACCGCATGATGAAGGTGCCGGACGCGGCTTCCGTGGCCGCGGTACGCGCCCTGGAGGCGGCCATCGGGCGCAAGGCCGGCGGGTCGACGGGGACCGGGCTGTGGAGCGCGTTCAAGATCGTCGCGGAGATGGTCGCGGCGGGGCGCACGGGCAGTGTCGTCACCTTGCTGTGCGATCCCGGCGACCGGTACCTGGACAAGTACTATTCCGATGCCTGGGTCGCCGAACAGGGCCTGGACATCGGGCCGTACGCCGTGACCATCGACGCCTTCCTGGCGGCGGGGGACTGGCCGGACTGACCCGGTCCGCCCGTTCCGTTCTGTTACGCCGTGGTCACCCGGGGTCCGCCGGAGTACCGCCTTCCCTTCTCCGGGCGCTCTTAGGGTCCCGATATGACGATCTCTCAAGTGGCGCCTGCGGTGGTCGCGCCGCCGCCCCCCGCGCCGGGTGCGTCCGCACCGCCGGCGTCCCGGGCACCGGCGCCGACCGTCCGGGCGCGACGCCGTCGCTTGCCGCCTCCGGCGCGGCTGGTCGTCCAGGCGACCGCCGCACTCGTCGCCGTCGTCGCCCTGTGCCTTGCCGTCGTCGTCGGCGCCGTCACCGTCCGGTCGGACGCGGAGCGGTTGCGCGACACCGCCGCGCACCGCGCCGCCGTCGCCGCCGAACTCGGCTTCGCGCTGGCGGACCTGGACGCCCAGCGCGCCAACCAGCTCGTGCCCGGGCACGCGGCCGACGACCCCGAGGTGTCGGTCGGCAACCGGCTCCTCGCGCTCATCACCGCGCAGCAGCGCCGCGCCCAGGCCAGCGAACTCCTCCGGCAGCTCGGCGGCGACGAGGCCCACGCCGCGCAGGTGCGCGGCATCCTCGACCTGCTCGGGCGGTACGACGACGCCGGCGGCCGTGCCGCCTACGTCGACGAACAGCACCACGAGCGGGCCGCGGGCCACCCCCCGGCGGTCGCCGTCGCCTTCTCCGCGGAGGCGGGCGACATCATGCACAGCCATCTGCTGCCCAAGGTCGCTGCGCTGGCGAACGCCTACGACGCGCAGGCCGTCGCGGCCTCTCGCGGCGCGCAGGACGCCGCCCTGGGCTCGGCCGTGGCCGTCGGAGTCCTCGGCCCGGCCGCCGTCGCCGTACTCCTGTGGTGGCAGCGCGACCTGACGCGTCGTTACCGCCGCATGCTCAACCCGGCGCTGGCCGCCGCGACGGCCGTGGTGCTCGGTGTCGCCCTGGCCGGGGTGGTCTCCTTCACCGGCGCTGCCGCCGACCTTGGCGCGGGTACCCGTGACGGACTGCGCCCCTGGTCGCGGCTCGCGCAGGCGCGCGCCGTCGCCGCGGAGGCCGCCGCCGCCCAGAGCCGGTGGCTCGTCAACGGCGCGGAGCCGCAGCAGCGCGCCGAACTCGACACGCTCGACCGGCGGCTGGGAGGACTGCTCGCCCCGGGGGGCTGGGCCTCGGCGGACGAGCGTCCCGCGTACGCCGACGTCAACGAGCGCTACGGGCACTTCCGCGCGGACGACCGCAAGCTCGTGGAGCTGATGGCCGGCAAGCGGATCGACGAGGCGGCCGTGGTGCTCACGGACGTCGGGCGCGGTGAGGTGGGCTTCGACTTCTGGGATTTCGCGACCACCCTCGACGCCCTCGCCCGGCACCAGCAGGCCGACTTCGTCTCGCGCACGGACGCCGCGCGCTCCGGGCTCGACGGCTGGCCCGAGGTTCCCGCAGGTCTTCTCGGCATCGCCGCGGTACTGGTCGTCGTGGGGGTGTGGCCGCGCCTGGCGGAGTACCGGTGAGGCGTCGATGGCGGGGGGCGGCGGGGCCCACGGGACTTGTGGGGAACCTGTGTTCGGTTATAGAAAGGCCTGTCCGCCCGACCTCGTGAAAGAGCCTCCGGTGCCCACCTCCCCGCCGTCCCCCGACGACGTGCCCTCTGTTCCCGACGACGTCTGGGACCGTTTCGTACGGGACTCCGAGGCGGACATCCGCGCGTCGGCGCCCAAGGAACCCTCCGCGCGCGCCCGTATGGTCACCGAGCGGCTGCGGCAGCAGGACGAGCAGGCGGCGCGCCGCGGCAAGCGCAGGGGACGCGGCAACCCGCCGCCGGCGCAGCCGGAGGGCTGGCGCACCGGCCCCTCGCTCTACCAGGTCGAGGAGCGCGGCCACCGGCGCCGCCGCGGGCTCGGGCTGGTCGGTGTCCTCGTCGCCGTCGGGCTGCTGCTGTTCGCCCTGAACCCGGGCTGGGCCCTCGACATGATGCGCGCCGGCGACCGCAGCGCGGCGCCGGACTCCTCGCCGCTCCCCATGGAGACGGCGGAGCCGACGAGCGCCCCTTCGCAGGAGCCCTTCCCCGGCACGCCCACGCTCCGCGACCCGTTCGCCGGCTCCCCGGCGAAGCAGTACGCCGACGGCGCCGCGGGGATCGTCCCGCCGAAGGCGCGGCCTGCCGGCTGGATGACGTCGGCGCAGGTGACGGCGGCCCTGAAGAACGTCAAGGCGTACCTGGTCGACACCAACCTCGACCCCGCCACGCTTCGGGGGCAACGGCCGGACGCCGCCCTGGGGATGCTCGATCCGAGCCAGCGCGAGATGCGCACCCGTTTCGAGACGGCCTTCCGCGAGCCGACCGGGAAGAACGACCCGCTCCGGCTCGCGACGCGCTTCAAGCCCTCCGAAGTCGCCCTGGCCGGAGAGGTGGTCAAGACCCGCGGCCGGATGACGTTCACGAAGGGCAAGGACCGCGCCGTGGCCGTCCACGCCGACTACACCTTCGTGTACCCCGTGGTGAAGGCGGGGTCCGGATCCACCGAGGTCGCCCGGACGATCATCCGCCGCGTCCTGGACGTGGAGTTCCCCGACCCGTCCCGCTACCGGGTCACCCCCGGCAGGTTCGCGGTCACCCGGTACGACGACGACGTCGCCAACTCGTCCTGCACCGTCCACGACGGCTGGCTCCACCCGCAGTTCGCCTCCGACGCCTCACAGGGTGACGACGCCGATCGGTCGGGACCCACCGTGGACCCCTACGACCGCAGCAGGGACCTCGCAGCCGAGCAGACCGGGGCCGAGGACTGCGGCACCGTCTCCCGGACCTGAAGCCCCCGGCCCCGCTCAGGAGGCCAGCCGGCGGTCAAGCGAGCGGACCGCGGAACGGAACGACAGGCCCAGGCCCGGCCGGGACATCAGCAGGAAGGTGCGCAGGGCCGGCGGGCCGTCGGCGGCGAACGTCCAGCGGACACGGGTGCCGCCGACAGCGGTGGGGGAGAGCGCCCACTCCTCCAGCAGGGCGCGCAGACCGGGGGCGTTGGTCGCGTCGGCGCGATAGGCGAAGCGTCGCGGGGGTTCGTCGGCGAGGATCGTCTCCTCGAAGCGGATGCCTCCGCGCAGCCCGACCGTGCGGCCAGTGGCGGTCGGTACGGCGGTCGTGACGGCGTCGAACCACGCCGTCCAGCCCTCGGTGTCCTTGGCGAGAGCGGCGTGGACGGCTTCGGGGGGCGCCGCCGTGTCGGCGGCGAAGACGAGGCGGAGCGGCGCTGAGACGAGGAAGCCCAGGTCCACCTGGCGTGTGGGGCGCAGTCGGCGCTTCATGCGCCGTACGGTAGTTGATGGCCAGTCAGTTGTCTGCGGGGCCCTCGCCCGCGGCGGCGGTGCCCGGCTCGTAGTCCCCCGGCTCACCGGCGACGACGAGGTCCGACAGGTGCTCGGCGATCTCCGCCCGGAGCACCTCGGGGATGCCCGCGTCCGTGACGAGGGTGTCCACGTCCTCCAGCGTGGCGAAGGAACTCAGGCCCACGGTGCCCCACTTGGTGTGGTCGGCGATCACGACCACCCGGCGGGCGGAGCGGACGAAGCGCCGGTTGGTCTCCGCCTCGGCCAGGTTGGGGGTGGACAGGCCCGCCTCGACCGAGATCCCGTGGACGCCGAGGAAGAGCAGGTCGAAGTGGAGCGAGCCGATCGCCCGGTCCGCGACGGGGCCGACGAGGGAGTCCGAGGGGGTGCGCACACCACCGGTGAGGACGACGGTCGCGGCGCCCTCGCGGCCGGCGGCCGCGCCGCGGGCCGCGGAGTGGAAGACGTCGGCGACCCGTACGGAGTTGGTGACCACGGTGAGGTCGGGCACGTCGAGCAGATGGTGGGCGAGCGCGTACGTCGTCGTGCCGCCCGTGAGGGCGATGGCGCTGCCGGGGGTGACCAGCCGCGCGGCGGCGCGGGCGATGGCCTCCTTGGCCCCGGGCTCGAGGCCGGCCTTCGCCTCGAAGCCCGGTTCGTGGCTGCTGGCCGGGGCGACCGGCACGGCACCGCCGTGGACCTTCTCGACCACGCCCTGACGGGCGAGCGCGTCGAGGTCGCGGCGGACGGTCATGTCCGAGACGTTCAGCCTCCGGGTCAGCTCGTTGACCCGGACCCCGCCGCGCCGCCGGACCTCGTCCAGGATCAGGGCACGCCGCTGTTCCGCGAGCAGGTTCTGGTTGTCGCTCACCCGAGGTCCCGTCCCATCCTCTGATGTGATCCCGATGCTGCCCGGACCGGCAGTCTCGCCATCCTTCCACGACCTCCCCCGCGGGAAGGGGGGCGAAGGGCGCGGGGTGACCGGTCCCACACGCACCTCGCGTGACACGTTCGGGTGGCATTCGTGAACACCCCTGTCCAGTACTGGTACGTGTGCCCGATTCTGAATACGCGCGATGCCGTACGCGCGCCACGGGGAAAGTACGGGAGGCGATCGCGATGCGGTCGGATACGGTACGAACGGAGCTGTCGCTCGAGCTGCTGGTCCACGGCGTCGGTGGGACGACGCCGCAGACGATGCTCAACGACCCGCGCATCACGCGCGTCTGCGGTGACGACACCGCCGGGATCTACCGGCGTGCCGGCGACGCCGACGCGGAGCGCCGCTCGCAGGAGTACGGCGAGGGCCCGGTGCCCGACGCCTACTCCTGGTGCAATCTGACGTCCGGGGACGGCAGTCGCGCGCTCTGGCTGCTCCTGCTCCCCTTCATGGTGGCCAATCTGGCCCACTGGATGCGGCCGCCGGTCTCCCGGCCGGGCATGGACCGGGCGTACGACGTGCTGGTGCGGCTGCTGGCGCTGTCCCTGACGGTGCTGCTGGTGGCCGCGGCCTGCGAGGTCGCGATGGACCTGGTGGCCTGGCAGTGCGCGGGCAACGCCGCTTGCGCGGGCGGCAAGAGCTGGCTCTCCTTCCTCGCCGCCGGCGAGCCGGGGCGCCGGATCGCCGCGGGGGCCGCGCTGCCCGCCGGACTGACCCTGCTGCTCTGGTGGCTCTCCCGGCGCACCTGGTACGCCTACGAGTCCCAGCGGCCCCTGCCCGGCCCGCATCCCGGCGAGCGCGAGGGTCCGGACGTCACACCGCTGGCCCGGCGCGGTTTCTGGTACGGACGGCGGCTGGTGGCCCGGCTCCGCGCGGCCCACACGGCGGCGGGGCTGCTCACGGTGGCGGTCGCGCTGGTCGTGCCCCCGCTGGAGCGGGACATGGACGTGGGCGGGATCCGGATACTCGCCGCCGTCGGCTGGCTGCTGACCGGCGCCCTGGCCGGGTTGACGGTCGCGGTGGTCGCCGTGACGTGCGGCATGGGACGCAGCGAGCACGCGCCGGACGAGGCCCTGGATCCACGGCTGGCCCGGGTCATGCTCGGCGGGACGGCCGCCGCGCTGCTGACCGCGGCCGGGTACGCCTGCTGGCACCGGCCGGGCTGGAGCGCCGTCGGCCGGCTGCCGTCCGGGGAGGCCTTCGGCTGGCTCGCCCTCACCCAGGGGCTGTTGCTCGTGGCGCTCGCGGGCGTCGCCCATCTGATGCACCGCTCAGGCGGCGGCCGGGCGGAGCTGCGCGGTCTGGGCGGACCTGCCGTGGCCCTGCTGGCCTGCTCCCTCGGCGGGGTGCTCACCGGAGGGATCGCCCAGCGGGTCGCGGACTGGCTCGACCGCGGTGCCACGCCCGGCAGCGCGGGCGGCGTCGTCGCCGGGCCGCCCGTGCTGCTGTCCTGGCAGGCCTCGGCGATCCCGGTGCTGCTCCTGGTGCTGGCCGTGGTGGTCGTCGTGCGCGGCAGGCGCCTGCTGCGCCGGACCAGGGCGCTGGTGCCGAAGGTGGAGGCCGACTACCCGGGGGAGGAGTACGAGCCCGCGCGGAGCCGCCAGATCGCCCTGGCCCGGGCCAGGGCGGAACTCACCGACCAGGCGGCCCTGTTCATCGGGGTCGTCGGGGGCGTGGCCTTTCTGCTGGGTGCCGGGGCGCTCGCCGGGGCCTGGCTGAGCGGTGCCGTCCCCGGGCGCGCCGGGCCCGGCGCGCCCGGATGGGTGCGCACGGTCGCTCAGGCCGCCCAGAACCTCGGCTCCTGGCTGGTCGGCGCCGGCGTGGTCGCCCTGATCGCGCTCGGCCGCAGGGCCTACCGCGACGCCGGGGCGCGCCGCACCGTCGGCATCCTCTGGGACGTGGGCACCTTCTGGCCCCGCGCCGCGCACCCCTTCGCCCCGCCCTGCTACGCCGAGCGCGCCGTGCCCGACCTCACCTGGCGCATGACGACCTGGACGCGGGCGCACCGCGGCCGGATCATCCTCTCCGGGCACTCCCAGGGGAGCGTCCTGGCCGCGGCGGCGGTCTGGCAGCTGGATCCGGCGACCCGGGCGCGGATCGCCCTGCTCACCTACGGTTCTCCGCTGGGACGGCTGTACGGGCGCTGGTTCCCGGCCTACTTCGGGCCCCCGGCCCTGACCTCGCTCCACGTCGAGCTGCACGCCTGGCGCAACCTGTGGCGCCGTACGGATCCCATCGGCGGCCCGGTCCACCTCGACGAGCCCGGGCCACCGGTCGACCGTGCGCCGCTGCCCGATCCCGCGGCGTACGGGCGGACGGAGGAACACCCTCTGCCCGCGCCCCTGCTGACCCACTTCGACTACCAGGCCGATCCGGCCTTCGCGGCCGAGCGCGGCTCCCTGCTCGGCTGGCTGCACCGGAACACGGAGGGGACGCTGCCCGTGCAGGGTCAGGGCAGCGGGGGGAGGTCCTCGGGGTAGAGCAGTTGCAGCTCCTCATGGCTGGGCTCGCTGATCCGGGCGAGCCGGCCCGCGTGGCGCTCGACCATGGCCTCGAAGGTCTGCCGGGCGGTGCGGCCGTTGCCGAAGGCCGGCCCCTTGGGGATCGCGGTGAAGTACTTGTACAGCGCCTCGCCGGTGTCCTCGGAGAGCTGGTACTCGTGCTCCTCGGCCTGGGCCCGCACGATCCGCAGCAGTTCGACCGGGGTGTAGTCGTCGAAGGTGATGGTCCGCGAGAAGCGGGAGGCGACACCGGGGTTGGCGGACAGGAAGTGCTCCATCTCCGCCGTGTAGCCGGCGACGATCACCACGACGGCGTCGCGGTGGTCCTCCATCAGCTTCACCAGGGTGTCGATCGCCTCCCGCCCGAAGTCCCGGCCCGAGTCCTCGGGGGCGAGGGCGTACGCCTCGTCGATGAACAGGACTCCGCCCCGGGCCCGTTCGAAGGCCTCCTGGGTGCGGATGGCCGTCGAGCCGATGTGCTCGCCCACCAGGTCGACGCGGGCCACCTCCACCAGGTGGCCGCGCTCCAGCACGCCCAGGGTGGCCAGGATCTCGCCGTAGAGCCGGGCGACGGTCGTCTTGCCCGTACCGGGGGAGCCGGTGAAGACCAGGTGGCGGCGCGGGGAGGGGGCCTTGAGCCCGGCCTCGAGGCGTCTGCGGCCCACCGCGATCAGGTCGATCAGGGAGCGCACCTCCCGCTTGACGTTCTCCAGGCCGACCAGCGCGTCGAGTTCGGCCAGGACCTCGTCCGAGGGCCGGGTGTCCTCCGCCGGGGACGGGGCGGGGGAGGCCGCCGCCTCGGTGGCGCCGGTCGGTGTCACGGGCAGGCCGCCGAGCAGCCCGAACGACGCGGCCGCGGGCTGCCGTTCACCCGCCGGAGCGGGCACCCCCGACGATTCGGGCAGGGTGCGGCGCTCACCGCTCTGGTCCCCGGTGCAGTCCTCCGTCACCGGGCCCGGCTCGGCGAACTCGTAACCGCCGCGTGCGCAGCGTTCCGTGCGGCAGCGGGTGAGCGTGGAGCGGCACCCGTCGATGATGTGGAAGCCGTAGCCCCGGCTGCCCGTGACCCGGCAGCCGGTGAAGGTGCCGCGGCCCCCCGCGGAGACGTAGAACCCGGCCTCGGCCGGGTTGGTGACGACACAGCGCTCCAACGCGGGGTCGGCGCCCTTCGTCACGATGACACCGGTCGCCGTGTCGTCGATGGTGCAGGCGGACAGCGTGCCGCCGCTGCCGTGGTCGCGGAACCAGGCGCCGGTGGAGGCCTCGCGGATGCGGCAGTCGTCGAGCTGCACGGTGGCGCCGTCGCTGACCGAGACCGCGGTGTTGCGGACCTGGGAGATGTCGCTGTCGACGACGTCGGCGCGCGAGCCCCGGTCGAGGACGAACAGGGCGTCGGGGACGTCGCGCACGCGGCAGGAGTCGAGGACGACGGCCGCGCCGTCGCTGACCCAGACCGCCGGGTAGTCGCCCTGGCTGTCGTGGATCTCGCACTGGTTGGCGTCCACCCGGGTGCCCGGGTCCCAGACGGACAGCCCGTTGCGGCCGAAGCGCCGCACCGTGGTGCGCGTGAGGGTGAGGACCGCGCGGGAGCGCAGGTCGACGGCGTTCTCGGGCACGTCGTGGATGTCGCAGTCGGAGAGGGTCAGGACCGCGTCGGTGTCCAGGGTGATGCCGTCGCCGGTGGTGCGGTGCACCTGGCACTCGGTGAGGTGTCCGGCGGCGCGCGAGGCGACCTGCACACCGGTGCCCTTGACCTCGTACACCTCGCAGCCGACCGCCTCGGCCACGGTGCCCTCCCCGGTGAGGGAGATTCCCGCGCCGGAGGCGTTGCGCACCCGGCAGCGTTCCAGCCGCGGGGAGGAGCCGCCGCGCACGGAGATGCCGGTCTGGCCGGCGGCCACCACCTCGCACTCCTCGAACAGGCCGCCCGCGGCCTCCAGGACGCTGATCCCGAGCCCGGCCGGGTTGTCCACGGTGCAGCGGCGCACGGTCGGCCGCGCCCCGTCACGGACCTCTATGCCCACCGCGGAACGGGTGCTGACCCGCAGTCCGGTGAGTTCGGGCGTGGCACCCTCGACGAGCAGGGCGGCGGCGGAGGTGTCCTGGCCCTCGACGGAGAGGTCCTTGACCGTCGCGGCGGCCCGGACGGTCAGGGCGACACCCGCCGGCGGGGCGATCCGCACGGAGCCCGGCCCCTCGGCCGCGCGGAGCGTTATGACCTTCTCCACGACGAGGTTCTCCCGGTAGGTCCCGGGGTTGACCGAGAGCACATCGCCCTCGGCGGCCGCATCCAGGGCCGCGGCGAGGCTCTCGTACTCTCCCGTGCGGCGGCGCCACCGCGAGCTGCTGGTGTGCGTCACCTGAACCACGCCCTGTGCCATGGAGATGCTCTGCCCCGTCCTCTTGCACTGCGCCGACCTGGGGGCCTCCACGGTAGCGCGCACCGGGCGCGCGCCAGCACCCAGATGCTGATGGATCACCTGATGGATCCGGCCGGATGAGGCCGATTGCGGATGATCGCAGGCACCGGCGTGCGTACCCGGTGTGGTCAGCCGCCCGCTCCGGCCCGGCCCCAGCTCTGGCCGGCAGCGGCCCACTCACGCTCCCACTCGGCGAGCCTGCGGCGCATCAACTGCCACATGAGCAGCTGGCGTCCCATCAACCCCAGCACGCCCGCGGCGAGGAAGGTGCCGATGCCGGCGAGCATCGCGTGCGTGGTGGCGGAGCGGGAGTCCAGGGGCGCGGGTGCGGGCACGGCACCGGACTTGTCGGTCCACATCGCCACGTGGTCGCCCTTGTCGTGGGCGGCGCCCACCCGTACCTGGGCGGTGTGGACGTGACCGTCCGGCGCGGTCCAGCGGACCAGGGCGTCGCGGCCTTCCTCGCGGACGCGGCCGGACTCGGGGTCGGGGTCGGCGGCCTCACGCGGTCCGGCCTTGAGCACCACGGCGGCGACCTGCGTGCGGTCCGCGTGCTGGACGCTGACGGTGTGCTGGAGGGAGTGGTCCACGGCCAGCCCGGCCGTCAGCCCCGCGGCCGGGGCCCCCAAGACGATGGCGCAGCCCGCCGCGACTCCCGCGCAGGCCTCGAACACGTCGGAACGGCGGCGCAGGCTGTTCTTCCGCCAACGCCACCACCGCACGTGCGTGGCCGCCATCGGTCGTCGCACCCCCTGTCACCGTCCAAGTACCGCACATGGCACGGCACATGCGCGGCATGGACCGGGCGGGAGGGGGGCCGTCTCACGCCGGCACCCGCCGGGGCCCGGACCGTGCCGCGGTCTCGGGACGCGTTCACTCCACTATCAACAACGCGTCGCCCACCCGGAGTGTTCCGGGTCGTACGGGCACGAGATTCTGTCCGAAAACCAGTCTGCCCCCGAATCTGCGGTGGCGCGCGAGGGTGCGCAGCGGCTCCCGGCCGCGGACCGCCGTGTCCTGGTCCGTCGTCGTCACCACGCAACGCCCACAGGGCTTCACCACGCGGAACTCGACTTCCCCGATGCGGATCCGGGTCCAGGTGTCCTCGGCCCAGGCGTCGGTCCCCGCGATCACGGCGTTGGGGCGGAAGCGGTCCATCGGCAGCGGCCCCTCCCCAGGGTGGTCGCCCGCGGCGACCAGCGCGTTGAGGGCGGCCAGCGAGGCCTCGGTCGTCACGAGCAGGGGGAAGCCGTCGGCGAAGCTGACGGTCTCCCCGGGGCGTGCGTACTCCGGGTCGATCGGGCGGCGGCGGCCGGGGTCGTCGAGGTGGACGAGGGCGACCTCCGTCCCCAGGTACCCGCTGAACCAGGCGGCGGCCGCCTCTCCCGCGGGCACGGCCTCCACCTTGTCGCCCCAGAGGTGCACCGGGACCGTCGTGGACGGTTCCGGTACGTCGATGTCCAGCACCGGCATCCCCGGGGCGGTGAGCAGCAGCCCACCGCCGGGGGACGACTCCGCGCGCGCCAGGGCCAGCCGGGGCTGCTCGCGCTGCGTGACGCATCGTCCCGCAGCGTCGGCGAGCATCCACCGGCGGTCTCCGGCGAGCCCCCACGGCTCCACCGCTGCCTCGGACAACCGCTGTCCACCGAGTGACTTGACGGGGTGGACGTGCAGTGCGCTGAGGCGGGGTGTCGGCGTCGGAGTCGTCATTCCGCCATCGTGCCAGGCGGCGCGGTCACCCGTCGGCGGGGACCGGGCCGCCCGCGGGCATCAGCCCGAGTAGTAGCCCTGGCCGAGGTTGCGCCGCTGGTACGGCTGCTCGTCGTAGCCGGTGGGCGCCACGGGGCGCGGCGGCGCCGGACGCGGGGCCGCCGCGGGACGCACCTGCTCGTAGCCGGCCGGGCCCTGGTACTGCTGCGGGGCCTGCTGCGTCTGGTACCCGCCGTTGAAGGCCGCGGGCCGGGGCGCGGTGGCCTGCTGCGGGATGTAGGGCGCCGGTGCCTGCTGCAGCTGGGGCTGCTGGTAACCGGGCGCCGAGTAGCCGGAGTACGACGGCGTGCTCGGCGCGGAGGAGTGGTGGGAGGGACCGGCGGGCAGCGCGGGGAGCGCGGCCGGCAGGGCCGGGAGATTGCTGCCGGTGGTCTCGTACGCGGACGGGACGCGGATCGGCGCGATCTGGGGGGTGCCCCGCTCTGCGACCAGGCTGTCGTAGATCGGGGTGTCGGGGAAGAACGGCGACGTGTAGTAGCCACCGCCGTAAGAACCGCGGGGGGAGGTCATAGCCCATAAGTTAAGCCCACGATGTGCTGGTTGGGGAGACCGATTAGCAGGTCATTTCATGTGCAGTGAGTGACGGCTGAACCGTATTGCCATCGAATCGGAGTAAATCGGTCCGTGGCCGCCGTTCGGATCCCGTAAAGGCGCTGGGCCTGGGGCGTTACCGCTTGGCACGCGGGAACGCGGGCGCGGGGAAGCACCCGCCGGGACGGTGCCGGAGGGTGACGGGACCGACACTCTCGCGCACCAACAGGTCACCCGCACGAAGGAGGAACGCGGCGTTTCCGTGACTCCGGCGAACTTCGTCCCGGGAGGCCCCGGATATGCCACAGTGAGCCATGCGCGTCGCCATGCTCTTCGGGCAGAACCGGCCGACACGGCCCGACGAATGGCACAAGGCCGCGGCGGCCGTCGCCGACGTCGTCGACGTGGTGGCCGTCCACGCGTTGACCCTGCCCGCCGTCCGCGGGCTCCCCTACGCCGGCCGCGATCCTGAGCGGCCGCACCATTACCAGGTCGCCGTCCCCCACGGCGGCGCCATGGCACGGCGGGTCACCGCGGGCCGCGTAGCGGGCGTGCTGCGCCACGAGGCGGCCGAGTGCGGCCGGTTCGACCTCCTCCACGGCCATCTGCCGGGCGCCCAGGTGCTGCTGCCCCGGCTCGCGCGGTCCGCCGGGCTGCCGTACGTCCTCACCGAGGACGACCCGTCCCTGTTCGGCCACCCCACGCGCCCGCTTCCCGGACGGCCCGCGCGAAGAGGCCGTGCCCGGATCTACCGCGAGGCCGCCGCCGTCCTCGCGGTCAGCGACGCCGTGCTGCTGAGGCTCGGCGAACTCCGGCTCCCCGGCCGGCACCGCCTTGTCCCGCACCCCGTCGGCCCCGAGTTGCTCCCGCCCGTGCCCGCCCGGACCCGGATCAGCCAGGACCCCGTGCGGGTGGCGGCCGCCGGGCGCTTCGAGGCGTACGAGGGCTGGGAGGTGCTGGTCCACGCCTTCGCCGCCGCCAGGGTCAAGGACCCGCGGCTGCGGCTGGACGTCGTCGCCGAGGGGTCCGCCGAACTCCCCGCCGACGTGCGCGAGCTGATACGCACGTGCGGAGTGGCCCACTTCGTCACGGTGCGCCGGGCCCGCGGCCGCGCCGAGGCGCTGCACACCGTCGCGCACGCCGACCTCTACCTCATGGCGAGCCATGTGGAGAGCTTCTGCGTGCGCGCGCTGGACGCGCTGTGCTGCGGCACCCCCGTCGTCGGGACCCGCACCGGCGCGCTGCCCGAACTCGTCGGGCACGACGGCGGGGTGCTCGTCGAACCGGGTGACGCGCCCGCCCTCGGCCGTGCGCTCGTGGAGGCCGCCGCCCGGCTGTCCGCGCGCCGGCCCACGGTCCTCGCCGACCGCACCCGGCGCCGCTACGGCACGGCGGCCGTCGGCGCCCGGCTCGCCGTCGTCTACGCCGAGGCGTCGTCGGGCCGCGGCCGCGCATAGGTGCGGCCCTTCCACGCGGCCCCGCGGCCCCGGCCGTGCTGCACCGCCGAGTCGATCGTCATCAGCAGATAGAGGACCGCCGTGAACGGCAGCAGCAGCGCCGGCCAGGGCGGCTGCCGGTAGTAGCGGAGCATCGGCAGGTAGGTGCCGCACATCAGGGCCCACGCCGCCGCGCCCGCCGCGCACAGCCACCGGTCGCCCGCGAGCGCCCCGCCGATCGCGGCCAGCGGCGGGACCACGTACACCAGCAGCAGGCCGAGCACCGTGCCGGCCAGGAGGACCGGGCTGTGCCGCAGCTGCGCGTACGCGCTGCGCGACACCATCCGCCACAGCTCGGACAGGCCCGGGTAGGGGCGGACGCTGTCGACCTCGTCGGCCAGGCCCAGCCAGATCCGGCCGCCGGTCCGCTTGACGGCGCGGGCCAGCGCCACGTCGTCGATCACCGCGTGCCGGATCGCGTCGGGCACCCCCGCCCGCTCCACCGCCGAGCGGCGGATCAGCACGCATCCTCCGGCGGCCGCGGCGGTCCTGCCGCGCGGCCGGTTCACCCGGCGGAACGGGTACAGCTGGGCGAAGAAGTAGACGAAGGCCGGGACGATCAGCCGCTCCCAGGTGGTGGCGACCCGCAGCCGGGCCATCAGCGACACCATGTCCAGACCGGCGCCCTCAGCCGCGGCGACCAGGCGGCGCAACGAGTCCGGGCCGTGCGCGATGTCGGCGTCCGTCAGCAGCAGGAACCCCGGGCCGCCGGACGAGGTGGCCACCTCGATGCCGTGGCGCACCGCCCACAGCTTCCCCGTCCAGCCCTCCGGGACGGGCCCCGGCGAGACCACGCGCAGCGGCAGCCCGCCCGCCCGGTCCGCCAGCCCGCGCGCCAGCTCCCCGGTGCCGTCGCTGCTGCCGTCGTCCACCAGGACGACCTCGGCGCGTCCCGGATAGCGCTGCGCCAGGACGCTCGGCAGGCTCCCCGGCAGCACCTCCGCCTCGTCCCGCGCCGGGACGACCACCGCCACGTCCGGCCACTCCCGCGGCTCCGCCGCGGCGGCCGGCAGCCGTACGTCCGTCCGCCAGAACAGCCCCTGCGCCAGCAGCAGCCACACCCACGCCAGCAACGACACCACGGTCACCCACGTCAGCCACGTCACTCGGGCAGTCTGCCGCCGTGGCCCCGCCACGTGCGTCATTTCCCCGGTACGGCCGCAGAGCGGGCCGACGATCGCATCGCGTAAGGTTGTGCCCCGTGAAGATCGCGCTGATGGACTCCGGTATCGGCCTGCTCGCCGCGGCCGCCGCCATCCGCCGGCTGCGGCCCGACGCGGACCTGGTGCTCTCCTCCGACCCCGACGGCATGCCCTGGGGCCCGCGCACTCCCGAGGACGTCACCGCGCACGCCCTGGCCTGCGCCCTCGCCGCCGCCGAGCACCGTCCGCAGGCGCTGATCGTGGCCTGCAACACCGCCACCGTGCACGCGCTGCCCGCACTGCGCGCGGCCCTGGAACCCGCGGTCCCGGTCGTCGGCACCGTCCCGGCGATCAAGCCGGCCGCCGCCGGGGCCCGCAAGGTGGCGATCTGGGCGACCCCGGCGACCACCGGCAGCCCCTACCAGCGCGGCCTGATCGAGGACTTCGGCAACGGCGCCGAGATCACCGAGGTGCCCTGCCCCGGCCTCGCCGACGCCGTCGACCGGGCCGACGAGGCCGCGACCGCCGCCGCCGTCGCCGCGGCGGCCGCACTCACGCCCTCCGACGTCGAGGCGGTCGTCCTCGGCTGCACGCACTACGAGCTGGTCGCCGACCGTATCCGGGCCGCGCTGGCCGCCCCCGCGCTGCTGTACGGCTCGGCCGACGCCGTCGCCGCCCAGACGCTCCGCCGGATCGGCGCCGAGCCGCGGCCGGACGCGGCACCCACCGGGAGCCTCGCGGTGATCCTCAGCGGCCGGGCGGGCGCCGTCACGCCGGAGGCCCTGGCCTACGCCGAGGGCCGTTCCCTCGGAGCCGCCGCCGTCGCACCCGCGGCGGCCGAGGCGCGCTGACCCGTCCGGCGATCCCCGCCGTACGCCCCCAGGGCCTCGGCGCGCCCGGGCCATCTCGGCGTATCCCCCCGTGCAACGGTGCCAATACGCCGTGGGATGAGTAGGCTGCGCACTATGACGGACGCGCAGCGTGACGACGCGCGTACATCCCAGGTGTGGACAGGCCACGCGAGCAACCGCTTCCAGTGGCTCCTCGCGGCCGCGGGGGCGGCCTGCATGGCGCTCGGCATCGAGCTCGCCGTGACCGCGCCCTACACCTCGGGCACAGTGCCGCTGGTCATGTCGGTGGTGGGCTGCATCGCAGCGGGGCTGCTGGTGCTGTTCGGAACCCTCGCGTTCACGCATGTGCGCGTGAACGTGGACCGTGACGGGCTCCAGGTGCGCTGCGGCCACATCGGCGTGCCCCGCCGCCGGATCCGGTGGGAGGAGATCAACGACGCCCACCTCGTCCCCGTCGTCAGCCCCCGCCACTGGGGCGGCTGGGGATACCGCTGGCGGCCCGAGCAGGGCACCGCGGTCGTCGTCCGCCGCGGGCCGGGTGTCGTGATCGACCTCGGCAACGGCCGGCACTTCACCGTCACGGTGGACGACGCCGAGGGCGCCGTCCAGGCCATCCGCAGCCGGCTGGGCCTGCTCCCCTAGGGCGTGTCGTCACATGGGCTCCCCCAGCTACCGCTGGGAGGGGCCCCCACCGCCCGAAGGGCGGGCTCAGCGGCTCCCCCAGCTGACGCTGGGAGGGGCCCCCAGGTGCGGTGCATCGCAAGGCGGAGAGTCGTCCTCGTAGGGGGCTACTCGGACGATGCGACAACGCAGCGTGGGGGCACCTCCCAGCGGAGCTGGGGGAGTGCCGTGCCAGGCGCCGCTGAGTGGGGGCACCCCCGGCCGAAGGTTGGGGGAGGGCATGTGACGACACGCCCTAGCCCGGCAGGGGCGGGGAGCAGGCCCGGAGCGGCCGGTGCGCGGTCCTCACGACCAGCGCGCCGTCACCCTCCCGGTTCCCGCGGCGCACGTCAGGAGCACGCCCAGCCCCGTGCGCTCGGCCGACACGGCGCCCTCGACCCCGTCCGTGACGTCCGCGCCGACGAGCAGCACGCTCCACGGCGCGGCCGGCGGGCGCTCGCCCAGGGCCTCGACCGTGACCGTGTCACCCGTACGGCCGACGCGGAAGACGGCGGCCGTGGAGCCGTCCGGAGCCGGCACGGCGGTGACGGTCGCGGAGCCGTCGGCCGGGGCGTGCACGCGCAGGGTGACCCCGTCCGCCCAGTCGTACTCCGGGGCCTCCTCGAAGGCGCCGAAGGGCACCATCGAGCCGGGCTTGGCCAGCAGCGGGAGCGTGTCGAAGCCGTGCGTCTCGCGCCGCCAGCCCGGGCCCTCCACGCGCTCGCCGGTCAGCAGGTGCGTCCAGGTGCCGGCCGGGACGTAGTACTCGACCTCGCCGTCCGCGCTGAGGACCGGCGCGACCAGCACGTCGTCGCCGAGCATGTACTGCCGGTCGAGGTGGTGGCAGGCCGGGTCGTCGGGGAACTCCAGCACCATGGCCCGCATCATGGGCGTGCCCTCGTCACGGGCCTGCAGTGCCGCCCGGAACAGGTACGGCATGAGGCGGTTCTTCAGCCGGGTGAAGTCGCGGGTGACGGCGACCGCCTCCTCCCCGAACTCCCACGGCACGCGGTAGGACTTGCTGCCGTGCAGCCGGCTGTGCGAGGACAGCAGGCCGAACTGGACCCAGCGCTTGAACAGCGCCGGGTCCGGCGTGCCCTCGAAGCCGCCGATGTCGTGGCTCCAGAAGCCGAAGCCCGACAGCCCCAGCGACAGTCCGCCGCGCAGGCTGTCCGCCATCGCCGTGAACGTCGACTCGCAGTCGCCGCCCCAGTGCACCGGGAACTGCTGTCCGCCCGCGGTCGCCGAGCGGGCGAAGAGCACCGCCTCGCCCTCGCCGCGCTCCTCGCGCAGCAGGTCGAAGACGACCTGGTTGTAGAGCTGCGCGTAGTAGTTGTGCATCCGCTCCGGGTCGGAGCCGTCGTGCCACACCACGTCGACCGGGATGCGCTCGCCGAAGTCGGTCTTGAAGACGTCGACGCCCTGCCGCAGCAGCGCGCGCAGCTTCTCCGCGTACCACGCGCGGGCGGCGGGGTTGGTGAAGTCGACCAGCGCCATCCCCGGCTGCCACAGGTCCCACTGCCACACGTCGCCGTTCGGCCGCATGACGAGGAAGCCCTCGCGCATGCCCTCCGCGAAGAGCGCCGACTTCTGCGCGATGTACGGGTTGATCCAGGCGGAGACGCGCAGCCCGCGCTCCTTGAGCCGGGCGAGCATGCCCTCGGGGTCGGGGAAGACCTCCGCGTCCCAGGTGAAGTCGCTCCACTGGTACTCGCGCATCCAGAAGCAGTCGAAGTGGAAGACGCTCAGCGGGATCCCGCGGTCCGCCATCCCCTGCACGAAGTGGCTGACGGTCGCCTCGTCGTAGGAGGTGGTGAAGGAGGTCGACAGCCACAGGCCGAACGACCAGGCCGGCGGCAGCGCGGGGCGGCCGGTGAGGGCCGTGTAGCGGGCCAGGATCTCCTTCGGGGTGGACCCGTGGACGACGAAGTACTCCAGCGACTGGTCCTCGACGCTGAACTGCACCTGGTCGACCACCTCGGAGCCGACCTCGTAAGAGACCCTGCCGGGGTGGTTGACGAAGACGCCGTAGCCGCGGTTGGTGAGGTGGAACGGGACGTTCTTGTACGCCTGCTCGCTGATCGTGCCGCCGTCCGCCTGCCAGATGTCCACGGTCTGGCCGTTCTTCACGAACGGGGTGAAGCGCTCGCCGAGCCCGTACACCGTCTCACCGACGCCGAGCGAGAGCTGGGCGACCATGAAGTGCCGGTCGTCCGCGTCGGTGGCGAAGCCCGTGCCGCGGGCGCCGGCCGAGGTGAGGGTGCGGCCGCCCGCCGTGAAGTCCAGCCGCCACGGGGCGGAGGTGTCGACGCGCAGCGTCAGTCCGCCCGAGGCCAGTTCGAGCACCGAGCCGTCGCGGGAGGTCTTCCCGGCGCCGCCCTCCGCGGCGCCAGGCAGGCCGAACTCCGGGCCGCGGCGGGCCTTCCCCGCGTGGTGGGTGGTGCGCACCCCGATCACGCCCTCGGCGGGGGACCAGCACTCCACCGTCAGCAGCGGGCTGTTGAGCGTGTCGCCGCGCCGGTGCACCGGTTTCACCGGGGCGTGCAGGACGATCCGGTCGTCCGCGACCGAGGCGTCGGCGACGGAGGTCGCGTACTTCGCCGTGACGCCCGGGCGCATCATCCAGAAGCCGTCGGTGAACTTCACGACTGCTCCTGCCGTCCCGCCCGGTGGGCGCCGATCAGGTCGCGGTACCAGCCGTAGCTGGCCTTGGGCGTGCGCTTGGCGCCGTTGTCGTAGTCGACGTGCACGATGCCGAAGCGCTGGCCGTAGCCCCGGGCCCACTCGAAGTTGTCCAGCAGCGACCAGACGTAGTAGCCGCGCACGTCCATGCCCGCGTCCATCGCGGCAAGGAGCGCGTGGAGGTGGTCGCGCAGGTAGGCCACGCGGTCGGCGTCGTCGACGCGGCCGTCGGCGGAGACGACGTCGGCCTCGGCCGAGCCGTTCTCCGTGATGAAGGCGGGCGGCAGCGAGGGGTAGCGCTCCTTGAGCTCCAGCAGCAGCGCCGTGAAGGACTCCGGGACGACGGGCCAGCCCATGGTGGTGTGGCGCGTCCCGTACGGGTCGGTCTCGCGCACGCCGATGTCGACGGCGGTACGGCGGGCCGGGTCGGGCTCGCGGTGCGGGGCGTCGACGACGGTGAGGGGACGGTAGAAGTTGAGGCCCACGAAGTCCAGCGGCGCCCCGATGACCTCCAGGTCGCCCTCGCGGCGGTACGAGCCGTTGGCGAGCGCGCCCCACGTCTCGGCCTCGCCCGCGGGGTAGCGGCCGGCGAACAGCGGTTCGGTCCACGTGTCGTTGTGCAGCGTCTCGGCCCGGCGCAGCGCGGCCAGGTCCGCGGGGGAGTCGCTCGCGGCCTCGATGCGGTCGAGGTTGAGGGTGATGCCGACCTCGCGGGCGCCCGCCTCGCGCAGGGCGCGCACGGCCAGGCCGTGGCCGAGCAGCAGGTGGTGGGCGGCGGCCAGCGCGCCGGTGCCCTCCTGGGCGCCGGGGGCGTGCCGGCCCTCGGCGTAGCCGACGAAGGCCGAGCAGTAGGGCTCGTTGAGGGTGATCCAGCGCTCCACGCGGTCCCCGAGCCGCTCGGCCACGGCGGCCGTGTACTCGGCGAAGGCCTCGGCCGTCGCGCGGTTGCGCCAGCCGCCCTCGTCCTCCAGGGCCTGCGGGAGGTCCCAGTGGTAGAGCGTCACGGCGGGGGAGATTCCCACGGCGAGCAGGTCGTCGGTGAGGCGGTCGTAGAAGTCCAGGCCCTTGCCGTTGACGGCGCCGCGGCCCTGCGGGACGACACGCGGCCAGGAGACGGAGAAGCGGTAGGAGTCGACGCCCAGGTCGGAGAGGAGGCGTACGTCCTCGGCGTGACGGTGGTAGTGGTCGCAGGCCACGTCACCGGTGGCGCCCTCGGCGGTGCGGCCCGGGGTGTGGCTGAAGGTGTCCCAGATGGACGGCCCGCGGCCGTCTTCGTCGTGGGCGCCCTCGATCTGGTAGGCGGCGGTGGCGGCACCGAAGCGGAAACCGGGCGGGAAGACCGGGAAATCGGTGGACATGGGGGTGTGCTCCCTGGGCTCGGGTGGATCGCGGTCGGTCGAACGGAGAACGGAGAACGAAGAGCGGCGGACGGAGAACGGAGGACGCGGGCGGACGGCGCCGGGTTCAGGCGTCCGCCCCGCGTGGGCCGGGCGGGGTGATCCGCGGACCCGGTACGAACGCCGGGGGGATCAGCAGGTGCCCGGGCGGGGTGGGGGACGTGCCCTGCGCGCGGGCGGCGATGGCCTCCACGGCGAGCCGTGTCACCGCGGCGGACATCTCCGGGACCGGCAGCTCGATGCGCGGCAGGTCCTGACCCCCCAGGTCGTCGGGGAGGTTGCCGACCGCCACGACGGCCAGGTCCTCGGGCACCCGCAGTCCCTCCGCGGCAACGGCGGCGAGGATGTGCGGGAGCGCGGCGACGTGCTGCACGACCAGCGCGGTGGGCGGGCGCTCCCCGTGCAGCAGCGTGCCGATGCGCCGCGCCAGCCGCGCCATGTCCCCGGTCGACGGGTGCAGGCGCACGTCGGCGCCGGTCTCCGGCGCCGTACGGCGGGCACCGGCAAGGCCCCGGATCGCGTAGCCGCGCCGCGCCTGGATCTCGCGCTCGGTGGTGGCCAGGTACGCGATGTCCCGGTGCCCGGCGGCGACGAGTTCACGGACGGCGAGGGTGGCGGCCGCCTCCCAGTCCAGGTCCGTCCACGGCAGCGCGGCGTCGTCGGCGGACCGTCCCAGCAGCGCGGCGGGGAAGCCGAGTTCGAGCATGGCCGCGATGCGCGGGTCGTCCATCTCGACGGCCATCAGGATCGCGGCGTCCGCCTGGCCGCTGCGTGCGATGCGGCGCAGCCCCGGCACACCCTCCTGCGCGGTCATGAGCAGGACGTCGTACCCGTGGGCGCGGGCCGCGTCGCTGATCTCGATCGCGAAGCGCCCGTCGACCGCCCGGTAGCCGCCCGCGACGCGGGGGAGCGCGAGCGCCAGCACGTTGGTGCGTGTGCTGCGCAGGGTGCGGGCGCTGGCGCGCGGGTGGTAACCGAGCTCGTCGATCGCTTGCTGCACGGTGCGGCGGGTGTCCTCGGAGATCTTGCGAGAGCCGCTCAAGACGTACGACACGGTGCTGGGCGCGACCCCGGCGCGCCGGGCGACGTCCTTGATGGTGGTCATGCGGCTCCTTCGCGGCCCCTGTACCGGTACCGGTTTGTCGAATCGATTCGTCGAATCGATTCACCACTCCGGTGCACGATGCTACGTCGGCTCCCCGGGGTGAGGCAATGGGCCCTGCCGCCCGTGGGCGGGCGGAGCCCGCCTGAGCTCAAGGGTCCGCGCAGTGGTCCAGGGCGGCGCTGAGCGGGCGGGAGGTGGCGAGCCCGGCGAGGAGACCGGCGCCGGCGGTGACGACGGGGTAGCCGAGGACGTGGTCGACGGCCGACTGCATGGCGAGGCCGGTCAGCGCGGCCGCGGCGGTCAGGACCACCGGGGCCGGGCGCGGGGAGCGCTGGAGGGCCCAGAGCAGCCAGACGCAGGAGGCGGCGAGCAGGACGACGCCCGGCACGCCCTGCTCCGCCGCCAGTTGCAGGGGCGCCGACTGCGGGGTGCCCGCGCCGGCCGCCGACGGCGCCGTTCCCGCGCCCGCCTCGGCGAAGCGGCCCGGGCCGATCCCGCGCACGGGGTGTTCCCGGGCGGTTTCCAGGGCGTCGTGCCACAGCCGGACCCGGGCCGGGGTGAGCTGCCCCGACAGCGAGGCCGACAGGCCGGGCGGCAGGGCGTCGACGGCGACCGCGCACGTGCTGCCGACCGCCACGACGAGGGCCAGGGCCAGGCCGGCGAGACCGAGCGCGCGGCGCATGCGGTCGGCGGCGAGGGAGCACAGGACCACCCCGAGGCACGCGGCGAAGCCCGCCGCGGAGCCGACGGCGAGCGCGAACCCGGCCGCGGCGGCACCGAGCAGGCGCAGGCCCGCCCGGAGCGGGCGTGACCGAGCCGACCAGGCGGCGCAGCAGGCGGCGCCGGTGGCGAGCACCATCAGCGCGGCGTCGGCGTTCGCGTACCCGAGCGGCGGGGTGTCCGGGCCGCCGGACAGCCGCCCGGGCGGGGCGACCACCAGGACGACCGCCGTGAGGGCGGCCACGGCGGGGACGGCAACCGGACGCAGGGCGCCGCCGATGCGACCCGCCGCGTAGCCGGCGGCGACCGCGAGGACGGCTAGGAGCACCCCTTCCGGGCGGGCCGGGCGGCCCGCCGCGGCGATCAACGACCACACCGCGCAGCCGGCGAGGACCAGCGCGCCGACGGCGTCCGTCCATCCGGAGCGCGGGCGTTCCGCCGGGCCGTCCGCGGCACTCCCGGCGCCCGGCCGCGCGCCGCCGGTTCGCGTGTCCATCACCCGCACCCCCCTGACCCCCCGGGGAACCCCCGACCCCGGGGGTCACCGTAACCGCTGGGGCCTTCGGATGTGGAGGTCCTGTGCGCGAACGGCAAGTGCCGCGACCGCGGGCGCGGTCCACGGGAGGGCGCGGCCGAGGACGTAGGCTCGGCGTCGTGCCGATTCCCGAATTCCTTCGCGAGCTGCGGGCCCTCGTCGGCCACCGGCAGCTGCTCCTGCCCGGTGTCACGGCGGTCGTCCTCGGCGACGACGGCCGCGTCCTATTGAACCGGCGTGCGGACAACGGCCGTTGGTCCCTGATCGGCGGCATCGCGGAGCCCGGCGAGCAACCCGCCGCGACCGCCGTCCGCGAGGTGCTGGAGGAGACCGGGGTGCGGGCGGTCGCGGAGCGTGTCGTCCTCGTCCAGACGATCGACCCGGTCCTCTACCCGAACGGGGACCGCTGCCAGTACGTGGACATCACCTTCCTCTGCCGGGCCGTCGGCGGGCAGGCCCGGGTCGCGGACGACGAGTCGCTGGAGGTCGGCTGGTTCGACGTGGACGGCCTGCCCGACCTCGGCAACCACGGGCGGCTGCGGCTCAAGCACGCGCTGTCCGACGGCCCCACCTGGTTCGAGCCCGCCGGACCGCCGCCGGAGTGAGTGTGCGCGGCCCCCACGGGCGGTGCGGCGAGTGTGGGCGGCGCACACATCGGTCGGGGCCCGCGTGCTGCCTAGCCTGCAGTGCATGACGCTCACGCCCCCCGCGCCCCGTCCCGCAGCCGGTCCCGTCCCGCCGTCCGGAGTGCCGGACCTGGACGGACGCACCGCGCTCGTCACCGGTGCCGCCGGCGGCATCGGCCGCGCGTGCGTCCTGCGTCTGGCCGCCGCCGGCGCCAAGGTGCGGGCCGCGGACCGGGACGCCGAAGGCCTGGCCGAGCTCGCGGAACAGGCGGCGGCGGGCGGCCGCCCCGGGGCCGTCGAGACCCTGACCCTGGACCTGACCGACCTCGACGCCGCCGAGCAGGCCGCCGAGGGCACCGACATCCTGGTCAACAACGCCGGGCTGCAGCTCGTCCGCCCCATCGAGGACTTCCCGCCCGAGGTCTTCGCCACGGTGCTGCGGGTGATGCTGGAGGCCCCCTTCCGGCTGATCCGGGGGGCGCTGCCGCACATGTACGGGCAGGGCTGGGGCCGGATCGTGAACATCTCCTCCGTCCACGGACTGCGGGCCTCGGCCTACAAGAGCGCCTACGTCTCCGCCAAGCACGGGCTCGAGGGGCTCTCCAAGACCGCCGCCCTGGAAGGCGCCGCGCGGGGCGTCACCTCGAACTGCATCAGCCCCGCCTATGTGCGCACCCCGCTCGTCGAGCGCCAGATCGCCGACCAGGCGGCCGCACACGGCATCGAGCCGGAGCGGGTCGTCACCGAGATCATGCTCGCCGACTCCGCCGTGAAGCGGCTGGTGGAGCCGGAGGAGGTCGCCGAACTCACCGCCTACCTCTGCTCGCCTCAGGCGTCCTTCATCACCGGTGCCTCGCTCAGCATGGACGGCGGATGGACGGCGCACTGATCTGCCGGTATCCCTGACAGCGTGCCGCGCGACCCACACGAAGCCCCCGACGACCACGGCGGAACCATGGCCCCCCACAGCCCTTCCGACGCGCCCTTCCTGCGGCTGCTCGCCCGCGGGGCACCGGCCGAGGAGTACGAGCGGCCGGTCCTCGCGGCCCGGGCGGAGGGCGCGGCGTCCGCCGTGCTCGCGGAGATGGAGCAGGCCAAGCTGCTGGCCCTGCGCGTGCGGGCGGAGCTGGAGGGCCGGCGGCGGCGCGAGGCCGAGCTGTCGGCACTCTTCGAGACGGCCGGCGACCTCGCGGGGCTGCGCGACCTGGACTCGGTGCTGCAGGCCATCGTGCAGCGGGCCAGATCGCTGCTCGGCACGGACGTCGCCTACCTCAGCCTGATCGACCGCAAGGCCGGGGACACCTACATGCGGGTCACCGAGGGGTCGGTCTCCGCCGAGTTCCAGCGGGTGCGGCTCGGCATGGGCGAGGGGCTCGGCGGCCTGGTCGCGCAGACCGCCCTGCCCTACGTCACCGAGTCCTACTTCGACGACGAGCGCTTCCGGCACACCCACCCGATCGACTCGGCCGTCCACGACGAGGGCCTGGTGGCGATCCTCGGCGTGCCCCTCGTCCTGGGCACCGGAGTCATCGGTGTGCTGTACGCCGCGGACCGCCGGGCCCGGGTCTTCGAACGCGGCCAGATCGCCCTGCTCGCCTCCCTCGCCTCGCTCGCAGCCGTCGCCATCGACACCGCGAACCTGCTGGACGAGACGCGCTCCGCGCTCGCCGACCTCGGCACCGCCAACGAGACCATCCGCAACCACAGCGCCGTGCTCGAACGGGCCTCCGAGGTGCACGACCGGCTCACCGAGCTCGTCCTGCGCGGCGGAGGCGTGGACGACGTCGCGGACGCCGTCGCCGAGGTGCTCTCCGGGACGGTGCGGGTCGTCGGCACCGAGCGCGACCCCGTCCCCGACGCGCTCGCCGACGCCGTCGCCCGCTCCCGGAAGGACGGCCACGCCGTTCGGCAGGGCGAGACCTGGACGGCCGCCGTCACCGCGGGCGGCGAACTGCTGGGCGCCCTCGTGCTGCACGGCCACCCCGAACTCGACCCCGTCGACCAGCGCACCCTGGAGCGGGCCGCGATGGTGACCTCCCTGCTGCTGCTCGCCCGGCGCACCGCCGCCGAGGCCGAGCAGCGCTTCCGCGGCGAACTCCTGGACGACCTGCTCGACGCCCCCCACCGCGACCCGGGACTGCTGCGCGAACGCGCGGGCAGGCTCCGCGCCGACCTCGACGCCCCGCACATCGTGCTCGCCGCCCGCGTCGACGAAGAGCACGCCGGGGCCGCCGCCGACCGGCAGCGGCTCTGGTCGGCCGCCTCCCACCTCGCCGCCACACGGAGGGGCCTGGCCGCGGCGCGCGACGGCGGCACCGTGCTGATGCTCCCGCTGGAGCCGGGCTCCGACGCCTCCGCCACCGCCCGCCGCATCGCCCAGCAGCTGGGCACGGCGGTCCAGGCGGCCGTCACCGTGGGGGCCTCGGGCCCCGTCCGCACGCCGGCCGGCGCTCCCGGCGCCGTCGCCCTGGCCTACGCGGAGGCGCAGCGCTGCGGCGACACGCTGCGCGCCCTCGGCCGGGCCGGGGAGGGCGCCGCGGGCGACGACTTCGGCTTCCTCGGCCTGCTGCTGACCGGGTCGCGCGACGTCGACGGCTTTGTGCACCGCACGATCGGCGCCGTCGCCGACTACGACGGCCGCCGGGGCACCGATCTCGTGCGCACCCTGGACGCCTACTTCGCCAGCGGCATGAGCCCGGTACGCACCAAGGACGCCCTCCACGTGCACGTCAACACCGTCGCGCAGCGCCTGGAGCGCGTCTCCCACCTGCTCGGCGCCGACTGGCAGTCCCCGGAGCGCGCGCTGGAGATCCAGCTCGCGCTGCGCCTGCACCGGCTCGCGGCCGGGCGGCCGGACCCGCCAGGCCCCGCGGATCAGGACTGATCCGCGCCGGCGACCAGCTCCACCTCGAACCCGTCGCCGTTCTCCAGATAGGCGGCGTAGTGCTCCTCGCCGCCGGCGTGGGGGTGCAGCTCGGGGAACATCAACGTCCAGCCGTGCAGCGGCGAGCGCGTCACCAGCGCGTCCAGCTCCGCGCGGCCCGCCACATGGAAGGCGAGGTGGTTCAGCCCCGCCCTGCGGCGCTCGTGCCGCCCCGCGACGAGATCCGGCGACCGCTCGACGACGATATAGGTCGCCCCCAGCCGCCAGCTGCGGCCCGCTTCCCACCGCTGGTACGGGACGTAGCCGAGCTCGCCCAGCAGCCAGCCCCACTCGGCGTCCGCGCGCTCCGGATCCGCGACCCACAGCTCCACATGGTGCAGCACCCCCGTCACCGCTCTCCCATCACCCACGGTCACGACAGTAGACCCCGCCACCGACAGCGACGGGGTCCACGCATCGAGGGTGCGGTCGGCGGCCGCCCCGGGTCAGCCCGCCCGGCCGGACCGGACCAGCGGGGCGTCCTGCGCCGTCCCGCCGTCGAGGGAGTCGAGGTCCCGGCCGCGCGTCTCCTTGGCCACCCCGACCGCGACCAGCGTCAGCAGGGCGGCGGCGATGACGTACAGCGAGATCGGCACCGAGCTGTCGTAGGCCGCGAGCAGCGCGGTCGCGATGAGCGGCGCCGGGGCGCCCGCGGCCACGGAGGCGAACTGGGCGCCGATCGAGGCGCCGGAGTACCGCATGCGGGTCGCGAACATCTCCGAGAAGAAGGCCGCCTGCGGCGCGTACATCGCACCGTGCAGCACCAGACCGCCCGTGACGGCCAGCAGCAGCGCGGGGAAGCTCCTCGTGTCGATCAGTGCGAAGAAGGGGAAGGCCCACAGCCCCACGCCCGCCGCACCCAGCAGATACACCGGCCTGCGCCCTACGCGGTCGGAGAGCGCGCCCCAGGCCGGGATCACGGCGAAGTGCACCGCGGAGGCGATGAGCACGGCGTTGAGCGCGGTCTGCTTGCCCAGGGCCGCGTGCTCGACGGAGTAGACGAGCACGAAGGCGGTGATGACGTAGTAGCTGATGTTCTCCGCCATGCGGGCGCCCATCGCCACCAGGACGTCCCGCCAGTGGTCACGGAGCACCGACACCAGCGGCAGCCGCTCGATCGCGGACTCCTCGGCCTTGCGCGCCTCCGCCCTGGCCAGCGCCGCCTTGAACACGGGCGACTCGTCGACCGACAGCCGGATCCACAGCCCCACCATCACGAGGACGCCCGAGAGCAGGAACGGGATGCGCCAGCCCCACGAGGTGAACGCGTCGTCCGAGAGCAGCGCGGTCAGCGCGGACAGCACGCCGGTGGCGAGCAACTGGCCGGCCGGCGCGCCCGTCTGCGGCCACGACGCCCAGAAGCCGCGACGGTTCGCGTCGCCGTGCTCCGACACCAGCAGCACCGCGCCGCCCCACTCGCCGCCGAGCGCGAAGCCCTGCACCAGCCGGAGCATGGTGAGCAGCACCGGGGCGGCGACGCCGATCGTGCCGAACGTCGGCAGCAGGCCGATGCAGAAGGTCGCCCCGCCCATGAGCAGCAGGCTCAGCACAAGCAGCCGCTTGCGGCCGAGGCGGTCCCCGTAGTGGCCGAAGACGAGGGCCCCGACCGGGCGGGCGGCGAAGCCGACCGCGTAGGTGAGGAACGACAGCAGCGTGCCGACCAGGGGTTCCTCGTTGGGGAAGAACAGCTTGTTGAAGACCAGCGCGGCGGCGGAGCCGTAGAGGAAGAAGTCGTACCACTCGATGGTGGTGCCGATGAGGCTCGCCGCGACGATTCTGCGGAGCGAGCCGGGTGCGGTGGGCGCGGGTGCCGGGGTTGCCATGGTCACCACTTCCGGGCGGGGGACGGGGACGTTTCCGATGTCGCCACACCGTAGAAACGGCCACGTCACGCTCCCATGTGGTGGAACACCACAGTTGCGCCCCCGGGTATCCGGGCGGGCCCCATGAGCGCGGCCCGCAGGGTCCCCGGCGGCTCCGGCCCGGCCCCGGGGACGGTGCCGTGGGCGGTGCCGCCCGCCGGGAGGGTCCATTCGAGTGGTCGCCGCTCACGAGATATCTTGATGTCGAGCAATGTTGCAGACGTGGAGCGGAGCACCCGGTGACTGACTCGACCATCATCTATACGCACACCGACGAGGCGCCGGCGCTGGCGACGTACTCGTTCCTGCCCGTGATCCAGGCGTACGCGTCCACGGCCGGAGTCGCCGTGGAGACCCGTGACATCTCCCTGGCCGGGCGCATCATCGCCAGCTTCCCCGAGTACCTGGAGGAGGGCCAGCGCATCGCCGACGCCCTCGCCGAGCTCGGCGAGCTCGCCAAGACCCCGGCCGCGAACATCATCAAGCTGCCGAACGTCTCGGCCTCGATCCCGCAGCTGAAGGCCGCGATCGCCGAGCTGCAGGCGCAGGGCTACGCGCTGCCGGACTACCCGGACGACGCCAAGTCCGACGAGGACAAGGACGTGCGCGCCCGCTACGACAAGATCAAGGGCAGCGCCGTCAACCCCGTCCTGCGCGAGGGCAACTCCGACCGCCGCGCCCCCGCGTCGGTGAAGAACTACGCCAAGGCGCACCCGCACCGCATGGGCGCGTGGTCGGCCGACTCCAAGACGAACGTCGCGCACATGACCGCCGACGACTTCCGTTCCACCGAGAAGTCCGCCGTCATCGCCGAGGACGGCGTCCTGCGCATCGAGCTGGTCGGTGACGACGGCACGACCACCGTGCTGCGCGAGTCCGTGCCGGTGCTCGCGGGCGAGGTCGTGGACGCCTCCGTCATGCGCGTCGCCGTGCTGCGCGAGTTCCTCGGCGAGCAGGTCGCGCGCGCCAAGGCCGAGGACGTCCTGTTCTCGGTCCACCTGAAGGCCACGATGATGAAGGTCTCCGACCCGATCATCTTCGGCCACGTGGTCCGCGCCTTCTTCCCCAAGACCTTCGCCCGGTACGGCGAGGCCTTCGCGGCGGCCGGCCTCACCCCCAACGACGGCCTCGGCGGCATCCTCAAGGGCGTCGAGTCCCTGGCCGACGGCGCGGCGATCAAGGCCTCCTTCGAGGCCGAGCTGGCCGAGGGCCCGGCCCTGGCCATGGTCGACTCCGACCGCGGCATCACCAACCTGCACGTCCCGAGCGACGTCATCGTCGACGCCTCCATGCCGGCCATGATCCGCACCTCCGGCCACATGTGGGGCCCGGACGGCCAGGAGGCCGATACCCTCGCGGTGCTCCCGGACAGCAGCTACGCCGGCATCTACCAGGCCGTCATCGAGGACTGCCGCGCGCACGGCGCCTTCGACCCGGCCACGATGGGCTCGGTGCCCAACGTCGGCCTCATGGCGCAGAAGGCCGAGGAGTACGGCAGCCACGACAAGACCTTCGAGATCCAGCACACCGGCACCGTCCGCCTGGTCGACCAGGCCGGGAACGTCGTCCTGGAGCAGGCCGTCTCCGCGGGCGACATCTTCCGCGCCTGCCAGACCAAGGACGCGCCGATCAAGGACTGGGTCAAGCTCGCCGTCACCCGCGCCCGCGCGACCGGCGACCCGGCGGTGTTCTGGCTGGACGAGACCCGCGCCCACGACGCGAACCTGATCGCCAAGGTCAAGCAGTACCTCCCGGAGCACGACACCGAGGGCCTGCAGATCGAGATCAAGTCCCCGGTCGAGGCCACCGAGTTCTCCCTCGAGCGCATCCGCCGCGGCGAGAACACGATCTCCGTCACCGGCAACGTGCTGCGCGACTACCTGACCGACCTGTTCCCGATCCTGGAGCTGGGCACCAGCGCCAAGATGCTCTCGGTCGTGCCGCTGATGAACGGCGGCGGCCTCTTCGAGACCGGCGCCGGCGGCTCCGCGCCCAAGCACGTGCAGCAGCTGGTCAAGGAGAACTACCTGCGCTGGGACAGCCTCGGCGAGTTCCTCGCGCTCGCGGTCAGCTTCGAGCACCTGGCGACCACGACGGGCAACGCCCGCGCCCAGGTCCTGGCCGACACCCTCGACCGCGCCACGGGCACCTTCCTCAACGAGGACAAGTCGCCCAGCCGCAAGCTCGGCGGCATCGACAACCGCGGCAGCCACTTCTACCTGGCGATGTACTGGGCCCAGGAGCTGGCCGGGCAGACGGACGACGCGGAGCTGGCCAAGGCGTTCGGCCCGCTCGCCCAGACGCTGACCGACAAGGAGCAGGTGATCGTCGACGAGCTGATCGCCGTGCAGGGCTCCCCGGCCGAGATCGGCGGCTACTACCAGCCGGACCCGGCCAAGGCCGCGGCCGTCATGCGTCCGTCCGCGACCTTCAACGAGGCGCTGGCGACCCTCGCCTGACGCGACGGGCGGCACGCCCGGAACGCCGCACGACGCGAACCGCCCCGGCTGGTGATCCAGCCGGGGCGGTCCCGTGTCGACGGGGCGCGGTGGGGCGCGCGCTTACGCGAAGACGTCGTCCAGCCACGTCTGCCAGCGCTCCCCGGTCCGCCGGCCGTCGGCGCCGGGTGCGAAGTCGTGCACGCTGACGCCGACCGGCGCGCCGAAGTGGTTGCGGCCGAAGACCCGGTACATCGCCCCGCCGGTCCGCAGGCCGACGAAGTAGCGGTTGCGGTAGTCGACCACGGCCTCCGCCGGCCCGGTGCCGGGCAGTTCGACACGCACGGTGGCACCCTCGGCGGCGTCGTCCGGCACCCCGAGGGCGCGGGCGACGACCTCGAGGGCGTCCGGCGCGGTCGACGCGGCGGGACCGTTCACGGTGGCGAAGGCGGCGGGGCGCCCGGTGAAGTGGGTCAGGTACTGGCGCAGGGTGTGCAGGTAGAAGTCGGTGTGCTTGCTCGCGCCGTCGTACTGGTTGTCCCAGTCGTCGACGAAGACGCCGCTGTGCACGTAGCGCACCCAGGCACCGCCGCCCTCGCGCTCCTCGATGACGTGCTCGACCTGGTTGAAGGTCTGGTTCCCGGCGGCGAGGCCCTCCGCCCGGGCGATCAGGTGGTGCGGCGGGTCCCAGGCGGTGAGGGTGCCGCCGAAGGACGCGGCGCCGCCCTTGCGCGGCTCGAACTCCTGGGGCCACAGCCACCCTGCCGAGCCGGTGGTGACGGCCTCCCAGACCTCCTCCGGGCCGGCCTCGGTCTCGAACTCGCGGACGATCTCGAATTCCTTGGACATGGTGCTGCTCGCTCCTCATGGGACGGGCCCGGGTGCCCGGACGGCGTGGTGGGTGGTGGGGTGGACGGCGGGGTCGTGCCCGGCGGTGCCGGGCCGGACGCGGCGGGTCACGGGCCGTCCATGGGGATTCCGCTCACGGGGACTCCTCGACGGCGGCCGGCGCCTCTCCCGCGACGGCCGCCGGGGACTCCGCGGGGGGCCCGGACACGGGACCGGGTTCCTTCACGGTGGGGTGGAGCGCGACCACGATGCGGTGCTCGCGACCGCCCTCGCCGTCCACGTCGTGGTACTTGGCGACCAGCGCGCTCACCCCGCGGGTCAGCTCCTCCACGAACGCGGCCCGGTCGGCGGCGGAGGCGAAGCGCACCTCGCCGTCGAGGGCGTAGGTCGCGAGCCGCTTGCGGGCCCTGGCCGCGCCGGTGATCAGAGTGCCGACGTCGCGGACGAGGCGGGCGGCGACGGCCAGCAGCCAGCGCGCGGACAACTGGTCGCGGAAGCGCCCCGGGTCCGGCTGGACGGCGGCCAGCGCGAGCGGGGAGATCACGTACGAGGCCGCGGTGGCCCGCATCAGCCGCTCGGTGACGTTGCCCTTGCGGCGCTCGCCGGCCAGCTCCACCAGGCCGTGCGCCTCCAGCGTCCGCAGGTGGTAGTTCACCTTCTGCCGGGGCAGCCCGACCCGGGCGGCGAGCATGGCCGCCGACGCGGGCCCCTGCGCCAGTTCGGCGAGGAGGCGGGCCCGTACCGGGTCCAGGGTGGCGGCGGCGGCCGCCGAGTCCTCGATCACGCTCACGTCCAACATGGCTCCACCATCTCACCGACAAATTATTTTGTCCAGCCCATATTTCTTGTCGGTGGTTCGAGGACACCGGCCGGTAACGCCCGCGCCGGGGACGAAACGCCGATTTCACCTGCCGCGCGACCGCCCCTGACACAGCTGTGGGCGGCGTCCGCGCAGGTGACGCGGCGGAACGCCGGGGGCCCCAGCGCGTTACACCGTGGTACTGCACCCCGCCCGGCCCGGCTCCTAATGTCAGCCGTCAAGCGGCCCGGAGTTCGCCTCCGCGGCCCGCTCATTGCCGCGACGTCGGAGGGAAGACCGATGAGCCGAGTAGTGCGCGCCGCGCTCGTCCAGACGAAGTGGACCGGCGACAAGGAGTCGATGACCGACCTGCACGAGCGGTACGCGCGTGAGGCCGCGGCCCAGGGGGCGCAGGTCATCGGCTTCCAGGAGGTGTTCAACGCCCCGTACTTCTGCCAGGTGCAGGAGCCCGAGCACTACCGCTGGGCGGAACCGGTGCCGGACGGCCCGACGATCGTGCGGATGCAGGCGCTCGCCAAGGAGCTCCGCATGGTGATGGTCGTCCCGGTCTACGAGATCGAGCAGGCGGGCTTCTACTACAACACCGCCGCCGTCATCGACGCCGACGGCAGCTATCTCGGCAAGTACCGCAAGCACCACATCCCGCAGGTCAAGGGCTTCTGGGAGAAGTACTACTTCAAGCCCGGCAACCTGGGCTGGCCGGTGTTCGACACGGCTGTCGGCAAGGTCGGCGTGTACATCTGCTACGACCGCCACTTCCCCGAGGGCTGGCGGGCGCTCGGCATCGCCGGCGCCGAGCTGGTCTACAACCCCTCCGCCACCTCGCGCGGGCTCTCCTCCTACCTGTGGCAGCTGGAGCAGCCGGCCGCGGCCGTCGCCAACGAGTACTTCGTCGCCGCCATCAACCGGGTCGGCCAGGAGGAGTACGGCGACAACGACTTCTACGGCACGTCCTACTTCGTCGACCCGCGGGGCCAGTTCGTGGGTGACGTCGCCTCCGACAAGGAGGAGGAACTCGTCGTCCGGGACCTGGACTTCGGGAAGATCGAGGAGGTCCGGCAGCAGTGGGCCTTCTACCGGGACCGCCGCCCCGACGCCTACGGCCCGCTGACCGAGGCCTGAGGAGAGGGAGGGAAACCGTGAGCCGAACCCTGATCCGCGGCGGCCTCGTCATCACCGCCGCGGAGGAGGTCCACGCCGACGTCCTCGTCGAGGACGAGAGCGTCGTCGCCCTCGCCGCCACCGGCAGCACCGTCGCCGAAGGATGGACGGCCGACACCGTGATCGACGCGGCCGGGAAGTACGTCATCCCGGGCGGCGTCGACGCGCACACCCACATGGAGCTGCCCTTCGGCGGCACCTTCGCCTCGGACACCTTCGAGACCGGCACCCGGGCCGCCGCGTGGGGCGGGACGACGACGATCGTGGACTTCGCCGTCCAGGCGGTCGGCGAGTCGCTGCGCGCAGGTCTGGACACCTGGCACGCCAAGGCCGAGGGCAACTGCGCCGTCGACTACGCCTTCCACATGATCGTGTCGGACGTCGACGAGAACAGCCTCAAGGAGATGGACCTCCTCGTCGAGGAGGGCGTCACCTCCTTCAAGCTGTTCATGGCCTACCCCGGCGTCTTCTACAGCGACGACGGCCGCATCCTGCGTGCCATGCAGCGCGGCGCCGACAACGGCGGGCTGATCATGATGCACGCCGAGAACGGCATCGCCATCGACGTCCTGGTCGAACAGGCCCTCGCCGCGGGCAGGACCGACCCCCGCTACCACGGCGAGGTACGGCGCGAGCTGCTGGAGGCCGAGGCGACCCACCGCGCCGTCCGGCTGGCCGAGGTGGCCGGTGCGCCGCTCTACGTCGTCCACGTCTCCGCCCAGCAGGCCGTCGCTGAGCTGGCGACGGCGCGCGACCGCGGTCTCAACGTGTTCGGCGAGACGTGTCCGCAGTATCTGTTCCTGTCCACGGACAACCTCGCGGAGCCGGACTTCGAGGGGGCCAAGTACGTGTGCTCCACGCCGTTGCGGCCGAAGGAGCACCAGGCGGTCCTCTGGCGGGCCCTGCGGACCAACGACCTGCAGGTGGTGTCGACGGACCACTGCCCGTTCTGCTTCGTGGGGCAGAAGGAGCTGGGGCGGGGTGACTTCTCGAAGATCCCGAACGGTCTGCCGGGGGTGGAGAACCGGATGGACCTGCTGCACCAGGCCGTGGTGGACGGTCACATCAGCCGCCGCCGGTGGATCGAGATCGCCTGTGCGACGCCGGCGCGGATGTTCGGTCTCTATCCGCGCAAGGGCACCATCGCGCCGGGTGCGGACGCCGACATCGTGATCTACGACCCGGACGCGGAGCAGGTCGTGTCCGCCGCCACCCACCACATGAACGTCGACTACTCGGCCTACGAGGGCAAGCACGTACGCGGCAAGGCCCGCACCGTGATCTCGCGCGGCACCGTCGTCGTCGACCAGGACCGCTACCTGGGCAGGGCCGGTCACGGCCGCTACCAGACCCGCGAGACCTGCCAGTACCTCGTCTAGCCACCCCAGGGAGCGCAGCCATGGATTTTGGTCTCGTCCTGCAGACGGACCCGCCCGCCGCGGGGGTCGTGGAGCTGATGCGGCGCGCCGAGCGCAACGGCTTCACCCACGGCTGGACGTTCGACTCGACCGTGCTGTGGCAGGAGCCGTTCGTCATCTACAGCCAGATCCTGGCGAACACCGAACGGATGGTCGTCGGCCCGATGGTCACCAATCCGGGCACCCGTACCTGGGAGGTGACCGCCTCCACCTTCGCCACGCTCAACGATATGTTCGGCAACCGGACGATCTGCGGCATCGGCCGGGGCGACTCGGCGATGCGCGTGGCCGGCCGCAAGCCCAACACCCTCGCGCGCATCGAGGAGGCGATGCACGTCATCCGCGAGCTCGCCGAGGGCCGCGAGGCCGACCTCGGCAGCGGGGCGGTGGTGAAGTTCCCGTGGGTGCGGCCCGGTGCCGAACTGCCGGTGTGGATGGCGGCGTACGGGCCGAAGGCTCTGGCGATCGCCGGGGCGAAGGCGGACGGGTTCATCCTGCAGCTCGCCGACGTCTATCTGACGGAGTGGATGGTCAAGGCGGTCAGGGAGGCCGCGGCCGCCGCCGGACGTGACCCGGCCGAGGTGAAGGTGTGCGTGGCGGCTCCGGCGTACGTCACCGAGGACGACTCCCCGCAGGCGCTGGCCCACGCCCGCGAGCAGTGCCGCTGGTTCGGCGGCAT
Source organism: Streptomyces sp. PA03-3a (assembly GCF_033792735.1). NCBI lineage: Bacteria > Bacillati > Actinomycetota > Actinomycetes > Kitasatosporales > Streptomycetaceae > Streptomyces > Streptomyces sp. PA03-3a. The sequence continues at coordinate 261,780 of NZ_JARAVM010000004.1, forward strand.
GGTCGGCAACCACGTCGCCGACCTGGTCTCCAAGTACGGCGAGGTGTCCAGCGCCGTCCCCCAGGAACTCACGGATTACATCCGGGCCCGCGAGGGGTACGACTACTCGCACCACGGCCGCACCGGCAACCCCGACACCGCGTTCGTCCCCGACGAGATCGTCGACCGCTTCTGCCTCATCGGCACCCCCGAGCAGCACGTCGAGAAGCTGCGCGCCCTGGAGGCCCTCGGCGTCGACCAGTTCGCGGTCTACGACATGCACGACGCCAAGGAGTCCACCATTGACGCCTACGGCTCCACCGTCATCCCCGCGCTCCGCGCCTGATCCCGGGTCCGCCATCCCCCCACACGGCACGTTCGATCCCCGTACCCCTCGAACGAAGGGGGCTGCCATGACAGCCACCGCTCCACCCCCTGCCGGAAGAGCCGGGGCCGACGGCCGCGTCGAGCTCTCGCCCGACGCCGTCCCGTCCGGCCCGTACGCCAACGAGGACCTGCTGCCCGTTCCGCTCGCCCAGCGGAAGTGGACCACCTACAACTTCACCGCGCTGTGGGTCGGGATGGCCCACAACGTCGCCTCCTGGACCCTCGCATCCGGCCTGGTCGCCCTCGGTATGGACTGGAAGCAGGCGGTGCTCACCATCGCCCTCGCCAACGTCATCGTGCTGGTCCCGATGCTGCTCACCGGCCACGCCGGTCCCAAGTACGGCATCCCGTTCCCGGTGTTCGCCCGTGCGTCGTTCGGGGTGCGCGGGGCCAACCTGCCCGCCCTGGTCCGGGCGGCGGTCGCATGCGTGTGGTTCGGCATCCAGACCTGGATCGGCGGCTCCGGCATCTTCCTGCTCGCCGGGAAGCTCTTCGGTGACTCGTGGGCGAACGCCGGGACGATCGGCGGGTACCCGTGGACGCAGTGGCTGTCCTTCGTCGTCTTCTGGATCATCCAGGTCGCGATCATCGTGCGCGGCATGGAGATGGTCCGGCGGTTCGAGAACTGGGCCGCGCCCTTCGTCATCGTCGGCGCCATCGCCCTGCTGATCTGGATGACGAACAAGGCGGGCGGCCTCGGCCCGCTGCTCGACCAGCCCTCCGCACTCGGCTGGGGCGGCGACTTCTGGAAGGTCTTCTTCCCCGCCCTCATGGGCATGATCGGCTTCTGGTCGACGCTCTCCCTGAACATCCCCGACTTCACCCGCTACGCGGCCGGGCAGCGCGCCCAGCTGTGGGGGCAGTCCCTCGGGCTGCCCACCACGATGACGCTCTTCGCGCTGCTGTCGGTGCTCGTGACCTCCGGGTCGCAGGCGGTCTACGGCGAGCCGATCTGGGACCCGGTGGCCCTGGCCGCGAAGCTCGACAACTGGGCCGCGGTGCTCTTCGCCCTGATCACGGTCCTGGTGGCCACCCTGTCGGTGAACATCGCGGCGAACGTGGTCTCGCCCGCCTTCGACCTGTCCAACATCGCACCGCGCAGGATCAGCTTCCGCACCGGCGCGCTGATCACCTCGGTCGTCGGCGTCGTCATCTTCCCGTGGAAGCTGCTGGCCAGCCCGCAGGCGTACATCTTCACCTGGCTCGGCACCGTCGGCGGCCTGCTGGGCACCGTGGCGGGCATCCTGATCGCCGACTACTGGATCCTGCGCCGCACGCGGCTGGAACTCGCCGACCTCTACAGGTCCGAGGGCCGCTACTGGTACGACGGCGGCTGGAACTGGCGGGCGCTGGCGGCGTTCGTGGCCGGCGGTGTCCTCGCCATCGGCGGCTCGCACTCCGGACTCGACGCCAAGGGCGTCAAGCAGGGGCCGTTCCCGGTCGACGGACTGATCCCCTTCCTGAAGCCGCTCGCGGACTACGGGTGGGCCGTCGGCCTCGCCGCATCCCTCCTGGTCTACGTCCTGCTCAGCCGGCTCGCGCCGGACCGCAGGAGCTGACCGCGCCGGCGTCCCGGGCCCGGGTCCCGCCGCCCTCAGCGGCCGGACCCGGGCCCCGCGGCGCGCTGCGCCTCGTGCGCGAGCAGCGCCACGTAGAGCGAGGTGAGCTGTTCCCAGTCGTCCAGGTCGATGCCGAGCAGCGACTCGATGCTCTGCAGTCTCCGGTACAGGGCGGGCCGGCTGACGTGGTGCACCTGGGCGGCCGCCGACTTGTTGCGGCCCGTCGCCAGATAGGTGCGCAGCACCTCCAGCAGCGCCGGGTTCCCCAACAGGGGCCCCAACTCCCGCCCGATGAACGCCTGAAGCTCCGGCTCGTCGCGCAGCAGGCGCACCAGGCCGCGCAGCCGTACGTCGCGCAGCCGGGCCACCGGCGCGTCCGGAGGGCCGGCGACCGCGGCGTCCGCCACGTGCACCGCCTCGACGAAGGAGCGGCGCACCTCGTCCAGTTCCCGGCAGCCGAAGCCCGCGCCGACCACCACCGTACGGCCCCGCCCCGCCAGCTCCTCGTGCACCCGCACCGCCACCTTGCGCACGGCGGCGTCGGCGTCCTGACCGGCGGGGATGCTCAGCAGGACCGCCGTACCGGCGGTGCCGATCCGGGCCACCAGCCCGGCCACGCCGGGGTGTTCGGCCAGCGCGTGCTCGATCGGCTCCGGCAGGTCGTCCCGGCCCTCCGGCGCCGCGCCCAGGGGGCGGACGACGAGGGGCACGAAGATGCGCCGGTTGACCGGGAGGCCCGCGGCACGCACCCGGGTGACCAACTGCTCCGGGCGGGCCGTGCCCGTCGCCAGGTCGTGCAGCAGCGACTCGGCGGCCTGGTCCTCCCAGCCCCGGTCCTGGTCGCCGAGGAGGCGGTGCATGGCCAGCGCCTCGGAGGCACGGGCGCCGAGCACCCGGCCGAACTCCTCCGGACCGCGGTGGCCGAAGAGCACCAGACGCCCCCACTGCCGGCCCCGGGCCTCCAGCGGCGCGACGATCCAGCCGTCCGGGCCGACCGTCACCGCGCCGCTGCCGGCCAGTTCGGCGACCTGCCCGGAGACCCGCTCCCAGTCGCGCAGCAGGTCGTTGAGCGAACCCTTGTCCCCGGCCGAGGCCAGCACGCGCTGCGCGAGGTTGACGACGACCGCGGGACATCCGCTGTGCGCGGCGATCTCGTCCAGGACCTGCTGCAGACTGGCGCCGGAGAGATTGAGCGCGGTCAGCGAGGAGCGGACCCGGTCGGAGAGGTCGAGCGCGGCGAACCGGCCGTGCACCAGCCGTGCGTGTACCTCCTCGGTGAGCCGGGCGAACGGCGCCGGGCGGTGCAGCACGATCAGCGGCACCCCGCAGCGCTCGGCGGCCCGGCGCATCGGCTCGGGCGTGGTGCGGAACGCCCGGCCGAGGCCCAGCACGACCGCCGCGACGTCGGCGCGCTGCATCGACTCGACGTACTCGCGCTGCGCCCGCTCGTCGCCCGCCAGCAGCAGGCCGGTGGTCAGCACCATCTCGCCGCCGCTGAGCATGACGCCGACGTCCAGTGCCTCGGCCACGTGCAGCCAGCGCACCGCGCGGTGCAGATGGGCGGAACCGGCCACGACCTCCGGCACCCAGGGTGCCACGAGGTCCAGATCGAGCACGTCGCGCACGGTGAGCCGCCCCGCCGCGCTCGCCGGGGGTGTGTCCGGTCTGCCGTCGCCCACGCGCCCACGCCCGTCCCTCGTGCCGCCAGGGGTGGGAGTCTAATCACCCCTGCCCCGTCCGGGGCCGTCCACGCGGGTGATCAGAGCCCGTAGACGCGCCGGGCCGTGCCGGAGAAGACCTCCCGCCGCTCGGCGTCCGCCAGCCCTCCGGTCAGGACGCGGGCGGTGTCGACCACCTCGGCGTAGGAGGCGGCGAGCCGGCACACCGGCCAGTCGGAGCCGAACATGAGGCGGCCCGGCCCGAAGGCGTCGAGCACGGTGGCGGCGTAGGGCGCGAGGTCCGCGGTCGTCCAGGTGTCCCAGTCGGCCTCGGTCACCATGCCGGACAGCTTGCAGACGGTGTTGGGCCGCGCGGCCAGCGACCGCACGTCCTCGCCCCACGGCTGCGTGGCGCCCTCGGCGACGAGCGGCTTGCCCAGGTGGTCGAGGACGAACACCAGCTCGGGCACGAGGTCCGCGGCGCGGATCGCGGCCGGGAGCTGGTGGGGGAGCACCACCAGGTCGTAGACGAGCCCGGCGTCGGCCACCGCGCGCAGCCCGCGCAGCACGTCCGGACGGAGCAGCCACTGCGGGTCGGCTTCGCCCTGCACCTGGTGGCGGATCCCCACCAGGCGCTCCGCGCCGGGTAGTTCGCGCAGGGCCGCCAGCCGGTCGGCGACCGCGGGATCCGTCAGGTCGGTCCAGCCGACCACCCCGGCCACCAGGTCGCTGCCCGCGGCCAGCGCCAGGAACTCCGGGGTCTCCGCGGCCACCGTGACGGTCTGGACGAGGACGGTCGCGGTGACGCCCGCGGCCTTCGCCTCCGGCTCCAGGTCGGCGAGGGAGAAGTCGCGGCGCAGCGGGGCCAGCCGCTCCCCGGTGATCCAGTCCTGGTCGCGCACCGACAGGTCCCACAGATGGTGGTGCGCGTCGACGATGCCCTCCACCGCGCTCACAGCTCCCACACCGCCGGCAACGGCGCGCCGGCGCCCTCGGCCGAGTAGTCGTGGGCGACCTCCAGCAGCTCCGCCATCCGGGTCTGCCAGGCGATGTCGGCGGGCAGCCGCTCCAGCGCGGCGAGCATCGCCGGGTAGTCGTCGACGTCCAGCAGATGGAAGAGGTCGACGCCGCTGCGGCAGCTCGTCCACTCCCGCACGCCCGCGCCCCGGATGGCGGCGGCCAGTTCCGCGGGCACCTCGCGGTGCGCCGCCTCGTACGCGGCGATCCGGTCCGCCCGCACCTTCGTGTGCAGCGCGACCCTCATGACGCCTCGCCGTCCGGTACGGGCACGTCGGCGCCGAGCAGGCCCTCGGAGCGGAGGTCGGCCCACATCGGGGCCGGCAGCGGCAGCCGCAGCAGGGCGGCGGTGTCCCGCGCCTCGTCGGCGGAGCGCAGGCCCACCAGCGTGCTCGCGACGGCGGGATGGGCCGCGGGAAAGCGCAGCGCGGCCGCGCGCAGCGGCACGCCGTGCCGGCCCGTCACCGAGCGCAGGCGCCGGGCGCGGGCGAGCACGGGTTCCGGGGCGGGGGCGTAGTCGTACGTGGCGTCCTCGCCGGGGTCGATCAGCAGGCCGGAGTTGAAGGCACCGCCCACGACGACGCTCGCGCCGCGGGACGCCGCCAGCGGCAGCACCTCGGCCAGGCCCTCCTGCTCCAGCAGCGTGTAGCGGCCGGCCATCAGCACCACGTCGACGTCGGTGTCGCGCAGGAAGCGGGCGAGCATGGAGGTCTGGTTCATGCCCGCGCCGATCGCGCGGACGACGCCCTCCGAGCGCAGTCGCTCCAGCGCCGGGTAACCCTGGCCGAAGGCCTGCTCGGCGTGGTCGTCGGGGTCGTGGAGGTACACCAGGTCGACGTGGTCCAGGCCCAGGCGCTCCAGGCTGGCCTCGATGGAGCGCCGGACGCCGTCGGCGCTGAAGTCCCAGACGCGGCGCAGCCGGGCGGGCACGGCGAAGCCGTTCGCAAGGTCGTCCCCGCCCGGCCCGCCGGGCTCCAGCAGCCGCCCCACCTTGGTCGAGACGGTGTATCCGGCCCGCGGCCGGTCGCGCAGGGCGGCGCCGAGCCGGCGCTCGGACAGGCCGAGCCCGTAGTGGGGCGCGGTGTCGAAGTAGCGGACGCCGGCGTCCCAGGCGGCGTCCACGGCCGCGCGGGCGGCGTCGTCGCCGACCGGGGTGAAGAGGTTGCCGATCGGGGCGGCGCCGAAGCCCACCTCGGTGACGGCGACCCCGCTGCTGCCCAGGGTGGTGGTGCGCATCGCGGTCCCGTCCCTCACTGCCCGGCGGGGCGCAGCCGCAGCCCGGCCATGCCGCCGTCCACGGCGAGCGCGGTGCCGGTGACGGAGGCGGCGGCGGGGCTCGCCAGGTAGACGATGGCGGCGGCCACCTCGTCGGCGGTCACCAGCCGGCCCATCGGCTGGCGGGCGTCGAGGGCGGCGCGTTCCGCCTCGGGGTCGTCGGCGGCGTCCAGCAGCCGGGCCACCCACGGGGTGTCGGCGGTACCGGGGTTGACGCAGTTGACCCGGATTCCCTCGCGGAGGTGGTCGGCGGCCATCGCCAGGGTCAGCGAGAGCACGGCTCCCTTGCTGGCGCTGTACAGCGCGCGCTGCGGCAGCCCGGCGGTGGCGGCGATGGAACAGGTGTTGACGATCGCGGGCCGGGCCGAGCGCCGCAGGTACGGGAGCGCCGCGCGGGTGGTGCGCACCATGCCGAGCACATTGACGTCGAGCACGTGGTGCCACTGCTCGTCGGGGTTGTCCTCGATGGTGCCCGTCGCCCCGATGCCCGCGTTGTTGACGAGGACGTCGAGGCCGCCGAGCGCCTCCGCGGCGGCGTCCACGGCGGCGCGGGTGGAGGCGTCGTCGGACACGTCGGCCTTGAAGCCGGTCAGCTGCCCGGGCAGTCCGTCCGGTGCCAGGTCCAGTACGGCGACCCGCGCGCCGCGCGCGGCAAGCAGCCGCGCGGTCGCCAGGCCGATCCCGGAGGCTCCGCCCGTCACCAGGGCGCCGAGGCCCTCCAGATCGCGCGATTCCTCGCTCATGCCGTCCCACCTTCCTGCCGTGCCCGGTCGGCCACCCAGAACGTACCGTCGGGGTAGCGGTAGGCGTCGATCGATTCCGGTCGCATCTGCGCGGAGAAACCGGGTGCCTCAGGGGCGGTGTAGTGGCCGCGGCGCATGACGACCGGCGTGGCGAAGTGCTCGTGGAGGTGGTCCACGTACTCGATGGCGCGGTCCTCGGTCGTCCCGGCCAGCGCCACGAAGTCGAACATCGACAGGTGCTGCACCAGTTCGCACAGCCCGACGCCGCCCGCGTGCGGGCACACCGGGACGTCGAAGGCCGCGGCCAGCAGCAGGATCGCCAGGTTCTCGTTGACCCCGCCGACCCGTGCCGCGTCGATCTGCAGCACGTCGATGGCGCCGGCCTGCAGCAACTGCTTGAAGACGATGCGGTTCTGCACGTGCTCGCCGGTGGCGACCCGGACCGGGGCGACTGCCTTGCGGATCGTGGCGTGGCCGAGGACGTCGTCGGGGGAGGTGGGTTCCTCGATCCAGTACGGGTCGAACTCGCCCAGCGCGGTCACCCAGGAGACGGCCTCGGCGACTCCCCACCGCTGGTTGGCGTCGATGGCGATGCGCACGTCCGGGCCCACGGCGGCGCGGGCCGCGCGCATGCGCCGTACGTCGTCGCCGAAGTCGGCGCCGACCTTCAGCTTGATCTGGGTGAAGCCGTCGGCCACGGCCTGCTCGGCGAGCCGGGTGAGCTTCTCGTCGGAGTAGCCGAGCCAGCCGGGCGAGGTGGTGTAGCCGGGGTAGCCGTGTTCCAGCAGCGCGGTGGTGCGCTCGGCGGCGCCCTCGCGGCCCGCGCGCAGCAGTTCGAGCGCGCGCTCGGGGGTGAGGGCGTCGTCGATGTAGCGGAAGTCGACCTGGGAGACCAGCCATTCGGGCTCGGCCTCGGCCAGCAGCCGCCACAGCGGCAGGCCCCGGCGCTTGGCGGCCAGGTCCCACACGGCGTTGACGACGGCCCCGATCGCCATGTGCATCACGCCCTTCTCGGGCCCCAGCCAGCGCAGCTGGCTGTCGCCGGTAAGGTCGCGCGCCACGGAGCCGGGGTCGGCGCACAGCTCCTCGACCGGCCGGCCGACGAGATGGGGGCGGAGTGCCTCGATCGCCGCGACCTGGACGTCGTTGCCCCGGCCGATGGTGAAGACGAAGCCGTGACCCTCGTGGCCGTCGTCGGCGTCGGTGCGCAGCACCACGTAGGCGGCGGAGTAGTCGGGATCCGGATTCATCGCGTCCGAGCCGTCGAGTTCCCGCGAGGTGGGGAAGCGGATGTCGCTGGTGTCGATCGCGGTGATGCGGGCGGAGGTTGCGGACAAGTGGCTGCCTTTCACGCTCGGCCTGGCCAAGACATCGGAGGTCTCGCGCCACGGTGACTCTAGGGCCCCGCGACAGGACTGGCAATCCATTCCTCGGATGTCTCGCCTGTCGAACTCCATTCGATCGTGTCCGTATAAGGGGTTGTCAGGCTCGCGAGACGGACTTACCTTCCTCTCGTCCGGGATACCTCGGATGAATCGCCCGGCTTACCCGGACAGGGAGAACACGGCATGAAGCCCGCCCGCACGCGCTCCACCGCCGCGATGGCCGCGGCCGTTCTCGTCACGGCCGCCCTCGCCACCGCCTGCAACCGCGGCAGCACCGGCACCGCCGCCGGCTCCGGCGGCGGCAAGCCCGCCATCGGCATCGACCTGCCGCGCTCCGACTCCGACTTCTGGAACTCCTACGCCCAGTACCTCGAGAAGGGCATCAAGGACGAGGGCCTGAACGCGCTGCCGCGGAGCAACTCCCAGAACGACGTCACCAAGCTCGTCGCCAACGTCCAGGTCTTCCAGAACACCGGGGCCAAGGCCGTCGTCATGGCGCCGCAGGACACCGGCGCCATCGCCTCCACCCTGGACACCCTCGCCGGCAAGAAGATCCCCGTGGTCAGCGTGGACACGCGCCCCGACAAGGGCGACGTCTACATGGTCGTCCGCGCCGACAACAAGGCCTACGGCACCAAGGCCTGCGAGTTCCTCGGCGAGCAACTGGGCGGCAAGGGCAAGGTCGCCGAGTTCCAGGGCGCCCTGGACTCCATCAACGGCCGCGACCGCTCCGAGGCGTTCGCGGCGTGCATGAAGGAGAAGTTCCCCGGCATCACGGTCTTCGAGCTGCCCACCGACTGGAAGGGCGACGTCGCCTCCGCCAAGCTGCAGAGCCTGCTCGCGCAGCACCCCGACCTGAACGGCATCTACATGCAGGCCGGCGGTGTCTTCCTGCAGCCGACGCTCGCCCTGCTCAAGCAGAAGGGCCTGCTCAAGCCCGCCGGGCAGAAGGGCCACATCAGCATCGTCTCCAACGACGGCATCCCGCAGGAGCTGGACGCCATCCGCAAGGGCGAGATCGACGCCACCGTCTCCCAGCCCGCCGACCTCTACGCGAAGTACGCGCTGTACTACGCCGAGGCCGCCGCCGAGGGGAAGACCTTCAAGGCGGGTCCCACCGACCACGACTCGACGATCATCAGCATCCCCAACGGCCTGGAGGACCAGCTCCCCGCGCCGCTGGTGACCAAGGAGAACGTCGACGACAAGGCCCTGTGGGGCAACAACATCGGCTGACCGCCCGTCCGCACCGAAGAACGGAAGATCACCATGGCGGACCCCGCCACCGCGCCGCCGGCCGTGGCCGAGGCGACCGGGATCGGCAAGCGCTTCGGCGCCACCGTGGCGCTGCGCGACGCGGGCATCTCGGTCGCCCCGGGCGAGTCGCACGCCCTCGTGGGCCGCAACGGCGCGGGCAAGTCCACCCTCGTCGGCATCCTCACCGGCCTCCAGCAGCCCGACACCGGCACCCTGCGCTTCTCGGGCGAGCCGGCGCCCTCCTTCGGCGACACCGACGCCTGGCGCTCCCGGGTCGCCTGCGTCTACCAGCGCTCCACCGTCATCGGCGAACTCTCCGTCGCCGAGAACCTCTTCCTCAACCGGCAGAGCCCCGGCCCGCTGCGCCCCATCCGGTGGACGGCGCTGCGCCGCCGCGCGTCGGAACTGCTGGGCGAGTACGGGGTCGACATCGACCCCGCCGCGCGCGCCCGCGACCTCACCGTGGAACAGCGGCAGTTCGTCGAGATCGCGCGCGCCCTCTCCTTCGGCGCGCGCTTCATCATCCTCGACGAGCCCACCGCCCGGCTCGACGCCCGCGGCATCGCCCGGCTCTTCGACAAGCTCCGCGACCTGCAACGGCAGGGCGTGGCCTTCCTCTTCATCTCGCACCACCTGCAGGAGGTCTACGACCTCTGCACCACCGTCACGGTCTACCGCGACGCCCGCCACATCGTCACCGCACCGGTGGCCGACCTGGACCACGACGCCCTGGTCGAGGCGATGACCGGGGAGAGCGCCGCCGCGCCCGCGGCGGGCGCCCCGGCGTCCGTCCGCACCCCGGCCGCCGCGGGCCCGGCGCTGCTGGACGTGACCGGCCTGACCCTGCGCGACGCCTACGCGGACGTCTCCCTGGAAGTGCGCGCGGGGGAGGTCGTCGGCCTGGCCGGCGCCACCGCCAGCGGCAACGTCCGGCTGGCGGAGACCCTCGCCGGACTGCACCGCGCCGACGCCGGGCGGATCACCGTCGGCGGGCGCGAGGTCCGCGCCTCCGGCGTCCCCGCCGCCCTGGCCGCGGGGGTGGGCCTGGTGCCCGAGGACCGCCACCACCAGGGCCTGGTCGGCTCCCGCAGTGTGGCCGAGAACGCCACCCTCACCGTCACCGACCAGCTCGGGCCGTACGGCACCGTACTGCCCTCGCGGACCCGAGAGTTCGCCGAGCGCATGATCAAGGACCTGGACATCAGGACGCCGGGCGCGGGGACCCCCGTCTCCGCGCTCTCCGGCGGCAACCAGCAGAAAGTCGTGGTCGCCCGCGCCCTGGCCACCGACCCGCACGTACTGGTCGCCGTGCGCCCCACCAACGGGGTCGACGTGCGCTCCAAGGAGTTCCTGCTGGGCAGGATCCGCAAGGTCGCCGACGACGGGCGGGCGGCGCTGGTCGTCTCCGACGAACTGGACGACCTCAGGGCGTGCGACCGGATCGTGGCCATGTTCCACGGCCGGGTGGTCGCGGAGTTCGGCCGGGGCTGGCGCGACGAGGACCTGGTCGCCGCCATGGAGGGCGTGGCCGCCCGTCCCGCGCAGGAGCGGGACACCGAGCAGGGAGAGGAACAGGAAGGGTAGCCATGTCCACCACCACTGACGTCACCGAGCCGCCGGTGCCCGCCGCCGAGGCGGCCGCGGCCGGGACGCCGCGCCGCGTACCGGGCGGGCTCGCCCGTTTCCGCGAACTGTCCCTCGTCCCCGCGATCCTGGTGCTGGGCGTCATCGGCTTCATCGTCTCGCCGGCCTTCCTCACCTCCGACAACCTCATCGGCGTCGCCCAGCAGTCCACCGAACTCAGCCTGCTCGTGCTGGCCCAGGCGCTGATCCTCATCGCGGGACGGATGGACCTGTCGCTGGAGTCCACCATCGGCGTCGCGCCCGTCATCGCCGTCTGGCTCGTGCTGCCCGCCGCGGGCGGCCGCTTCACCGGACTGGAACTGCTGCCGGTCTGGACGGCGATACCCGTGTGCCTGCTGGTGGGCGCGGTCATCGGCGCCGTCAACGGCTTCTTCATCCTCAAGCTGCGGCTGAACGGCTTCATCGTCACCCTCGGCGCGCTCACCATGCTGCGCGGGCTGCAGATCGCCATCTCCGAGGGGCGTTCCATCGTCGAGCTGCCCGCCTCGTTCACCTACCTCGGGCATGCCTCCTGGGCCGGGATGCCCGCCGCGATCTGGGTCTGCGCCCTGCTCTTCGCGGTCGGCGGCTGCGCACTCGCCTGGCTGCGGCACGGCCGGGCGCTGTACGCGATCGGCGGCAACCCCGAGGCCGCGCGCACCGCCGGCATCCGGGTGGACCGGATCACCTGGGTGGTGCTCATCGTCGGCGGCGTCCTCGCCGCCTTCGCGGGCGTGCTCTACAGCGGGCACTACGGCTCGATCTCCGCGGACCAGGGCAGCGGCTGGATCTTCCAGGTCTTCGCCGCGACCGTGATCGGCGGGGTCAGTCTCAACGGTGGCCGCGGCACGCTCTTCGGGGCGCTCACCGGCGTCCTGACCCTGCAGCTCGTCGTCAACGTGATGACCCTGGCGGGCGTGCCCCCGCTGTGGAACCAGTTCCTCAACGGGGCCATCATCATCGTCGCCCTGATCATCTCCCGCTTCGCCTCGGGCGAGAAGCAGGAGTGAGGGGGCCGGGTCGGGGCCGGCGGCGGGATCAGTAGTAGCCCTCGACCGGGACGCGGGCCTCGTCGTACAGGGCCGGGCCCTCCTGCGGCACGTGCGGGAAACCGGCCTTGGCCGCCGGCGACTTGAGCCCGGTGAGCTGGTCGGTGGAGAGCGCGTAGACCACGCGCCCCAGCCCCGAGCGCTCGATGGCGCCCGCGCACATCCCGCAGGGCTGGCAGCTGGTGTACATGGTGGTGGCGGCCGCGGTGGCCGGATCGAGCTCCCGGGCCGCCCACCGCGCCAGCTTCAGCTCGGGGTGGGCGGTGATGTCGCCGTCGCTGAGGCTGCTGTTGCGGTCCTCGGCGAGCACGGACCCGTCCGGCCCGGCCAGCAGCGAGCCGAACGGCGGATTGCCGGACGCGCGGGCCTCGGCGGCCAGTTCGACCGCCCGGCGCAGCAGGCGGGTCGTCATCTCGTCGGTCATCGTCACTCCGTTCGTGAGCGGTGGGCGGCGACCGCCGCGAGGGCCTGCCACGCCGTCTGCGGGCGCAGCGTCTCGCGGGGGTCGCCGTCGAAGGGGTCCAGGACGACGGTGTCCGCACCGAGCGCCCGCAGGTCCGCGAGGTCGGCGGTGATCTGCTCGAAGGTGCCCACACCCGCGAGCCGGTCCGGTCCGGTGACCGGTTCCGCCGTGATCCGCAGCGCGATGCGCGGCGCGAGGGCGGGTACGGGCCGCCCCTGCTCGCGTGCCTGGGAGGCGAGCTCGCCGACGGCCTCGCGCAGCCAGGGCAGGGTGAACCGCAGCGGGTGCCACGCGTCGCCGACGCGCACCGCCCGCCGGCGTCCCGCCGCGCTGTTGCCGCCGATCCAGAGCGGCACCGGGCCGCCGGCGTAGTCCGCCTCGTCCTTCCAGGCCTCGCGCAGGGCCGTGAGGTGCTCGTCCGTCAGCGCGCCGCGCCGCTCGAACGGGACCCCGAGCGCCGCGAACTCCTGCCGCGCCCAGCCCACTCCCACGCCGAGCACCAGCCGGCCGCCGCTGAGCATGTTGAGGTTCGCGGCCATCCGGGCCGTCAGCAGCGGGTGCCGGTACGGCAGGATCAGCACCGTCGTGCCCAGCCGGATCCGGTCGGTGACGCCGGCGAGCCACGACAGGGTGGTGAAGGGTTCGTAGAAGGGCGCCGGGTACTGCTCCGCCACATCCGGGGTCACCACGACGTGGTCGGAGACCATCAGCAGGTCGAAGCCCAGCCCCTCCACCGTCCACGCCCAGTCGCGCAGCACGCCGGGGTCGGTTCCGGGCCCGAAATTCGGGACGTTCACACCGATTCGCACCCCGTCAGGCTATCCAGCCGGCCGCCCCGGCCGGAAGGCATTCCTCCCGGTGTGATCGCCGTCCCTCCGTGGATCCGCCGGTATCTTCGCCGCATGGCCGAGTATCCCGACGTGACCGTCTGGGCGATCCGCCACGAACTGCAGCGCGGCCGGATCCCCTTCACCGAGCTGGCCCGACGGGTCGGCCTCGGCGCCTCCGCGACCACCGAGCGGGTGCGCCGGCTGGGGACCCGGGGCGTCATCACGGGCTACCGCGCCGAGGTCGATCTCGGCAAGGCCGGTTGCCCGGTGCTCGCGGTCGTCCGCCTCTACCCGGCAGCCGCCACGAGCCCCTGCACCGGCTGCTCGGCGAGCGCCCGGAGATCCTGGAGTGCCTGGGCACCACGGGGGAGGAGTGCTACGTGCTGAAGGTCGCCGCCGCGTTCATGGTCCACCTGGAGGAGGTCATGGACGAGTTGGCGCGGTTCGGGAGCGTCACGACCAGCGTGGTCTGCCAGCAGACCCTGCCGTACCGGGGACCGGGCGGCGCTCCGTCCGGCATGCTGTGAGCGTGGAGTCTGCGAAGGTCGTCGAAGAGCTGTGGCAGCGGATCCAGGCGCGCGACTGGGCCGGTGCCGGTGAACTGATCGCCGAGGACGCCGTGGTGGAGTGGCCCGTGAGCGGCGAGCGCATCGTCGGCAGGGCGAACTTCCTCGCCGTCAACAGCGAGTACCCGCAGGGCTGGTCGGTCCGCGTGCTCAAGATCGTGGGTGAGGACGATCAGGCAGTCTCCGAGGTCGAGGTGCCGCACGTGGACCTCGGCCTGTTCCACGCCGCGTCGTTCTGGACCGTCCGCGACGGGCGGATCGTCGCCGGCCGCGAGTACTGGACGAGCCCCGGCTCCGACCCCCGTCCGGAGTGGCGCGCCCGCTACGTCGAGCCGATGTAGCGGGCGCGCTCCGGGCGCGGTGCGTCAGCCGCCGATCGCCGGGTCGCTGGTGCTGTCCCGGCCCGTCTCGACGTGACCGGCGAGACGGCGCTCGAAGCCGCCGTCGTGGCCGGCGGTGACGGTCAGGTCGTACCAGCCGTGAGTGCGCTCGGTCCCGGCGACATGGACCACGTGGGCGCCCGGACGCAGCCGGTGGGAGGCCGCCTTGTGCTCGCCGTAGCCGTCCCGGACGGTGAGCGTGACCGTCTCGTGGCCGTGGTTGGTCAGGACCAGGCGCACGGCGCCGCTCCTGCCGTCGTGCCGGGCGCTGACCTCGGCACCCGCCGCCGCGGCCCGGCCGGCGAACCGGCGCAGGAAGCCGTTGGGGCCGTGCACGGTCACGTCGTAGTCGCCGTGGGCGCCCGCGGGGACGTCCCAGGCGCCGGTGAGCGAGTGCCCCGCCCCGACGGTGTACGTCCACGGACCGGAGGCGTCCGTCGTGGAGGTGACCAGGAAGGCGGCTCCGGCCTCGCCGTGGGACGCGAACTCGATCCGCAGCGAGCCCGCGGCGCTGATCCCGCCGTCCGCGGCGAGGTCGTACGGGACGGGCCGCGCCGGGCGCAGACCGTGCTCCTGACGGGGCAGCGAGCCCTGGGCGGGAGGCACCGGCGAGTAGTCGGGGTGACGGTCGCGGTCCGGCGGGAGGTAGCCGTCGGTGCCGGGCAGCCGCGGGGGCCGGCCGTCCTTGTGCCGGAAGTCGAAGGCCGTCGTCAGATCGCCGCAGACGGCGCGGCGCCAGGGGGAGATGTTGGGCTCGGTCACGCCGAACCGGCGCTCCATGAACCGGATGATGGAGGTGTGGTCGAAGGTCTGCGAGCAGACGTATCCGCCCCTGCTCCAGGGTGAGACGACGAACATCGGGACGCGCTGGCCCAGGCCGTACGGACCCGCCGGGCGCCCGCTGTCGCCGGGGTAGACGTCGAGGCCGACGTCGACGGTGGAGGCACCCTGCGAGGACGAGGCGGCCGGGAACGGCGGCACGACGTGGTCGAAGAACCCGTCGTTCTCGTCGTAGGTGATGAACAGGGCGGTCCTGCTCCAGACCTCGGGGTCGGAGGTGAGCGCGTCGAGGACCTGCGAGATGTACCAGGCGCCGTAGTTGGCGGGCCAGTTCGGGTGCTCGGTGAAGGCCTCGGGGGCGACGACCCAGGAGACCTCCGGCAGCTTCCCGGCCTTGACGTCGGCGCGCAGGATGTCGAAGAAGCCCTCGCCCCTGCGGGCGTCGGTGCCGGTGCGGGCCTTGTCGTACAGCGGGTCGCCGGGCTTGGCGTTGCGGTACTGGTCGAAGTAGAGCAGCGAGTTGTCACCGTAGTTGCCGCGGTAGGCGTCGTCGATCCAGCCCCAGCCGCCGGCGGCGTCCAGGCCGTCGCCGACGTCCTGGTAGATCTTCCAGGAGACCCCGGCCTTCTCCAGCCGCTCGGGATAGGTCGTCCAGGAGTAGCCCTTCTCGTCGTTGCCGAGGACGGGGCCACCGCCCTTGCCGTCGTTGCCGGTGTGGCCCGTCCACATGTAGTAGCGGTTCGGGTCGGTGGAGCCCATGAAGGAGCAGTGGTAGGCGTCGCAGACCGTGAACGCGTCGGCGAGCGCGTGGTGGAACGGGATGTCCTCGCGGGTCAGGTGCGCCATCGTCGTGGCGGACTTGGCCGGGATCCACCGGTCGTACCGGCCCTTGTTGAAGGCCGCCTGGGTGTCCTTCCACCCGTGCGGCAGGTCCTCCAGGAAGGCGAGGCCGAGGTCGTCGGCGTCCGGGCGGAAGGGCAGCACCTCCTTCGTCCCGTCCGACTGGTGCCAGACGGGTTTGCCGCTCGGCAGCGTGACGGGGTGCGGGTCCCCGAAGCCCCTGACGCCGCGCAGGGTGCCGAGGTAGTGGTCGAAGGAGCGGTTCTCCTGCATCAGCACCACGATGTGCTCGACGTCCTTGATGGAGCCGGTGCTCCGGTGCGCGGGTATTCCGGCCGCGCGGGCGATGCTGGTGGACAGCGCGGTCAGGGCGGCGGTGCCGCCCGCCAGCTGCATGAACCTTCTGCGGTCAAGGGCGTTCATGAAGGGACTGTCTCCCAAGGGGATGCGATGGGCGGTCGGATGTGCGAAGCCGTCAGCTTCCTCAACTTGTCCGAACAAGTGGGGGCCAGTACACGAACCGTTCGGGAAGCCTGGCCCAACCGGTCCCACGGTCGGCCGTGCCGTGAGCGGGGCCTGAGGTGCCGCCGTGGGATGCCGGGGGAGCGTGCACACTGAGCCCATGAACCGTCTCGAACGCTGGGAGCAGCGGACCAGGGCGTCGCTGCTCACCCTGGCCGCGGTGTTCGGTGCCGCGTACGCCCTGCCGATCCTGGTGCCGGCGGCCGACCCCGCGCTCATCACCACCGCGCACTGGACGGAGCGCACGGTCTGGGCCCTGTTCGCCGCCGACTACGCGGTCCGCCTGGCCCTGAGCGAGCGGCGCTGGGAATTCGTCAGGCGGCAGCCGCTCAGCCTGGCGGTGGTCCTCCTCCCGCTCCTCCAGCCGCTGCGCCTGCTGCGGCTGGTGTCGGCGCTCTTCCTGGTCGGCCAGCGGGTACGGCTGGCGGCTCAGGTGCGCCTGACGACCTATGTCGTCGGTGCGGTGCTCGGCCTGCTGGCGTTCGGGTCGGTCGCCGTCCTCGAGGCCGAGCGCGCCTCCCCGCACGGCAACATCCGCACCATCGGCGACGCCTTGTGGTGGTCCTTCACCACGATGACGACCGTGGGCTACGGGGACCACGCCCCCACCACGGGCGTCGGCCGGCTCATCGCGGTCGGACTGATGCTCTCGGGCATCGCCCTGCTCGGTGTGGTCACCGCCAACATCGCCGCGTGGTTCCTGGCGCGCTTCCAGGAGGACGAGGAGGAGAACCGGCGTGTCCAGGAGGTCACCGAGGAGCTGCTGCTGGAGGTCCGTGAGCTGCGCCGACAGGTCGCCGACCTCACGCGGGCCACGACCGGCGCCCGCGCCGGGGCGTCCGGACGGGCCGCCGAATAGCGCCGGCGGCGCCGTCGGACGGCGCCCCCGCCCCGCCGGCCGATAGGGCATCGCGTCCGAACGGATCAAGGGCGCACCGGAATGGGCAAGGTCACAGGTGTGCCCCCTGCTGCTCACCTGCTAACGGGCACTAACCTCTGAGCATGACGGTCCTGCCTGATGACGGGCTTTCTCTGGCCGCCGAATTCCCGGATGCGACCCACGAGCAGTGGCGGCGCCTCGTAGAGGGCGTCCTGCGCAAGGCGGGCAAGGACGTCTCGGGTCAGGCGGCGGAGGACGCGCTGTCCACCAGCCTCGAAGACGGGCTCACCACGCGCCCGCTGTACACCGCGCCCGACGCGCCCGACGCCTTCGGCGACGGCGTCGGACTCCCCGGCTTCGCGCCCTACACCCGGGGCGGTGCCCCGGCGGGCGCCGTCCTCGGCGGCTGGGACGTACGCCAGCGCCACGCGCGGCCCGACGCGGCCCGCACGAACGAGGCCGTGCTCGCCGATCTCGAGAACGGCGTCACGTCCCTCTGGCTCGTGCTGGGCGACGCCGGGCTCCCGGTGTCCGCGCTCGGCACGGTCCTGGACGGCGTCTACCTCGACCTCGCCCCGGTCGTGCTCGACGCCGGCGCGGACTTCGAGGCGGCCGGGCAGGCGCTGCTCGCGCTGTACGAAGAGCGCGGCGTGCCCCGCCGGGCCGCGCGCGGCAATCTCGGCGCCGACCCCCTCGGCCACGCCGCCCGTACCGGTGGGGTGGACGCCCTCGCCGAGCGCACCGCCGCCGCCGTGGGACTCGCCCGCCGGGCCCACGAGGGGTATCCGGGGCTGCGCGCGCTGACCGTGGACGCCCTGCCGTACCACGAGGCGGGCGGCTCGGCAGCCGAGGAACTCGGCGCGTCCCTCGCCACCGGCGTGGCCTACCTGCGGGCGCTCACCGAGGCCGGGCTGCCGGTCGACGCGGCCTGCGCACAGCTGGAGTTCCGCTACGCCGCCACCGCCGACCAGTTCCTGACGATCGCCAAGCTGCGCGCCGCGCGCCGGCTGTGGGCCCGCGTCGCCGAGGTGTGCGGCGCGACCTCGGCCGCTGCGGGGCAGCGCCAGCACGTCGTCACGTCACCGGTGATGATGACCCGCCGCGACCCGTGGGTGAACATGCTGCGCACCACCGTCGCCACGCTCGGCGCCGGTGTCGGCGGCGCGGACTCCGTCACGGTGCTGCCCTTCGACCACGCGCTGGGCCTGCCCGACGCCTTCGCGCGCCGCATCGCCCGCAACACCTCCACCATCCTCGTGGAGGAGTCCCACCTGGCCCGGGTCGTCGACCCCGCGGGCGGCTCCTGGTACGTGGAGCGGCTCACCGACGAACTCGCCGGGGCCGCCTGGGCCTGGTTCCAGGAGCTGGAGCGCGCCGGCGGACAGGCCGCCGCCCTCGCCTCGGGCCTGGTCGCCGACCGCTTGGCCGCGACCTGGGCGAAGCGCACGCGGGCACTGGCCGAACGCCGTGAGCCGATCACCGGCGTCAGCGAGTTCCCGCTGCTGTCCGAGGCGCCCGTCGAGCGCGACCCGGCCCCGGCCGCCCCTTCCGGCGGCCTGCCGAAGGTCCGCCGCGACGAGGCCTACGAGAGCCTGCGGGCCCGCTCCGACGCCCACCTGGCCGCGACCGGGTCCCGCCCGAAGGTCTTCCTGGCGGCACTCGGCCCCGCCGCCGCGCACACCGGCCGGGTCGGCTTCGCCGCCAACCTCTTCCAGGCCGGCGGTGTCGAGCCCGTCCACGACCCGGTGACGGTCGACGCCACGAGCGCGGCCGAGGCCTTCGTCCGCAGCGGAGCGCAGATCGCCTGCCTGTGCTCCAGCGACGCGCTCTACGCGGAGCAGGCCGCGGATGTCGCCGCGGCCCTGAAGGAGGCGGGCGCGGGCCGGGTGTTCCTGGCCGGCCGCCCCGGCGAGCGCGAGGCCGCCTACACGGCGGCCGGTGTCGACGGCTTCGTCTTCGCGGGCGGCGACGCGGTCGCCGTCCTGACCTCCGTTCTCGACCGGATGGGAGTGGCGTGATGCGGATCCCCGACTTCTCGGAGATCGAACTCGGACCGGGCGCCGGCGAGGGCGCCACCGAGGAGCAGTGGCGCGCCGCGGTGAAGGAGACCACCGGCCGCGGCGCCGAGGACCTGGTGTGGGAGACGCCCGAGGGCATCGGCGTCAAGCCGCTCTACACCGGCCGCGACCTGGAGGGCCTGGACTTCCTGGGCACCTACCCGGGCATGGCGCCGTACCTGCGCGGCCCCTACCCGACGATGTACGTCAACCAGCCCTGGACGATCCGGCAGTACGCGGGCTTCTCCACCGCCGAGGAGTCCAACGCCTTCTACCGGCGCAACCTCGCCGCCGGCCAGAAGGGCCTGTCCGTCGCCTTCGACCTGCCGACCCACCGCGGCTACGACAGCGACCACCCGCGCGTCACCGGCGACGTGGGCATGGCGGGCGTCGCCATCGACTCCATCTACGACATGCGGCAGCTCTTCGACGGCATCCCGCTGGACCGGATGACCGTGTCGATGACGATGAACGGCGCCGTGCTGCCGGTGCTCGCGCTCTACATCGTGGCGGCGGAGGAGCAGGGCGTACCGCCCGAGAAGCTCGCGGGGACCATCCAGAACGACATCCTCAAGGAGTTCATGGTCCGCAACACCTACATCTACCCGCCCAAGCCCTCGATGCGGATCATCTCCGACATCTTCGCGTACACCTCGCAGAAGATGCCGCGCTACAACTCGATCTCCATCTCCGGGTACCACATCCAGGAGGCCGGGGCCACGGCCGACCTGGAGCTGGCCTACACCCTCGCCGACGGCGTGGAGTACCTGCGCGCGGGGCTCGGCGCGGGCCTGGACGTCGACGCCTTCGCGCCGCGGCTGTCCTTCTTCTGGGCGATCGGGATGAACTTCTTCATGGAGGTCGCCAAGCTGCGCGCGGCCCGCCTGCTGTGGGCCAGGCTGGTCCGGCAGTTCGAGCCGGGGAACGACAAGTCGCTCTCCCTGCGCACCCATTCCCAGACCTCCGGCTGGTCGCTCACCGCGCAGGACGTGTTCAACAACGTCACGCGCACCTGCGTGGAGGCGATGGCCGCCACCCAGGGCCACACCCAGTCGCTGCACACCAACGCCCTCGACGAGGCCCTGGCGCTGCCCACCGACTTCTCCGCGCGCATCGCCCGCAACACCCAGCTGCTGCTGCAGCAGGAGTCCGGCACCACCCGGGCCATCGACCCGTGGGGCGGCTCCGCATACGTCGAGAAGCTGACGTACGACCTGGCGCGGCGCGCCTGGCAGCACATCCAGGAAGTCGAGAAGGCCGGCGGCATGGCGCAGGCGATCGACGCGGGCATCCCCAAGATGCGCGTCGAGGAGGCCGCGGCCCGCACCCAGGCGCGCATCGACTCCGGCCGGCAGCCCGTCATCGGCGTCAACAAGTACCGGGTGGACAGCGACGAGAAGATCGAGGTCCTCAAGGTCGACAACTCCTCCGTGCGCGCGCAGCAGATCGCCAAGCTGCGCCGGCTGCGCGAGGAGCGCGACGAGGCCGTCTGCCAGGACGCGCTCGCCGCGCTGACCACCGCCGCCGAGCGCGGCGCGGGTCAGGGCCTGGAGGGCAACCTGCTGGCGCTCGCGGTGGACGCGGCCCGCGCCAAGGCCACCGTGGGCGAGATCTCCGACGCCCTGGAGAAGGTGTACGGCCGGCACGCCGGGCAGATCCGTACGATCTCCGGTGTGTACCGGAACGAGGCAGGGGAGTCGCCGTCCGTGGACCGCACCCGCGCGCTGGTCGACCGCTTCGAGGAGGCGGAGGGCCGCCGCCCGCGCATCCTCGTCGCCAAGATGGGCCAGGACGGCCACGACCGGGGCCAGAAGGTGATCGCCACCGCCTTCGCGGACCTGGGCTTCACGGTGGACGTCGGGCCGCTCTTCCAGACCCCCGCCGAGGTCGCCCGGCAGGCGGTGGAGGCCGACGTGCACATCGTCGGCGTGTCCTCGCTCGCCGCCGGCCACCTCACGCTGGTGCCCGCGCTGCGCGAGGAACTGGCGGCCGAGGGCCGCGAGGACATCATGATCGTGGTCGGCGGCGTCATCCCGCCGCAGGACGTCCCCGAACTGCTCGGCATGGGCGCGGCCGCGGTCTTCCCGCCCGGCACCGTCATCCCCGACTCGGCGTACGACCTGGTCACGCGGCTGGCCGCCGCGCTCGGCCACGAACTGTGAGCCCATGCCTCCCCCCATCGACCTCGACGCGTACGTCAAAGGCGTGCTGGACGGCTCCCGGGCGTGGATCGCGCGCGCCATCACCCTGGTGGAGTCGTCGCGGCCCGATCACCGGGAGCTCGCCCAGCGGCTCCTGACCGAGCTGCTGCCGCACGCGGGCAAGGCCCGCAGGATCGGCGTCAGCGGGGTGCCGGGGGTGGGCAAGTCGACCTTCATCGACGCCTTCGGCACCCTGCTCACCGGCCTCGGCCACCGGGTCGCGGTGCTCGCCGTCGACCCGTCGTCCACGCTGACCGGCGGCTCCATCCTGGGCGACAAGACCCGGATGGAACGGCTCGCGGTGGACCGCTCGGCTTTCGTGCGGCCCTCGCCGTCGGCCGGGACGCTCGGCGGCGTGGCCAAGGCGACCCGGGAGTCCGTCGTCGTCGTGGAGGCGGCGGGCTACGACGTGGTGCTCGTGGAGACCGTGGGTGTCGGACAGTCCGAGACCGCGGTCGCGGGCATGGTCGACACCTTCCTGCTGCTGACGCTGGCCCGGACCGGTGACCAGCTCCAGGGCATCAAGAAGGGCGTCCTGGAGCTCGCCGACGTCATCACCGTCAACAAGGCCGACGGCCCGCACGAGCGCGACGCCCGCGCCGCCGCACGTGAACTGTCCGGCGCCCTGCGGATGATGACCCCGGTGGACACCGCCTGGACCCCGCCCGTGCTCACCTGCAGCGCCCGCGAGGGCACCGGCCTCGACACCCTGTGGGAGCGGCTGGAGCAGCACCGCACGCTGCTGGAGTCCACGGGCCGGCTGGCCGCCAAGCGGCGCGACCAGCAGACGGAGTGGGCCTGGAGCATGGTCCGCGAGGAACTGCTGGGCCGCCTGCGGGGCCACCCCGAAGTGCGCAGGCTGACCCCGGAGATCGAACGGCAGGTCCGTGAGGGCACGCTGACGCCCACCCTGGCCGCCGCGCGCATTCTCGAGGCCTTCTCCGGCTGAGCCGGACCGCCCCGGGTCAGGCCGCCCGCGCCTGGCCCCGGGGCACGGCGCACCGTCCCGCCGCCCACAGCGCTCCGGGCATGTTGCAGTCCGGGCCGACCTGGTGGCGGTCGACGTAGGCGAACAGCCGCCGTGCCTCCACCATGTGTGCCGCGCACGCGAACGAGCCGTGCCCGGGCAGCCATTGGATGTGCCACCGCGCGGGTTCCGCGCACGGCTGCGCCGCGTCGGCGGCGATGCGGCCGCACGGCGTCGTGCCGTCGACGGGTATCGGGGTGAGCCGGGGCGTGATGGGACCGGTCATGGGCAGGCCTCCTCTGCCGCGCGCGCGACCTGTGCGCGTGTGGGTGACGGGCCGCTTGCGCGCACTCGATGTCGGTATGCCCCGTCATGGTGGCCTCCGACGCATGTGCGGAGGTCAGGAGTTGGTAACCGCCGGGGAGCCGGGGGCGGGCGGCGGCCGCACGTTGCGGCGTACTCGTTCCTCGCCGTCCTCGAACGGCACGGGGTCGTTGATGGTGCACCGGCCCGGCGATCGCCGCGCCGTCGGGCTGGTGACGAGGCCCGGGTGGGGCCGGGCCGTTCGCGGTGCCGCGCGCGGGTCAGCTCGCGTACGCGGTGGGCGGCACGCCGACGGTCGCGGTGAAGTCCCGGACCAGATGGGCCTGGTCGCTGTAGCCGAGTTCCGCGGCAAGGGCGGACCAGTCGACGGCCGCCTCGGACTCCGCGCGCTCCAGGGCCTCGTGGATGCGGTAGCGGAGGATGACCCACTTCGGGCTGACGCCGACGTACGCCGCGAACAGCCGCTGCAGCGAGCGGGCGGACATGCCCTCGGAGCGGGCGAAGTCCTCCACCCGCAGGATGGAGCGGTCGTGCCGGATGCGGTCGGCCAGCGCCGCGGCAAGGGCCGCCTGCGGGTCGGGTGCGGGGGCGAGCGACAGCAGGAACGCGTCGAGGGCGGCGACGCGGGCGTCCTCGTCCCGAGGGCCGAGCACCGCGCCCGGCACGGCCTCGTGGCCGGGCAGCGCGTCGTCGAGCTGGACACGCCGGCCCGTCCAGTGCGACACCGGCACCGCGGGCGCGAAGGGCCGGAAGCCGCCGGGCCGGAACTGGATGCCGCAGACGCGCCCGGTGGCCTCCAGCTTCTGCGTGAACAGCTCCAGCCCGATGCCCGAGACCTCGCCGAAGTCCGGGGCGGTGCCGTGGCGCTGGAAGACGATGTTGACCGAGGGGTGCGGCACGACGTGCGAGGCGTAGGGCTCGGCGAGGTCCCAGTCGATCAGCCAGTAGTGCTCCAGGTACGGGCGCAGCGCTGGAGCGGGCGCCCGGCGCCGGAAGCGGACGCGGGCGAAGAGCTCCGGGGCGTCGACGATGCCCCGGGTGTCGCGGCGCGGGCTGTCCGGACCTGCCATACCGGCGATCCTACGGGGCGCCCCTGTCGCGTTTCTTCAAGCCGCCGGGCCCTGCCCCGCCCTAGCGTCGGCCCCATGACGACGAGAACCGGTGAACTGCTCGCCGCGGCCCGCGACCGGGCCCTGCCCCTGGTGCGCGCGCTGCCCGACGACGCCCTGGCCGCGCCGACGCCCTGCGCCGAGTACGACGTGCGGAACCTGCTCAACCACCTCTTCCACGTGGTCGTCGGCTTCCAGGCCCTCGCGGCGCGCGAGGAGGCCGACTTCTCCCTCACCCCGGACCGTCTCGCCGAGTACGGCGACGGCTGGCGGGCGCGCTTCGAGGAGGAGACGGGACAGCTGGTGGCCGCCTGGGCGGTACCGGGCGCCGACGAGGGCGTGGCCGGGTCGATGAACCTGCCCGCGCGCACCGTCGGCGCGATGGCGTTGCTGGACCTGACGGTGCACCCCTGGGACCTCGCCCGTGCCACCGGGCTGCCGTTCACGCCGCACGACGAGGGGCTGCGGGCGCTGGAGGAACTGGTGGCCGCGATGGGGCCGACCGCCCGGAAGATGGGGGTTTTCGGCGAGCCCGCGCCGGTGCCCGCCGGGGCCTCCGCCTTCGAGGCGCTGCTGGCGGGGACGGGCCGCGATCCGCGCTGGAGCCGCCCGGCGGCATAGCGGGAAACACTTTTGCAACTGGTTGCACAATCGCGCCCGGTGGTCTACAAAAGTCGGGACGACACCGCGCGCCGCCGCCCGAGGAGACCCCGCGATGAGCCCGTACCCGCACCTGCTGAACCCGCTCGACCTCGGCTTCACCACACTGCCGAACCGGGTGCTCATGGGCTCGATGCACATCGGACTGGAGGAGGCCGAGGGCGGCTTCGAGCGGATGGCCGCGTTCTACGCCGCCCGGGCCCGCGGCGGCGTCGGCCTCATCGTCACGGGCGGCATCGCCCCCAACGACCGGGGCCGCCCCTACCCCGGCGGGGCCCGGATGACCACCGAGGCCGAGGCGGCGCAGCACGCCGTCGTCACCGAGGCCGTGCACCGCGCCGGCGGCCGCATCGCCATGCAGATCCTGCACTTCGGCCGGTACGCGTACCACCCCGAGCTGGTCGCCCCGAGCGCGCTGCGGGCACCGATCAGCCCCTACGTCCCGCACGCCCTCACCGGCGAGGAGGTCGAGGAGACCGTCGAGGACTTCGTGCGGGCGGCCGCGCTCGCGCGACGGGCGGGGTACGACGGCGTCGAGATCATGGGCTCCGAGGGCTACCTGATCAACGAGTTCATCGCCTCCGCCACCAACCACCGCGACGACCGCTGGGGCGGCTCCTACGAGAACCGGACCCGCTTCCCGCTGGAGATCGTCCGCCGCACCCGCGAACGGGTCGGCCCGGACTTCATCATCGTCTACCGGCTGTCCATGCTCGACCTGGTGCCCGGCGGCTCCACCCTGGAGGAGGTCGTCTCCCTCGCCAAGGAGATCGAGGCGGCCGGCGCGACGATCATCAACACCGGCATCGGCTGGCACGAGGCGCGCATCCCCACCATCGCCACCTCCGTCCCGCGCGGCGCGTACAGCTGGGTGACGAAGCGGCTGATGGGCGCGGTCTCGGTGCCGCTGGTCACCAGCAACCGGATCAACACCCCCGAGGTGGCGGAGCGGTTGCTCGCGGAAGGGGCCGCCGACATGGTGTCGATGGCCCGCCCGATGCTCGCCGACCCCGACTTCGTGGCCAAGGCCCGCGAGGACCGCGCGGACGCCATCAACACCTGCATCGGCTGCAACCAGGCGTGCCTGGACCACACCTTCAGCGGCAGGCTCACCTCCTGCCTGGTCAACCCCCGGGCCTGCCACGAGACCGAGCTCGTCCTCCTCCCCACCCGGCTGCGCAAGCGCGTCGCCGTCGTCGGCGCCGGTCCCGCCGGGCTCGCCTGCGCCGTCTCCGCGGCCGAACGCGGCCACGCCGTCACCCTCTTCGACGCCGCCGACCGGATCGGCGGCCAGCTGAACATCGCCCGCAAGGTGCCGGGCAAGGAGGAGTTCGACGAGACGCTGCGGTACTTCCGCACCCGCCTCGCCGAGGAGGGGGTGGAACTGCGCCTGGGCACGCACGTCACGGCGGAGACCCTGGCGGACGAGGGCTTCGACGAGATCGTCCTGGCCACCGGCGTCACCCCGCGCACGCCTGACATCCCCGGTGTCGACCACCCGAGCGTGCTGAGCTACCTCGACGTGCTGCGCGACGGGGCCCCGGTCGGCGAGCGCGTCGCCGTCGTCGGCGCGGGCGGCATCGGCTTCGACGTCGCCGAGTTCCTCACCGACGGCGGCGAGGGCGCGAGCCGGGACCCGCAGACGTACTTCCGCCAGTGGGGTGTCGACACCGAGTACCGCGGGCCCGGCGGGCTGCGCGCGCCCGAGCGGCCGAAGCCGCCGCGCACCCTGCACCTGATCCAGCGCAAGACCACCAAGGTGGGCGCGGGGCTGGGCAGGACCACCGGCTGGATCCACCGCACCGAGCTCAAACACCGCGGCGTGACCATGGTCGCGGGCGCCGTCTACGAGCGCATCGACGACGAGGGCCTGCACATCACCGTGGACGGCGAGCGGCGGACCGTGCCCGTCGACACCGTCGTCCTGTGCGCGGGTCAGGAGCCGCGCCGCGACCTGTACGAGGCGCTGCGCGCGGCCGGGCACTCCGTGCACCTCATCGGCGGGGCCGACGTCGCGGCGGAGCTGGACGCCAAGCGGGCCGTCCGCCAGGGCACCGAGCTGGCCGCGGCGCTGTGAGCCCGGGCCGTCCGTAGGATGCGGACATGTCGCTGCCGCACGCCATCCTCACCGCCCTGCTGGAGAAGCCGTCGTCGGGGCTGGAGCTGGCACGCCGCTTCGACCGTTCCATCCGCTACTTCTGGTCCGCGACGCACCAGCAGATCTACCGCGAGCTGGGCCGGCTGGAGGACGCGGACCTGATCCGGGCCCTGCCCGCGGCCCAGCCCGCCCGCGGGCAGCGCAAGGAGTACGAGGTGCTGCCCGCGGGCCGCGCCGAACTCGTCGCCTGGGTGGCCGCCACCGAGGACCCCAAGCCGATCCGCGACCCGCTGCTGCTGCGCCTGCGCGCGGCGGCGGTCGTCGGGACCGACGGGCTCGCGGACGAGCTGCGTCGTCATCTGGAGCTGCACGAGCGCCAGTTGGCGCAGTACGCCGAGATCGAGCGGCGCGACTTCCCGCCGGGGCGCGGCGCCGACGAGGACCGGCTGCGGCACCTGGTGCTGCGTGCGGGCATCGAGCTGGAGACCTTCTGGGCGCAGTGGCTCGGTCAGGCGGTCGCCGAGGTCGAGGAGATGGGACGCATCTGACCGGCCGCCGGGGTCGGCGGCCGGCGATGTCGTCGGCGGTGACGTGGCCGAGGGCCGTCGCAGGCGACGGCCGAGCCCGGCGCGGATGCGGCCCGGTGCGGCCGCGCCGGCGTTGCCCGCGGCGTACAGCGGGTGCCGCCGCGGTGAGTCCGGCGGCGAACAGCCGCCCCGCGCCGCGCCGTCCCGCGCGGCACCTGGTGGCGGGAGAGCTGCCGCGTGCGGTCGTCGGCCAGGGCGGACGCTGTCATGGCGGGCCTTCGGCGAGGAAAACTGACGCTTCCTCAGCTATGTGCGGCCGGTGCCCGGCGACGTCAGGGCGCGCGCGTCCGTCACCGTGTACGGCGCAGGGCCAGCAGTGCCGCGTCGTCGCCGAGTCCGCCGCCGCTCCAGGACCGCAGATCGGCCAGGACCCGGTCGAGCAGGTCGTCCGGGTCCTGCTCGGGCATCTCCCGCACCCGCTCGGCGAGCGGGTAGAAGCGGCCCCGCCGGTCGCGCGCCTCGATCACGCCGTCGGTGCAGAACAGCAGCAGGTCGCCGCGGTGGAAGGGGACCGTCCGCGGGCGGTAGCGGTCGCCGGTCAGGGCGAGGAGCCCGAGCGGCGGCGCGGGGACCTTGGGCGTCAGCTCGGTCACGGCGCCGTGGCGCCGCAGCAGGGGCGCGGGGTGGCCGCAGTTGACGAGCACGGCGCCGTCGCCCTCCTCCGGCACGGCCAGCAGGACGGCGGTGACGAAGTCCTCGCCGCCGCTGCCGCTGCGGGCGAGCGCACTGTCCAGCCGGGCCGCGACCGCGTCCAGGCCCGGCTCCGAGCGGGCGGCGTCCCGGAAGACGCCGAGGACGTCGGCGGCGGTCTCCACGGCGGCCAGCCCCTTGCCGCGTACGTCGCCGAGCAGCACCCGCACCCCGTGGTCGGTCGGCACCACCTCGTACAGGTCCCCGCCGATGCGGGCCTGCGCCTCCGCCGCCACATAGCGCACCGCGACCCGCAGCGGGCCGATCCGGGGCGGCGGCGGCCGCAGCAGGGCGCTCTGCGCCGCCTCGGCGACCCCGCGCACCCGGGCCAGCTCCCTCTCCCGCCCGGTGATCAGCACGACGGCGCCGGTGCTGGTGAAGGTCACCGCGAGCACGGTGATCGCGGAGGCCACGTGGACCAGCGCCGGGACCCCGTGGTTCGCCGCCGCGAGCGCGAAGACCAGGCCGATCGCGAGCGCGCCCGCCGCGAGCGGGCCGCGGGCCCGGCGGGAGTGCGCGCCGGCGAGCACCGGGAGTGCCGCCAGGACGGGGGCGAGGGTCGTACCCGGGCCGCTGGTCAGGTCCAGGACCACGCAGCCGGCGATCAGCAGGTAGGCCAGCACCAGGAAGCAGAGCGCCCCGCGGGGCAGTGCGAGCGGGGGCACGCCGGTGCGCGTGTGCGGGCTGCGGGCCATGGGTGCCGGCCCTCCTGTCGCCGGTGAGGGACACCCCTTCTCCATCTTCGCCGCACCGGGCCGGTGACGGCGGGAATGGACACGGCGGCCCCCGTGTTGAACCCCACGTCCGAAGAAAACGAAAACCATTATGGATGCGGAGAGGACCTCGCATGGCACGCAGCGAGCAGCGCCCGGTGATCACGCTCCGGTCGACCGCCGGCACCGGCACGGCCTACGTGACCCGCAAGAACCGGCGCAACGACCCGGACCGGATGGTCCTGAGCAAGTACGACCCCGCCGTCGGCCGTCACGTGCCGTTCCGCGAGGAGCGCTGACACCGGCGAACACAGCCGTCCCCCGTCCCCGCCGCAGACTGGAGCACACCGTGCAGCACTCGATCCACCCCGCCTACCGTCCGGTCGTCTTCCGTGACCGCAGCGCGGACCTCGCCTTCCTCACCCGCTCCACGATGACCGCCGAGAAGACCGTCGTCTGGGAGGACGGGAACACCTACCCGGTGGTCGACGTGGAGATCTCCTCCGCGAGCCACCCGTTCTACACCGGCAACGCCCGCGTCATGGACACCGCGGGCCGCGTCGAGCGCTTCGAGCGCCGGTACGGCA
Organism: Streptomyces sp. PA03-3a; assembly: GCF_033792735.1. NCBI lineage: Bacteria > Bacillati > Actinomycetota > Actinomycetes > Kitasatosporales > Streptomycetaceae > Streptomyces > Streptomyces sp. PA03-3a. The sequence goes on from NZ_JARAVM010000004.1 coordinate 290,966, forward strand.
CCGGCCCCCGCCGGGGCTGACGGCCGGGGGCCGCGGCGCCGCTCAGGTCTTGCGGTACGTGTACGCGTCCTGAGCCGCCGCGGCCACGGCGTCGAGGTCCGCCCCCGTCGACGCGGTGACCACCGCCGCCACCGCGCCCTCGACGAAGGGCGCGTCGACCAGGCGGGTGCCGGGCGGCAGCTCGTCGCCCTCGGCGAGCAGCGCCTTCACCGTCAGGACGGCGCTGCCCAGGTCGGCGATGACGGCGACACCGTCGCCCCGGTCCACCGAGCGCGCGGCGGCGGTGATCTTGCCGGCGTCCGTGCCGAGCCCGCCGTCCGGCGCGCCGCCGGCGGCGGCCACCGGCACGTCGGTGCCGCCGCCGCTCAGGCCGGTCGCCATCCGCGCGACCGCCTCGGCGACCTGCGCGCTGTGCGACACCAGTACCAGTCCGACGGTCATTGCGTGCCCTCCCGGGCGGCGCCGGCCAGGGCGCCCACCAGGAGCGCCGAGGACGCCGCCCCGGGATCCTGGTGCCCGATGCTGCGCTCCCCGAGGTAGCTCGCCCGGCCCTTGCGGGCCAGCAGGGGCACGGTGGCCAACGCCCCCTCGTCGGCGGCGATCGCGGCCGCCGACAGCGCCTCCGCGAGCCCGGCGCCCTTGTCGAGGGCGAAGGTCAGCGTCTCCACGGCCGGTGCCAGCGCGTCCAGCATCGTCTTGTCGCCCTGTGCCGCGCCGCCCAACTGCGCCACGCCGTCCACCCCGTCCCGCAGCGCCTGCGCCAACTGCTCCGGCGCCACCTGCCGGGCATCGCCCAGGGCCTTGCCCGCCTTGCGCAGCAGCGTCCCGTACAGCGGGCCCGAGGCCCCGCCGACCGTGCTGATCAGCTGCCGCCCGACCAGCACCAGCACACCGCCCGGGGTGTCCGGCGGCTCCTTCTCCACCGCCGTGCGCGCCGCGATGAAGCCGCGCCGCATGTTCGCTCCGTGGTCGGCGTCCCCGATGGGGGAGTCCAGTTCCGTCAGCCGGTCCGCCTCGCGCTCGATCACCGATGCCGCGGCGGTGAACCAGCGGCGGAGGAAGGCCGTGTCGATCACCTGGCCCGCTCCGGTGGACGATGCCTCGCTCATCTCTCCCGCTCTCCTCAACCTCGCTCAGGCGCCCCAGCACAGGGCCGGTGTGCTCACCGGCGCGTCCCAGAGCCGCAGCATCTCCTCGTCCACCTGGCACAGGGACACCGACGCGCCCGCCATGTCCAGCGACGTCACGTAGTTGCCGACCAGTGTGCGGGCCACCGTCACGCCGCGCGCCTCGAGCACGCGGTGCACCTCGGCGTTGAACCCGTACAGCTCCAGCAGCGGCGTCCCGCCCATGCCGTTCACCAGCAGCAGCACCGGACCGTCCGGGCGGAGGTCGTCCAGGACGGCGTCGACGGCGACCTCGGCGATCTCGCCCGAGGTCATCATCGCCCGGCGTTCCCGGCCCGGCTCGCCGTGGATGCCGATACCCAGCTCCAGTTCCCCCGCCGGGAGGTCGAAGGTGGGCGCGCCCTTGGCCGGTGTGCTGACCGCGGTCAGCGCGACGCCGAAGCTCCGCGAGACCTCGTTGACGCGCCGCGCGACGGCCTGGACGCGCTCCAGCGGCGCTCCCTCCTCGGCCAGCGCGCCGGCGATCTTCTCCACGAAGAGCGTGGCACCGGTGCCGCGCCGCCCCGCCGTGAACAGGCTGTCGGTCACGGCGACGTCGTCGTTGACCAGGACCTTGCCGACCATGATCCCCTCGTCCTCGGCCAGCTCGGCGGCCATGTCGAAGTTCAGCACGTCACCGGTGTAGTTCTTCACGATGAACAGCACCCCGGCCCCGCTGTCCACCGCCGCGGCCGCCCGCACCATCTGGTCGGGCACGGGGGAGGTGAACACCTCGCCCGGGCACGCCGCGTCGAGCATCCCGCGTCCCACGAACCCCCCGTGCAGTGGCTCGTGCCCCGACCCGCCCCCGGAGAGCAGCGCGACCTTCCCCGCGACCGGCGCGTCCCGGCGCACGATCACCCGGTTCTCCACGTCCACGGTCAGCTCCGGATGCGCTGCCGCGAACCCCCGCAGGGCGTCGGCCACCACGGTTTCCGGGACATTGATCAGCATCTTCATGGAACGGCTCCGTCCAAAGGCTGGGTCTGGCGGTGCTGCGTTGTCACATCAGCCTACAAATCCGCAGCGCCAGGGGCAGTCCCGATGACGGATGAGTCTCGTGTGCACCGTGCACAGGGTCTACCGGAGCGCGCCCCCGTCCGCGGCGGGGAGCGCGTACCGGCGGAGGAGCTGCGCCTCGGCGTGGTCGAGGTAGGACGCCAGCAGCCGCTCCGCCCCCGCCGGGTCCGCCGCCTCCAGCGCGGAGAGGATCTGCCGGTTGCCGTCGAGATAGGGCTCGTGGAACGCCCGGGGGTCGTCCATCGCGTGGAAGGCGAGACGGAGTTCGGCGAGCACGCCCGTCATGAGACCGGTCAGCCGGGCGCTGCCCGCCAGGTCGACCAGCGCCTGGTGGAAGTGGATGTCGGCCGTTCCCAGTTCGCCCCACCGCTCCGCGGCGGCGGCCCGCCCGCCCTCCGCCACGGCGTCCGCGGCACCGGTCAGGTCGTAGGGAGCCGCCCCGAGGCCCCGGATCACGGAGCACTCGACCAGGCGCCGCACCCGGTAGATGTCGGCGACGTCCCCGGCCGTCAGCACCCGGACGAAGACCCCGCGGTTGAGTTCGTGCACCAGCAGTTTCTCGTGCGTCAGCAGCCGGAACGCCTCGCGGAGGGTGTTGCGGGAGACGCCGAGCGCCCCGGCGACGACGTCCTCGGCCAGCTTGCCGCCCGGCGGCAGGTGACCCTCGGAGATCCTGGTGCGCAGCACCGCGGCGACCCGGTCGGCGCTGCTGGCGCGCGCCAGCAGCGCGCGGTCGCCGGCGAGGACCGCGGGATCCACCTCTGCCGCCATCGTGCCCGCCCCTCTCGCTCCGTACCCGGCCGCGGGCCCGCGGCGCGGGCCCAGTCAATCCGAGAGCCGGGGAGAAGACAACGGGACTCTTGTCGGATTGTTCAACAAGAATCTACGGTGATCGGACGCCGGGAAGCGTTCGCCCTCGGCCCGCCGGACACCGCTGCCCGCGTCGCCCGACCGGACGCGGCCCTTCCCCGAGGGAGTTCGCCGTACCGATGACAGACCTCGTGATCGACCTCAACGCGGACCTGGGGGAGGGCTACGGACGGTGGATCCTCACCGACGACGACGCCCTGCTGTCCGTGGTCACCAGCGCCAACGTCGCCTGCGGCTTCCACGCGGGCGACCCCGGCATCATGCGCCGGGTGTGCGACACCGCGGCCGCGCGCGGGGTGCGCATCGGCGCCCAGGTCTCGTACCGCGACCTCGCGGGGTTCGGCCGGCGGGCGATGGAGGTGCCCGCGGACGAACTGGCCGACGAGATCACCTACCAGATCGGCGCGCTGGAGGTCTTCGCCCGCGCCGCGGGCGCCCAGGTGGCGTACGTGAAACCGCACGGGGCCCTCTACAACAAGGTCGTCGTCGACGACGGGCAGGCCGCCGCCGTCGCCGCGGGCACCCGGCGGGCCGATCCGGCCCTGCCGGTGCTCTGCCTGCCGGGTTCGGCCATGGAGCGCGCGGCCCGGCGGGCCGGACTGGGCGTGGTGGGGGAGGCCTTCGCCGACCGCGCCTACACCGCCGCCGGCACGCTCGTGCCGCGCGGCACCTCGGGCGCGCTGATCGCCGACCCCCACGAGGTCACCCGCCAGGCGGTCGCCCTGGCCCGGGACGGCGTCACCACCGCCCTCACCGGCGAACCGGTGAGCGTACGGGCGAGGTCGCTGTGCCTGCACGGCGACTCCCCGGACGCGGTCGCCACGGCGCTGCGGGTGCGTGCCGCGCTCGAGGACGCGGGCGTGCGGCTGGAGCCATTCGCGTGAGGGTCCTTGACGTCGGGGAGGACGCCCTCCTGATCGACCTGGCCACCCCCGAGCAGGCGCGGTCCTGGCACGCCGAACTCCTGCGCCGCCGCGGCGAGGGCGGCCTCGGGCCGGTGCGCGAGATCGTCCCCGGCGAGCGGACCGTGCTGCTGTACGGGGTGCCGGACGCGGCCGCGCTCCGCGCCGAGTTGCGAGGCTGGTCCGTCACGGCACGGGCGGCGGCCGACGGGCCGCTCGTGGAGATCCCGGTCCGTTACGACGGGCCCGACCTCGCGGTGGTCGCCGAGCGGTGGGGCGTGCGGCCGGAGGAGGTGGCCGGGGTGCACAGCGGTACCGAACACCGCGTGGCCTTCTGCGGGTTCGCCCCGGGCTTCGCCTACATGACCGGGCTCGGCGAGCGGTACGGCGTGCCGCGCCGGGCCGAGCCCCGCACCTCGGTGCCCGCCGGCTCGGTGGCCGTCGCGGGCCCCTACACCGGCATCTACCCGAGGAGTTCGCCCGGCGGCTGGCAGTTGATCGGGACCACTTCCGTCCGCCTGTGGGACCTGGCACGCGAACCGGCCGCGCTGCTCGCGCCCGGCAACCGTGTGCTCTTCGTCCCCGCGCCCGAGGGGGCAAGAGCGTGAGCGGCGGTGAGCTGCGGATCGTCAGGGCCGGTGCGCTGACCACCGTCCAGGACCTCGGGCGGTACGGTCACGCCGCACTCGGCGTCGCCCGCTCCGGGGCCCTGGACCGGCCGGCGCACCGGCTGGCGAACCGCCTGGTGGGCAACGCCGACCGGGCCGCGACCCTGGAGACCACGCTGACCGGGGTGGCCGCGCGGGTCGTCCGTCCGGCCGTCGTCGCGGTCACCGGGGCGCCGGCGCCGGTCCTGCTCGACGGCCGCCCCGCCCCCTGGGGCGCCGCCGTGCGGCTGCCGGCCGGGGCCGTGATCGAGGTGGGGCCCGCCACGCGGGGTGTGCGCAGCTATCTGGCGGTCGGCGGCGGCGTCGACGTGCCCGCGGTGCTCGGCAGCCGTTCCACCGACCTGCTGTCCGGGCTGGGGCCCGCGCCGCTGAGGGACGGCGACGTGCTGCCGCTGGGCGCGGCGCCCGCGCTCCCCGTCCACGCCGACCTGGCCCCGCACGCCGGACCGCCCGGGGAACTGGTGTTGCCGCTGCGGCTCGGGCCGCGCGACGACTGGTTCACCGCCGCCGCCGTCCGCACCCTCGCCGCCGGCCGCTTCCACGTGTCGGAGCGCAGCAACCGCATCGCGCTGTGCACTACGGGGCCCGTGCTGGAGCGGGCCGTCCACCGGGAGCTGCCGAGCGAGGGCATGGTCGTGGGAGCCGTCCAAGTGCCGCCCGACGGCAGGCCGGTGGTCTTCCTCGCCGATTCGCCCACCACCGGCGGCTACCCGGTCGTCGGCGTGGTCCCCGAGCGAGGCCTGGCCGCGGCCGCGCAGGCCGTCCCGGGGCTGCCGGTGCGCTTCGTCCCCCACCGCTGAGACCGGTCACGGCCCTTCCGGATCCCTTTCGTGGCGATACATGAGGTCCAGGTCACGGTGGTCCCGGGTCTGCCTCCCCAGCAGGGCGTCGATCCCCCAGCCCCCGCCGACCCAGACCTCGGTGCCGGCCCTCCGCAGCAGGCCCAGGATCTCGACCACGTCCCGTCCGGTCATCATCGGCGCGTCCCCCCTCGCCCGGGTCGGAGCCCCAGAGTGTCACCCGGGGCCGGATCACGGGGCCGGATCACGCGGTCCGGAACTCGGGAGTATGGTGAAGGCAGCGGTGGTCCCTCGTGACCGCCGCGCGGCGGTGGGGCCCGCCGTACCCGAACCGCGGTGAGGATGCCGCCAACGGTCCCTACTTGTGACGGAACGCGCCCTGCGCAGGGCGCCGCACGAGTAGGAGAAGCATGACCTCGCCGGCCCCCCTCCCGCCGATGACCGAGCCCGTATCGCCCGACGCCGAGCCCCCGCCGCCCCTGCCGCGATCCGCGCGGATACGGGAGCAGGCGCCCGCCGTCGCTGTGGTCGCGGTGGGCGGCGCCCTGGGGGCGTGCGCGCGCTACGGCGCGGGCCTGCTGTGGCCCACCGCTCCGGGCGCCTTCCCGTGGACCACCCTCGGCGTCAACGCGCTGGGCTGCGCCGTGATCGGCGTGTTCATGGTCGTCATCACCGAGATGTGGTCCGCGCACCGGCTCGTCCGCCCGTTCTTCGGCACCGGCGTGCTCGGCGGCTTCACCACCTTCTCCACGTACGCCGTCGACATCCACGGCCTGGTCGAGGGCGGTCACGCCGAGGCGGGGCTCGCCTACCTCGCCGCGACGCCGCTGATCGCCCTGGCGGCGGTGTGGGGCGCGGCGCACACGGCCCGCCGCCTCATCGGATGGAGGCAGACATGACACGGCTGAACGGCACCGCGCTGCGGCTGACGATCCTGATCGGCGACAACGACACCTGGCACCACAAGCCGCTGTGCTCCGAGATCACCCGCCGCGCCCACGACGCCGGCCTGGCCGGGGCCAGCGTCTTCCACGGGGTCGAGGGCTTCGGGGCCTCCTCGCTGATCCACACCAGCCGGCTGCTCTCGCTGAGCGACAACCTTCCGGTGGCCGTCGTCATCGTCGACCACGAGGAGCGCATCCGCGCGTTCCTGCCGCAACTCGACGAACTGGTCACCGAAGGGCTGGTCACCCTCGACGAGGTCGAGGTCATCCGCTACGTCGGACGGGGGAACCACGGGTGAACTGGATGCTCGTCATCGCCGGGGCCGTGGTCGGAGCGCCGCTGCGGTACCTCACCGACCGTGCCGTCCAGGCCCGGCACGACACCGTGTTCCCGTGGGGCACGTTCACCGTGAACGTGGTCGGCTGCCTGGTCCTGGGGCTGCTGGCCGGCGCGGTCAGCTACGGCGCGGCCTCCCACTCGCTGCAGCTCCTGGTCGGCACGGGTTTCTGCGGCGCGCTCACCACCTACTCGACCTTCTCGTACGAGACCCTGCGGCTGGCCGAGACCGGGGCGCGGTTCTTCGCCGTCGCGAACGTCGTCGCGAGCGTGGTCGCCGGCCTCGGCGCGGCGTTCACCGGTGCCGCACTGGCCCAGGCGATCTGGGTCTGAGCGGACCCGGTACCGGAAGCCGCCCGAACAGGACGTTCCGCGCAACCCACCTAAAATGAAGAGGTCCACACTCCGGCCTGTCGCCCGGAGCGGACGCGGGTGTGCTCCCCGCCGGCAGGCGCCGCGGGAGCGCGCCGCGCCCGGGCGACGCGGCTCCCACCGCGGGAGGACTCCATGTCCCTGACCCAGCGTCCCGGCACCCGGATCCAGACGGCGGGCCACGCCCAGGCCCCAACGGCCGACGTCCGCGACTCGCTGTTCACGGCACCCCTGCTGCTGATCGGCGGGTGGCTGTTCGCCGGCGGCTGGGCGCTGGCGTACCCCGACACGCACATCGGGAACAACGTACGCAACGTCGACCTCGTCTTCTCGACCATCATCCTGCTCAACGCGATCGCCCGCGTCGCCCGGACCCGCGGGCCCGGCAGCGACGTCATCACCATCGTGAGCGGTGCCTGCCTGATCGTGTCGCCGTTCGTCTTCGGCTACTTCGGCGACCCGGGGGCCGGTCTCGCGCCCCTCAACCAGATCGTGACGGGTGCGGTCCTGATGGTCCTCGGCGCCGTGAGCCTGGCGCTGATCGAGCGACGGCGCCCCCGCCCGCCGGCGGACGCCGCGCCCGCCGGCTGACGCGCCGCCGCGGGAGGGCCGCGCGGGGCAGACCCGGTGCCGCGCGCGGCCCTATGCTCGGCGCTGCTGGCACCAGGCCGTGCGTCGCCGTCCCGGTCACGGGTGGGGCCGGCCGTGGTCGCACGGCGACAGGAGGCTGCGATGCGCGACGCCGACCCCGGGCTCTTCGGGCCCGCCTCGGTCACCTGGCAGATGCACGGCGACCCGATGATGTGGATCGCCGGTGTACGGGCGCTGTACCTGCAGGCGCTGCACCCGCGCGCGGTGCGCGGCGTCACGCAGAACTCGGACTTCCGGCAGGACGCCTGGGGGCGGCTGCTGCGCACGGCGGACTTCGTCGGCACGATCACCTACGGCACCACGCTGCAGGCCGAGCGGGCCGGGGCCAAGGTACGGGGCATCCACCGCAGGCTGTCCGGGACCGATCCGGACACCGGCGAGCGCTTCCCCGTCGACGATCCCGCACTGCTGCTGTGGGTGCACTGCGCGGAGATCGACTCCTACCTGGAGGTGGCGCGGCGCTCCGGCTTCCCCCTCTCCGACGCGCAGGCCGACGCCTACGTCGCCGAACAGCGGGAGGCCGCGCGGCTGGTGGGCCTGGACCCGGCCGAGGTCCCCGACGACACCGAGTCGCTCGCCGCGTACTTCGAGAAGGTGCGGCCCGAGCTGGCCGCCACCCCCGAGGCCCTGGAGGTCTTCGCGTTCCTGCAGGGGCCGCCCGTGCCCCGGGCGCTGCTGCCCCTGCGGCTCGCCGTGTGGGGCCGCGCCACCGCACTGGCCTACGCCGCGCTGCCGCCCTTCGCCCACGAGCTGTACGGGCGGCCAGCCCCGGCCGTCCCCGTCACCGGGCGGCGGCTGCGCGGTACGGGGCTGCTGCTGCGCGCGATCCCCTCCTACGTGCGCTGGCAACTCCCGCCCGGGCACATCCTCAAGGCGGTCGGACGTCTCGGCCCCGGCACCCACCCGTCCGCCCACCGGCTGCGCGAACAGGCGCGTTCCCCCGGGTGACGGCGGGTCCCCAAGCGTGCCCCCCGCGTCCATACTGGGTCCGGGGAGAGGCGGACGACCGGGGGCGGCGTACACCATGACGGCAGCTCAGTACGACGGGGGAACACTGCTGCGCGAGCGCTACCGGCTGCGGGAGCGGATCGGGCGCGGCGGCATGGGCGAGGTGTGGAACGCGCTGGACGAGTCGCTGGGCCGGGAGGTCGCGGTCAAGTGCCTGAAGCCGACGAGCCCTTCCCTCGACCCATCCGTGCACCGGGTGCTGCGGGAGCGCTTCCGCAGGGAGGCGCGCGTCGCGGCGGCGCTCCAGCACCGGGGCGTCACCGTCGTCCACGACTTCGGCGAGAGCGAGGGCGTGCTCTTCCTCGTCATGGAACTGCTCGACGGCCGCAACCTGAAGCAGCTGCTCGGTGACAACGAGGGCCGCCCGCTGCCCCTGCCCGACGTCACCGACATCGCCGCGCAGATCGCGGCGGCCCTGGCGTACACCCACGCGCGGGGCATCGTGCACCGCGACCTGAAGCCCGCGAACGTCATGCGGCTCGCCGATGGGGACGTCAAGATCTGCGACTTCGGCATCGCCCGCCTCGGTCACGACATCGGCTTCACCTCGCGGCTGACCGGCACCGGGGTCGCCATGGGCAGCCCCCACTACATGTCGCCGGAGCAGATCGGCGGCGAGGACGGCATCGACCACCGCAGCGACCTCTATTCGCTGGGCTGCGTGCTCTACGAGATCGCCACCGGAGCGCCGCCCTTCGACCTCGACGACACCTGGGCCGTCCTGGTCGGCCACCGCGACACACCGCCCCGGCCGCCGCGCGAACACCGGCCCGACCTGCCGGACGAACTGGAGCAGCTCGTCCTCGACCTGCTCGCCAAGAACCCGGAGGACCGCCCGCAGAGCGCGGCGGACGTGGCGGGACGGCTCAAGACGCTCCGGCACGGCGGGCACGGCGGGCACGGCGGGCACGGCGGCACCCGCCCCGGGTCCGGGCTGCCGTCCTGGGCGCGCCGTCTGGAACTGCAGTCGGGGGCGCCCAGCGCGCGCGGCAGCGGGGCCCTGGCGAGCCGGCACACCGCGGCCGTCGGACTCGCCCGGCTGGGCCGCTGGTCCGAGGCCGAGCGGACGCACCGCGCCGTCGCCGAGGAGCGCGAGCGGCTGCTCGGCGCCGCCCATCCCGACACGCTGACCAGCCGCTACGAACTCGCCCTCTGCCTCAGCCGCGGCGGCCGCCACGCCGAGGCGCTGCGCGTGTACGAGGACGTGGCGGCGGCCCGGGCGAAGGCGCTGGGCCCCGATCACCCCGGCACGCTGGCCGCCCGCCAGGAGGCCGCCTATGTGCTGGGGCGTCTCGGCCGTCACGAGGAGGCCCGCCAGGGGTACGCCGCGGTGCTCACCGCCCGGGAACTGCGCCAGGGCACCGACCACCCCGACACCCTGCACTGCCGGCACAACCTCGCCGTCACGCTCGGGCGGCTCGGCCGTACGCAGGAGGCGTACGCCTCGGCAGCCCAGGTCGCCGACTCCCGCACCCGCGTCCTGGGCCCCTCCCATCCCGACACGCTCACCACCCGCTGCGAGGTGGGCCATCTCCTCGGGCTCCTCGACCGCTGGCCGGAGGCCCGTGCCACCTACGCCCACGTCGCCGCGATCCGGGCCGGACTACTGGGCGCCGACCACCCGGAGACCCTCGCCGCCCGCCATGAACTGGGCATCTGCCTCGGGCGGATGGGACTCGGCGCCGAGGCCCACGAGCTCTACACCGACCTCGTCGCGCTCCGCACCCGCGTCTCGGGCCCGGCCCATCCCGACACCCTCCGCGCCCGGCACGGCCTCGGGGTCAACCTCGGGCGCCTCGGCCGCTGGCGGGACGCCCTCGCCGAGGCCCGCGACGTCACGGCGGTCCGCACCCGCATCCTCGGCACGGACCATCCGGACACGCTCGTCAGCCGCCGCGAGGTCGCCGTCGCCCTCGGCTGGCTGGGCGACTGGCGGGAGGCCCTGGCCCTTCACGAGGCCGTGGGCCAGGCGCGTGAGCGCGTCCTCGGCGCGGACCACCCGGACACGGTGGCCAGCGGGCAGGACCGGGCCCTGTGCCGTGAGCAGCTGGGCCTGCGCGACTGACCCGGTTCAGAGTCGGCCGGTGAGCCGTGCCAGGGCCGCCCTGCGGAACGCCGCCACGAGCCGGTTGCCGTCGCCGGCGCGGGTCGCCAGGACGACATGGCTGGGCTCGACGCCCTCGAGGGGGATCGCGGTGAGGTCGGGGCGCAGGCCGCCGCGGACGCCCGCCGAGACGGCCACGGCCTGCCCGGCGGCGACCACCTCGAACTTGTCCTCGACGGCGTCGATGAGGGGACCGTCCGGTGCCGGGCTGCCGTCGGGCCGGGGGTCGATGCGCCAGAACGCGCTCCACGACGGGTCGGACTCCCGTACCCGGGGCAGGGGTTCGCCGGCGATGTCGTCCAGGGTGACGGACTCCTTGCCCGCCAGGCGGTGGTCCAGCGGCACCACCAGCACCCGGGGTTCGTCGTACAGCACGGTCACGTGCAGCCCGGCGGTGGGGAACGGCAGCCGGGTCACCAGCGCGTCCACCCGGTGGTCCAGCAGCGCCGCGCCCGCCTCGTTCCAGGGCACGTGCTGGGTGCGCACGTCGGCGTCCGGATGCCGCTGGCGCAGCTCCCGCACCGCGGGGGTGACGATGAGGCCCGCGGTGTAGCCCACGGTGATCCGGCTGGGCCGGGCGGCGGCACGGGTCTCGGCGGCCGCGGTCGCCGCCGAGCGCAGCAGCGCCCTGGCCCGGGGCAGGAAGACCTCCCCGGCCTCGGTGAGCACGGTGCCCCGCGGGGTGCGGTCCAGCAGGCGCGCCCCGAGCTGCTGTTCCAGGCGCCGGATCTGCCGGCTCAGGGACGGCTGCGTGACGTGCAGCGCCTCCGCGGCGCGGCCGAAGTGCCGGTGCTCGGCGACGGCCGAGAAGTAGCGCACGAGCCGCAGGTCGAGGTCCGGCGGCGCGGACGAGGACTCGGTCATGGCCCCAGCCTAGCCCGCCCCGACCCGCCCCGACCCGTGCCACCTGCGGTGATGCCCAGAACGCATTGCGCCGTGCAGAACCGGCCTTGGACCGCGGCGGCTCCCGGCCCGCACGATGGAAGCCGCCCCGGACCGCGCTGCCGGCACCGCGCGAGGGGCGGCACCACCCCACCTCATCGAAGGATCGCAGCATGCGTGTATTCGTCACCGGCGCCACCGGTCACATCGGGACCGCCGTCGTCGCCGAACTCCTCGGGGCCGGGCACGAGGTCGTCGGCCTCGCCCGTTCGGACCGTTCCGCCGCCGCCCTGGAGGCCGCGGGCGCCGGGGTCCGGCACGGCAGCCTCGAGGACCCCGAGGGCCTGCGCCGCGCCGCCGCGGCGGCCGACGGCGTCATCCACCTGGCCTTCGGCCACGACTTCTCCGACTACGCGGGCGCGCTCGCCACCGACCTGCGGGCCGTCGAGGCGATGGGGGAGGCGCTCGAGGGCACCGGCCGGCCCTTCGTGATCACTTCCGGCACGCTGATGCTCGCGCTCGCCGCACCGGGACGCGTCGGGACGGAGGACGACGCGATCGCCCCCTCCTCGCCCCCGGTGCCGCGCGGCGAGGCGGAGACCGCGGCGGTCGCGCTCGCCGGGCGCGGGGTCCGCTCGTCGGTCGTCCGGCTCGCCCCCTCCGTGCACGGCCCCAGCGACCTGCACGGGTTCGTCCCGCGGCTGATCGGCTTCGCGCGCGACAAGGGCTTCTCGGCGTACGTGGAGGACGGCGCCACCCGCTGGCCCGCCGTCCACACCCTGGACGCGGCGCGCCTGTTCCGGCTGGCGCTGGAGGCGGCACCGGCGGGTTCGCGACTGCACGGGGCCGCCGACGAGGGCGTCCCCTTCCGGGAGATCGCCGAGGCGATCGGCCGCGGCCTGGACGTCCCGGCCAAGAGCGTGCCGCGCGAGGCGGCGCAGGAGCACTTCGGTTTCCTGTCCGGCTTCGTGACGCTCGACAACCCGACATCCAGCACGCGCACCCGGGAACTCCTGGGCTGGCGTCCGGAGCACCCCGCCCTGCTCCCGGACCTGGCGGCCGGCCACTACTTCGGCCGGTCCGGCGCCTGACCCGAGGCGGCTCCCCGGACACCCCGCGGCCATGACGGGTCCGCCCGCGCCACACGGTGCGCATCCCCAGGAGTGCGGCCGGGGATGCACCTCCGGTGCGGGCGGGGCGACCCGCGGCTGCCGACAGCCGTGCTTCCGCCGTCGCCGGGCGCGTCCTGCACCCGGCGGCGGCCGCCCCGGCGCGTTTCCCGAACGCGCCCGTCGAGATCACCGGGGACCTCGCACTCGCGGTGACCCTCGACGAGCCGCACACCCGGCAGGGGTACAAGCGCCGGCTCCGCGACCCCTACGCGGAGGGCCGCGCACGGCCCGTGTGACGGCGCCGCCGCCCGGCTCCGCCGGGGCGCCGGGCGGGGCGGCGGCGCCTACTGTGGAGGCGAGGGAGGCACATCCGATGACCCGACCCGTCACCGTGGGCCTGGACGGCTCGCCGGAAAGCCGCGCCGCCATGCACTGGGCGGCGGGGGAGGCGCTGCGGAGAGCTGTGCAGCTGCGGCTGGTGCACGCCGGGGGGCACCCGTACGGCGACGCGCTCGTGCGGGACGCCGCACAGGAGCTCGCCGAGCGCCATCCTGGCCTGCCCGTGACGACCGACGTGGCCGACGCCCCGCCGGCCGAACTGCTGGTCGCGGAGGCGGGACGCAGCGATCTGCTGGCCCTCGGTTCGCAGCGGCTGAGCGGGTTGAGCGGCTTCCTCCTCGGTTCCGTCGGGCAGACGACGCTGGCCCGCGCGGAGGGTCCCGTCGTGGTCGTCCGCACCGGTCAGGAGCAGGAGACCGGGGACGACCGGCGGCCCGTGGTGCTCGGCTTCAGCCTGCGCAAGGGCGCCGACGAGGTGATCGCCTTCGGGCTGGAGGACGCGCGGCGGCGCGGGGCGCCGCTGCGGGTCGTCCACGCCTGGTCGTACCCGCCGACGTACGGATACGTCCCCGCGGCCATGGACCCCACCTGCGGCGCGGAGATCTCTGCGGCGGAGCGGCACGCGGTGCAGGCGGCCCTCGCGCCGTGGCGGGAGAAGGCGCCCGGTGTGGAGATCACGGAGGAGGTCGCCGCGGGCAACGCCGCGCAGCCCCTGGTGGACGCGGCGGCCGGGGCCTCGCTGCTGGTCGTCGGGCGGTGCCGGAACCGGCCCGCCGGCGTCGGCCCGCACCTCGGGCCCGTGGCGCACGCGGTGCTGCACCACGCGGCCTGCCCGGTCGCCGTCGTCCCGCACTGACGCCCGCGCGGACCGCATCAGCCCTCAGCGGAAGGGTGTCGCCCAGGCGGGTGACGTCCGCCGCCGACGGGTAGCGTCGCCGGGGTGAGCGATCTCCACACCTTGCACGTGAACGGTATCCGGATGGCCTACCGCACCTGGGGCGAGCCGGACGCGCCGCCGCTCGTGCTCCTCCACGGACGCGGCTCGGAAGGCGCCGACTGGCTGCCCGTCGTGCCCGCCCTGGCCGCGACCCACCGGGTGTACGCCCCCGACCTGCGCGGCCACGGCGCGAGCGACCGGCCGGGCGAGTACGCCTTCGAGGCCATGCGTGACGACGTCGTCGCCTTCCTTGACGCCCTCGGCCCCGAGCCGGTGGTGCTGGCCGGGCACTCGATGGGCGCGGTCGTCGCCTACCTGGTGGCGGCGGAGTGGTCGTCCCGGCTGACCGCCCTCGTGCTGGAGGAGCCCGTGCCGCCGGACCCGGAGGTGCCGCCGCGGGCCGTGCCCTGCGGCCCGGAGGGGGACGAGACCTGCGACTGGCGGGTCATCGCGGCCGTCAACCGCTGGCGCAACGCCCCCGACCCGGGCTGGTGGGAGCTGCTGGCGACGATCGACTGCCCCACCCTCGTCCTGGCCGGCGGAGCGGGCAGCCATGTCCCCCAGGACGGGATCGCGGCCATCGCCGCGCGGGTGCCGGGGGCGCGGCTGGTGACCGTGGAGGCGGGGCACCTGGTCCACGGGGAACGCCCCGCGGACTTCCTCGCCGAGGTCAGCGGCTTCCTTCCGGCGCCCCGCCCCTGACCGGCAGCCCGGCCCGCAGCCACGCCTGGAATCCGCCCTCCAGGTCGGTGGCCCGGGTCAGGCCGACGTCCAGCAGCGAGGCCGCGGCGAGGCTGGAGGTGTAGCCCTCGGAGCACGCCACGATCCAGCGCACGCCGGGGCCGGTGGCCTCCGGGATCCGGGCGTCGCTCAGCGGGTCCAGCCGCCATTCGAGGACGTTGCGCTCGATCACCAGGGCGTCCGGGAACTCGCCCTCCCGGGCCCGCTGCGCGGCCGGGCGGATGTCGACCAGCAGCGCCTCACCCGCGGCGATCTCCGCCGCCGCGTCCTTCGGCCCGACCCGCCGCAGCCGGGCCCGGGCGCGGTCGAGCATCCGGTCGATGCCGGACCTGACGGTGGTGGACTGGTTCATCGGACGGCCTCCGGGGCGGTCGTGGACGCGGACGCGGTCACGGTCAGAGCACGTGACAGGGGGACGGCGCGGGGCACCGCGGAGGGCTCCGGCTCGTCCGTCAGCACGGTGCGCGTGCGCCGCAGGGAGCGCGCGTCGTCGACCGCGTAGTACGACATCGCCGTCAGGGGCGGCGAGTAGGCGTGCACGCTCACCGCGGGCGCGGCGGAGGTGTTGACGACGTCGTGGACGTGCCCGAGGGGGAAGCCCGCGCCGCCGCCCGCGGCGAGTTCCCGGGTCGCGATGCGGCCGCGGCCCCCGTCGTCGTGGAGCCAGCGGTGCTCGGTGAGGGTGCCGTCGACGACGCTCAGGGCACCGAGCGAGCCCGCGTGGTCGTGGAGTTCGGTGCAGGTGTCGCGGGGCCAGGTGATCAGCCAGACGTCCACGTAGGGGTCCTGGTGCAGCCTGGTGTACCAGCGACGGTCGGGCAGGTGGACGGGGAGGTGGACGCCGGCCTCGACGGCGGCGGCGTAGCCGAGGACGAGCGCGCGCAGTTGCGGGAGGACGAGCGGGGTAGGGCCGCTCGCCCGGTCGTGCAGGGCCATGGGAAGGGCTCCAGAGCGGGAACACGACGTGCCCCGCCTGGGCGGGGGCAGGTCATGGGGTGGTCGGGGCTACGGAATCAGCCCCGGCGACAGCTCTGGTCGAAGTGGTGCGCACGGCGTCCCGGCCACAGGGGGCCCAGGTTCCAGATGTTCGTGCGCATGCCGCCATGAAAGCACAGGACCGGCCGTTCCGTCGCGGTCACCGTCGCAGCCGTCACATGGGTGACACACGAGCGGCGATGATCCGCGCGCACTCCATCGACTCGGTGTGTGTCGTGTCCACTTCGAGGTCGTAGCCGACTCCCCGGTGCACCGCCTCCGCCTGCGCCGCTGCCATGCCCCCCACCCGGTCGCCCCGGGCGGTCTCCCGGCCCGCCGCCACCTCGGGCGCGCAGCGGACGCCGACCCACAGCACCTCCAGGCCGTCCAGGGCGCGCCGCCAGCGGTCCTGCGAGGCGGGCCCGCCGAGGAACACCTCGTCGACGATCACCCGGGCCCCGGCCCGCGCCATGGCGCCGATGCCGACCGCCCAGGCGTCGTCCATCCTCCGGAAGGCCTCGCCTACCGACACGACGCCGTCCGCGCCGAAGCCGATGCCCGCGCCCGGCCCGGAGCCCCGCAGCCCGGCCGGCATCCCGTCGACGAGGGTGTCGGTGCCGAACGTCAGCCACGCCTCCGGCAGCAGCACCGCCTGAAGGCAGCGCGCGATGCCCGACTTGCCCGAACTGGAGCCGCCGTTCAGCACGATCACCTGGTACGCCATCGCGCCAGGTTAGGAGCCCGCCTCGCGGGTGCGCGAGTCAATTGCCGTCCGGGGCGCGGCGGGCGAGGCGCCTGAGCCTGCGTGCCTCAGCGGGCCGCAGGTTGGAGTCGGCGAGGCGGGCGGTGATCGCCTCGGCCATGCGCGGGGCGGGGTCGGTGGGGGCGGCGTGCAGGAAGCCGGCGAGCAAGAGCCGCAGTCCGGTGTCGCGGACGGGGCCCAGGCTGACGCCGCGCAGGATGGCGACGGTCAGCGCGGTGTCGGCGGCGGGGTCGCCCCCGGCGGTGTTGCTCCAGTCGATCAGCACCGGGCCGTCAGGGGTGAGGACCACGTTCTCCGGGTGCAGGTCGAGATGGAGGACGCGGTCACGGGCGGGGTCCCCGGTGGCGAAGCGGCGGCGGAGCCAGCCGGGTGCCGGGACGGCGTGCAGGGACGCCTGCAGCCCGGCCAGCAGCCGGCCGTGGGAGTGCGCCCGCCAGGGCCTGCGGGCCAGGTCCTGCGCCATGGTGGGCCCGGTGAGGCGGTCCATGACGAGGTCGGCGCCGTTCACGTCGTGCACCCGGGGCACCGCGAAGCCCACACCGGCCAGGTGGGCCATCACCCGCGCCTCCTCGTCGGCCGAACCGCCGTGCCGGTAGCGCCGCAGGACCCGCGTGCCGTCGAGGGCCCAGACGTCGGCGTCGCGGCCCGCCCCGATCAGCTCCACAGGGCCTTCACCAGCTCCGCGGCGGGCGCGACGGTCCCGAAACGCGGAAGGGCGAGTGTGACCGCGGCCTCGTGCTCCGCGCCGCTGAGCGCGGTCATCGCGTCCTCGGCGAAGTGGAGTTCGTACCCGTGGTCGGCCGCGGCGCGGGCCGTGGACTCGACGCCCATGTTCGTCGCGATGCCGGCGACCACGAGGGTGTCGACGCCGCGCGCCCGCAACTCCCCGTCCAGCCCGGTGCCGTGGAAGGCGCCCACGGTCCGCTTGACGATCACGAGGTCGCCCTCCCGCTCCAGCCCCTCGACCAGTCCGCTCCCCGGTGGCTGCTCGTCGACCCCGGGGCGCTCCACGCGCACCAGCACGACCGGCGCCCCGGCCTCCCGGAAGGCCGCGGCGAGTCCGAGCGACGCCAGCACGACCTCCTCACCGGAGCGCGGGGCCAACGGCAGCTCCACGATGCGTTCCATCAGGTCGATCACGACAAGTGCGGTGCGCTGGGCCTCGAGACGCGTCATGCGCACACCCTAAGGAGCGGGAGCGCGCGTGCGCAGGGTTCCCCCGTCGATCGAGTGCGCGACCGCGCTCATCCTTCCGGTGGGAGGAGTTCGACGTCCTCGCCCGCTGTGCCGTCCCGCTCCACCGCCACGACGCGGACGCGTTCACCGGGCCGGACGGCCACCAGGGCGAAGGGCGAAGCCAAGGGCAGCTCCCGCACCGTGCGCGGCGCGCACGACGGCCCCGGTCCGGGGCCGGACCTCTCGATACGGAGGTGGCCGACCCGCCGGCTCACCAGAAGCTCGTGGACGCCGACGAGTTCCCCCTCGTCCTCCTCCTCGAAGACGCCGGCGCCGGTGGACAGCAGCGACTCCGACGAGGAGAGCACCGTGAACGCCGCGTCGGCCAGGACCGCCTCCCACGACGAGGCGTTCGCGGGGTCGCATCCGGTCAGACCCCCGGACAGGTGCTCGGCCACCGTCCACCGCGGATCGGGTCCCCGGGCGGACCAGTACAGCTCGCTCGCGGCGAACCCGTCCTTCCTGCGGTGCAGCACGAGGACGAATCCGAGGTCCCCGTCGGTCCATACGCCGGCCGCGACAGGACCGCCGTCCAGGTCCACGCTCCGTCTGTCCATGGTCGTGCCGCCCGGGGCGAACGGTCCCCGCTCCAGAGCCGCCGTCGCGATGTCCGCCGTCTTCCGCCGCATGGCCGTTCATGGTGCCGGAGGCCGGTGCGCCCGTGGGGCGTGGGCGCTGTACGAGGCCTGGGTCAAACTGCTCACGGGCGAGGCCGACACCGCCCTCGTCCACTCCTACGGCAAGTCCTCGCCCGGGCGGCTGCGGGACGTGATGACCCGCCGGCTCGATCCGTACTACCTGGCACCGCTGTGGCCCGACTCCGTCGCCCTGGCCGCGCTCCAGGCCCAGGCGCTGATCGACGCGGGCGACACGGACGAGGCCGCGCTCGCCGCCGTCGCCGGCCGCAACCGGACCGCCGCCGTCGCCAATCCGTACGCCCAGGAGCGCGGCGACCGGCCGCAGGGGGAGTACGTGGTGCGGCCGCTGCGCCGGGGCGACTGCCCGCCGGTCCTCTTCGCGCCCCACGTACGCGCCTACATGCGGCGCACGGGCGCGCCGGACACCGTCGGTGCGCTCGTCGCGTACAAGGACCGGCGCAACGCGCTGCGGAATCCGTACGCCCATCTGCACGAGAAGGACATCACCCTGGAGAAGGTGCGCTCCTCTCCCATGCTCTGGGACCCGATCCGCTACTCCGAGACGTGCCCCTCGTCCGACGGTGCCTGCGCGATGGTGCTCACCGACGAGGCGGGCGGGCGCCGCGCCCCGGGCCCGGTGGCCTGGGTGCACGGCGGGGCGATGCGCAGCGAGCCCACGATGTTCGCTGGTAAGGACTACTTCGTCAGCCCGCGGGCCGGACGCGACTGCGCGGCCGACGTCTACCGGCAGGCCGGCGTCACCGATCCGCGGCGGCCGATCGACGCCGTCGAGATGTACATGCCCTTCTCCGGGTACGAGCCGATGTGGCTGGAGAACCTCGGTTTCGCACCGGAGGGGGAGGGCTGGAAGCTTACCGAGTCGGGGGTCACGGAGCTCGACGGCGACCTGCCCGTCAGCCCTTCGGGTGGTGTGCTGTCCACCGATCCGATCGGCGCCTCGGGCATGATCCGCTTCGCCGAGGCCGCCCTCCAGGTGCGCGGCACGGCGGGCGGGCACCAGGTGGACGGCGCACGTCCGGCGCCGGGTCACGCGTACGGCGGGGTTCGCAGTTCTTCGCCCTGTGGGTGGTCGGATCCGGGCACACCGGAGAGTGAAACGGGCATGAACCGGTACCGGGACCGGGCAGGTTCTTCCATGACCTGTCCGGGCCCCGGCACGGTCGCTAGGCTGGCCCGGACGACGGAGTCGGGAGGAGAACGGACGTGGCCGAGAGCACGATCGGATCGCCGTTGGCCAACGGGAAGAAGCCGCAGCTTGATCTGGCCAACGCAACATGGCAGTCGAGCAGCCAGGGCACGGGAGACGTCCAGATCGCCTTCGTCGAGGGCTATATCGCCATGAGGGACGGCCGGAGCCCCGAGGGGCCCTCGCTGATCTTCACCCCGGCGGAGTGGCGGGCCTTCGTCCTCGGGGCCCGCGACGGCGAGTTCGACCTCACCTGACGGGATGTCACGGGCGCGTCCGGCGGCCCGCCCCCGACCGTGGCGGCGGGGCGCCGGCGCATCCGGCCGGGCGGCTGCGCCCACGCCGTGTCCGCCGCCGGCCGCGCCCGTTGTGCGCCCCCCTCGCGCATGCACCCGACGGCGCGTCATGTCGACGCCGCGCGGCATGTGCCGGAGGCATCGCGGCCGCGCGTTCCCGCATGTGGGCGCACCCGATCGAGCACAGTCGATCACTTCGCGGACGATTTTGAACAGCCGTCACCAGTTCGCATTTATCCACTCACGCAGGGTCTCCGGTGGCGTACGCTGAGGTGCCACCGGACAGTCGTCCGAGTATCACCGGCGCGCTCCCGGCGCGCGCCGGATCAGGGGCAGGGGGTGCACTATGGCGCGGCGCGCACCGAAGTCCCGGAGGCCGCTCCTCGAACGCGAGGCCGAACTCGTGGCCGTCGACGAGGCGCTGGCCGAGCTCACGGGTATACGGGCCGAGGGGGAACACCCCCGCAGCGGCACACGGCGTGGCGGCGTGCTGGCCTTCGCCGCCCCCGCGGGTCTCGGCAAGACGACCCTGCTCGCGGAGACCAGGCGCCGGGCCTCCGCCCTCGGCTGCACCGTCCTGTACGCCCGCGGCGGCGACCAGGAACAGGGCGTCGCCTTCCACGTCGCCCGCCAACTGCTCCAGCCCCAGCTCGCCGGAGCCGGCGACGAGGTGCTCCGCTCCACCCTCGGCAGCTGGTACGGCATCGTCGGCCCCGCCCTGGGACTGTGCACCGACGGCGCGGGCGCGCCCCCCGACCCGCAGGGCCTCGCGGACGGCCTCGACTGGGTGCTCACCCACATCGCCGTCCGGCGGGCCCCGGTGGTGCTCGTACTCGACGACGCCCACTGGGCCGACCCCGAGTCGCTGGGCTGGCTGGCCGCCTTCGCGCCCCGCGCCGAGGAACTCCCGATGCTCGTCGTCGTGGCCTACCGCCCCGACGAACTCCCCGCCCAGGCCGAGGCGTTCCGCGGGCTGCCCGACCGCTCCGGCACCCGCCCGATCGGCCTGGAACCGCTCAGCGCGGCCGCCATCGGCCGGCTCGTCCGCGAGACCGTCGGCGAACACGCCGACGAGGCCTTCTGCCGCGAGGCCTGGGCCGTCACCGCCGGCAACCCCTTCGAGGCCGTGGAGCTCACGGCCAAGGTCCTCGACCGCGCACTGCGGCCCGACGAGTCCAGCGCGCACCTCCTGCGCGACCTCGCCGCCGCCGCCAAGGGCAGCGGACTCATCGCCCGCCTGGAACGCCTGGGCACCTCCACCGTGCGCATGGCGTGGGCCGCCGCCGTCCTCGGCACGTCCATCTCGCCGGCGATCGCGGCGAGCGTGGCGGGCCTGGGCGGCGAGGAGGCCGCCGACGCCGCGGACCGGCTGCGCAAGGCCCGCATCCTCACGGGCAGCGACGTGCTGGAGTTCGTCCACCCCCTCATCGCCACCGCGGTGTACCGGGCGATCCCCGACGCCGTGCGGGTCGCCCTGCACGGCCAGGCCGCCTGGTCCGTCGTGGACGCCGGTCTCGGCCCCTCCGCGGCCGCCCGCCACCTGCTGGAGACCCACCCCGAGGGCGACCCGTGGGTCGTCACCCAACTGCGCCAGGCCGCCCGGGACACCGCCCGGGCCGGCGCCCCCGACGCGGCCCGCCGCTACCTGGCGCGGGCGCTGCGTGAGCCGCCGCCCTTCGAGGACCGGGCCGCCGTGCTCTTCGAACTCGGCTGCTCCTCCCTGCTCACGGAGCCGGCCACCACCGTCAACCACCTGCGTGCCGCGCTCGAGGAGCCGATCGTCGACCCGGCGCTGCGCGACGCGATCACCTACCGGCTCTCCCAGGCGCTGGCCCACTCCGACCGGCTCGGCGAGGCCGCGGACACCGTCGGGCAGGCCGCCCGTACCGCGACCAACGCGCGGGCCCGGCTGCGGATGCAGGAAGAGCAGTTCATGTGGGACGCCTTCCGCTCCGACGAACCGGACTCCCCGGCGCGCTCCCGCAGGCTGAGCCGCCTCGCCGACCGGCTGACCGGACGGGACCTGACCGAGCGCTACATCATCGGACTGCGCGCCTGGGACGCCACCCTGCGCGGCGAGCCCGCCGAGACCGCGCTCAGGCAATCCGACCGGGCCCTGGACGGCGGCCTGCCCTGGGCCAGCGAGGACTTCGGGTTCGAGGTCCCGGTCCTCGTCGCGATGACGTACATGTACGCCGACCGGCCGGGCCGGGCCGAGGAGCTCTTCGCCGCCGGCATCGGCGACTACGAGCGCCAGGGCTGGCGCGGCGCCCATCTGGCCTTCGGCTACTCCCTGCTCGGCTACGTGCGTTACCGCCGCGGCCGGCTCGCCGAGGCGGAGGACTTCGCCCGCGACGGCCTGCGGCTGGCCGACCGCGTCGGCCGCGGCACCCCGGTCGTCTGGTACACCGTGGCGATCCTCGTCGAGATCCTGCTCGCCCGGGGCCGGGTCCGCGAGGCCACGGCCCTAGCCGACCAGTACGAGTTCCACGAGCCCTTCCCGGCGGCCGTCACCTTCCCCGACGCCCAGACCGTCTACGGCCGGCTGCTGCTCGAGCGGGGCATGGTCAACGAGGCCATCGCCCAGCTCGAGGCGTGCGGTCGCCGGCTCGACCCCCGGGGCATGCGCAACCCCGGCTGGTCGCCGTGGAAGCTCCACCTCGCGCTCGCCGAGGCCCGGGACACCCCGGAGCGGGCCCGTGCCACCGCCGCGGACGCCGTCGAGCGTGCCCGGCAGTACGGCACCGCGTCCGCGATCGGCCAGGCGCTGCGGGTCTCCGCCGAGGTGGCCGCGGAGCCCGACCGGCTCAAGCTGCTGCACGAGGCGGTCGCGCACCTGGAGCGCTCACCCGCCGGCTACGAGCTGGCACGGGCCCTGGTCGACCACGGCGCCGTGCTGCGCCGCGAGGCCCGGCTCCACGAGGCGGCCGAGCAGCTCTACCGGGGCCTGGAGACCGCTGTCCACTGCGGCGCCGACGCCCTGGCCGAGCGCACCCGCGACGAACTCGCCGCCGCCGGACTCCGGCCGCGCAGGCTCCGTACGACCGAGACCGACGCCCTCACCGCCCAGGAACGGGCGGCCGCCTCACGGGCCGCCCGCGGGGAGGACGACGAGCAGATCGCCGCGGGTCTGGACACCGACGTGGAGAGCGTCACCCGTCTGCTCTCCGCCGTCTACCGCAAGATCGGCACCGACCGGTCAGGCCTCGCCAGGGCCCTGGCACCGTAGCGACGCGACCCCGGGCACGCGGCCCGCCCGGGGACCGTACGATGGGCGCATGTCGTTCCTCCGCCGCCGCAGCGCCGCAACGCCCACAGGGCCGGAATTCGACGTCCTGGCCATGGACCCGGGCGACTGGCCGGGAGAACTGGGCGCCGGGCTGCTGCCCGGGGAGGACGGCAGCTGCCAGGGCATCTTCCTGCGCTACGACCTCTTCGGCGGGCGCGGTCCCGCCATGCTGATCGGCAACCTCCCCGAGGGCTCGCCCGCCCGCGACCTCGAGGAGGGCCAGATCCCCTTCGAGGTCGCGCAGCTGATGCTGGCCCTCGGCAACGACGAGCCGGTGGAGGTCGTCGGCACCGAGGACACCCCGGTCATGCACGGTGACAACCTGCTGATCGTGCGCAAGGTGAAGCTCTCCGAGGGGCGCATCGCCTGCACGCAGTTCGACCGCAGCGACGGCGTCCTGGTCACCATCGCGACATGGGACCGTCCGATCACCGACGACCTCTACCAGTTGCTCAAGCCCCTCCCCGCGGAGATGTTCCAGCAGGGCTGAACGGGGCCCAGGAGGGCCGCAGGGTCACGTCCCCGGCCTTGACCCAGGCCACCCGGTGGCCGAACTGGATCTCGTAGTAGCGCTGCTCGCCGCGCACCACCACATGCTGCGAGGCGTCGAACGTGACCGCCCGGTAGTACTCGCCGCGCGTCACCTGGCCCACCGCGTAGCTCTGGCCTGCGAGGAGCCCGTACGGCAGCGGGGCCTCCGGCTGCACCGGGACCCCCGCCGGGTAGGCCGACGCCTCCGGGTAGGCGCGCCCGTACACCGGGACCTCGCCGCGGCCCTTCTTCGGCGTGACCAGCAGGCCCGTGGCGGGCAGGGCGGCCCGGTGTCCCCTGGGGTCGTGGAACCAGGCCTTCTGGCCGAGGTACCAGATCGCCGTCCAGTCCCCGCGCCGCTCGGCCACCGCGAACTGCTGACCGGTCGAGGCGCGGGCACCGGTGTCGTTCACCCCGGTCGTCGAGGGGGCGTCCCCGTGCAGGCCCGTGTCCTTCACGAGCGGGGCGTCCTCGCGCGGCTCGGTGTACAGCCGGACGGCCGTGGACCCGCGGGACGGGCAGGTGTCGCCGGCGGTCGCGCACCCCGTGTAGACGGGCCGGTTGGAGACGTAGTCCGGGGCGATCGTCACCAGCGCGCTGCCGGGTCCTGCGGTCTGCCGGAAGGGCGCTCCCAGCAACTGGAAGTAGTGCGCCCAGTCCCAGTAGGGGCCGGGGTCGGTGTGCATCCCCGGGATGTTCGCCGGGGTCGGGCCCGGAACGTTGTCGTGGCCGAGGATGTGCTGCCGGTCCAGCGGGATGCCGTTGCGCCGGGCCAGATAGCGGACCAGCCGCGCGGACGCCCGGTACATGGCCTCCGTGTACCAGGTGCCCGGGTCGGTGAGGAAGCCCTCGTGCTCGATGCCGACCGACTTGGCGTTGACGTACCAGTTGCCCGCGTGCCAGCCGACGTCCTTGGTCCGCACGTGCTGGTCGACGTGGCCGTCCGCGGAGCGGATCGAGTAGTGCCACGCCAGGTAGTCCGGCTTCTGCACCAGTTGGAGGGTGGTGTCCCAGGTGGCCTCGGTGTCGTGCACGACGATGTAGTCGATCTTCTGGTCGTGCGGGCGGTCGGCGAGGTCGTGGTTGCCGTAGTCGTCCGTGCCGTACTCCTCGTACGGGGCCGGGAGCCACTCGCAGGCGATCGTGCGCGGGCACTCCGTCCCGTCCGCGGGGACGGTGCGCAGGCCCAGGGAGCGGAGCCGGGAGGTGTCCGGCGCGAGACCGGGGTGCGCGGCGAGGGTGAGGGTCTCCCCGTCGTCCGTGGTGCGTGTGGCCCCGTCCCGGATGACCTGGAAGACGTCGTCGGCGAAGACCGAGGCGGTGGCGGAGTCGTCGGCGCCCGAGTAGCGAGCCACCGCGCCGTACCAGCTCGCCGGGTCCGAACTCAGCGGCGCGCCCAGTGACTTCTGGGCCTGGGCCAGCAGCGCCGCGCCGCCCTCGACGTTGGCCGCCGGGTCCTCGCGCAACTCCTCGGCGCGCAGCCCGGTCAGCCCGGCGGCGCGGTCCAGCGTCGTGAGCGACGGCGGCAGCGCGCGGGTGTCCGCCGTGGGTGGTCCGACGTCGGTGAGGGGACGTCCTACGTCGCCGCGCGGGTCGTCACCGCCATCACCCCTTCGAGGGAAGTCGGTGATCGCCGACCGGGCGTCCGTGAGGTGCATGGGGCCGTATCCGGCGGTGACACTGGGCAGCCCTCGGTGGGTGTCCCAGCGCGACTCCAGGTAGGCCACGCCCATCAGCACGCTCTCCGGCACGTGGTGGCGCTCCGCGGCGTTTCTGAAGGCCTGCCGGAGCGGCACGTCCCGCTCGTCCGAAGTCGCGCCGGCCGCGGGGAGCGGCGACAGCGCGGAGAGCAGGGCGCCGACGGCCACGGTGGCCGTCGCGGCGGTGACGACCTTGCGCGGGCGTCTCGCGTTGTGGGGGGTTCCTCGCACTGCAGCCTCCTGTGGTGACGCACGGGGCCGTTCGGCACCACAGAGGTATCCCTTGCTCGACGATCCGTCAACTGTGCGGTGGCCTCACCGTTTACGCATGTCAGCGCCCGTGCGGGAGCTTTTCCCGCACGGGCGTTGTGGCCTGCGGTGCGTCAGTGGACTGGACCACCGGCGGTGCCGCCCCGGCCGTGAAGCCGGCCGGGCGGCACCGCGACTTGACCCGGGGACACTCCCCTGGACCCCGGGTCCGCGATCGCGGTGTGCCGCCGTCCGTCACGCACCGGTTCCTCCCCTTCCGTCCGGGAACCGGCCGCGGGGTCACCTGGTGCCGACGGCGGCCCTGACGGCCCGCCGGGCGAGGCCCGCGTCGTCGTGCAGCCGGCGCAGCAGCAGCCGCTGCTCCTCGCCGGCCTCGACCGCGCCGGGACCCGCCGGGACGGTGCTGCGCATCGTGCGCTGCACGGCCGTCTCGTAGGTGCGGATCTCGCGGGTGACCACCAGCATCAGGTTGACCAGGAAGGCGTCACGCGCGATCGGTCCCGCGGCCTGCGCCATCTGGCTGATCTGCCGCCGGGTGGCCGGGTCGTCGCCCAGGATCATCCAGAGCACCGCCAGGTCGTAGCCCGGCAGGTACCAGCCCGCGTGCTCCCAGTCAACCAGCACCGGGCCGGCCGGGGAGAGCAGGATGTTGGAGAGCAGGGCGTCGCCGTGGTTGAACTGGCCCTGTGCGTGAGCCAGTCCGTGCAGCAGCTTCTGCAGGTCGCCCATATCGCGGTCGGTGAGCAGTCCCAGCTCGTGGTAGCGGGACAGCCGCGCCGCGTAGTCGATCGGGGCGTCGAAGACCCCGGCCGGCGGACGCCACATGTTGACCCGGGAGATCGCGCTGAGCGCCATCCGCACGTCCGCCCGCGGCGGGGCCTCCGACGGGTGCCGCTGCAGGGCCGCGACCCGTCCGGGCATGCGCTCCAGGACGAGTGTGCAGTTCTCGGGGTCGGCGGCGATCAGCCGCGGCGCCCTGACCGGCGGCCGGTGCCGTACGAACGCCCGGTACGCGGCGATCTCGTGGCGGTACCGCTCCACCCACGCGGGGGAGTGGTCCAGCAGGCACTTGGCGACCGCCGGGGCGCGGCCCGAGGTGCCGACCAGCAGCACCGAGCGGCCGCTGCGCCGCAGCATCTGGACGGGCGTGAACTCGGGGCAGATGCGCTGCACCGAGGCGATGGCCGAGCGCAGCTGCGCGCCTTGGGGTCCGGTCAAGTCGAGCCTCCCGCTGAGCGGATGGGAGGTCCCCGGCGCGCCTCGGCGCGGAGCGGGCAGCACCGGGCGAGGACGTATGGCGGTCCCGGTCCCGGTGAACCCCGGGATCTGGGTCGGCCGGGGCGGTGCGGACACGGAGGACGATGCTGAATACATATGGGGAGACAGATCCCTTCGTGTGCCAACGGGCTCTTGACGAGGTGGCGGGGCCGGCGCGTGGACGATCCGGAGCCGGAGTCGGCGTCCGGTCCCGCACCCTGGGGAATGCGGGTCCGGGCCGGCGGTCCGAACTGTCCACGCGCCGTACGCCCCTCGCGTACCAGTACGCACATGGCTCTCGAGTTGTTCAACGCTGATCGGCGTTTTTCGAAAGTTGTTCATATGCGACCGTTCGCGAGCCGGCGAGTGCCGGGCCGGGTGGCGCGTTCCTACCTGACCACCGCGTGCGGGTGGCAGACCATCTGGCGCACCCTGGCGAACCATGGCGAATGCTCGCGGCGGCGCTGACCGGCCGTTAGTGTCAACAGTGCCGAGGAACCTGGGGGCTTGGATGGACAAGGAAGCCAACACACGGCTAGCGGACCTGTTCGCACTCACCGGATGGTCCAAGGGAGAGCTCGCGCGACTCGTCAACCGGCAGGCGGCGGCCATGGGCCACCCGCAGCTGGCGACGGACACCTCGCGCGTGCGCCGCTGGATCGACACCGGTGAATCTCCCCGCGAACCCGTGCCCACCGTGCTGGCGGCCCTGTTCACCGAGCGTCTCGGCCGTGTCGTAACCATCGAGGATCTCGGGTTCGGCCGGCATCGGCGTACGGGAAGGAAGCAGTCCGTCAGCGCCGACGGACTGCCCTGGCCACCGGAGCGAACAGCCGCGGTCCTCACCGAATTCACGGGAATGGACCTCATGCTCAACCGACGCGGTCTGGTGGGCGCGGGAGCCGCGCTTGCCGCGGGTTCCGCACTCAGCAGCGCCATGTACGACTGGCTGCACACCGATCCGGCGCTCGCGGCCGACGCCCCCACCACCCACGACCCCTTCACCGCCGACGCCGCCTCCTACGACCGCTACGAGGCGGCCCCCGTCGGCTCCCAGGAGATCGAGGCGCTGGAGCGCTCGGTCGAGGTGTTCCGCGCCTGGGACGCGTCGCGTGGCGGCGGGCTGCAGCGCAAGGCGGTGGTCGGACAGCTCAACGAGGTGGGCGGCATGCTCGCCTACCAGCACCCTCCGCACCTCAAGCGAAGGCTCTGGGGCGTGGCGGCCAACCTCGCCGTCCTGGCGGGCTGGATGTCCCACGACGTGGGCCTGGAGCCCACCGCCCAGAAGTACTTCGTCATCGCGGCGCACGCCGCCCGTGAGGGCGGCGACCGGCCGAGAGCCGGCGAGGCGCTCTCACGCGCCGCCCGGCAGATGGTCCACCTGGGCCGGCCGGACGACGCCCTGGACCTGATGAAGCTGGCGCAGTCCGGCTCCGGGCACGAGACCCTGCCGCGCACCCGGGCCATGCTCTGCACCATCGAGGCCTGGGCACAGGCCTCCATGGGGCACGGCCAGGCGATGCGCCGCACCCTGGGCAAGGCCGAGGACCTCTTCGCCACCGACCGCGGCGACGTCCCGCCGCCGAGCTGGATGCAGATGTTCGACGAGGCCGATCTGCACGGGATGCAGGCGCTCGCGTACCGCACCCTCGCCGAGCACGAGCCGCTGGCCGCACGGACGGCACAGCAGCACGCCAAACAGGCGCTGGAACTGCGCGACAAGGGCCGGGACCGTTCCAACATCTTCGACTACATCTCACTGGCCTCGGCCTGCTTCATCGCCGACGACCCGGAGCAGGCGGACCGCTACGCGCGACTGGCGCTGCTGACCATAAGGCAGAACTCGTCGCTGCGTACCTGGGACCGGTTGCGGGAGATGTACCGGCTGACGGCCCGCTACTCCGACTTCACCAGGATCCAGGATCTGCGTGAGGAGATCGAGATCGCGCTGCCGAGCGGACCCCAGCGCAGGGGCCCCGTGATCTGAGCGGAGCGCCGAGCGCAGGACATGGACGACGGGGATGTCGCGGACATCACAGGCATCGCGAACATCGATGCGCGGGACCAGCCGACTCGACGCCGAATGAGCCGGCTCTCCCGGATGCCCACCCCGTGTCGACACGTCGACATGTCCATACGCCGCCGCCGGATGCGCACCCGCACGGTGCGGGTGTCGTGCGGGTTTCGCGCGGAGCCTGTGAATGGCCGGTGCGGGATCGGTGGTGCCACTGTGGACCTCGGCGCAGCCGAGGACCTCAGTGGAACGTGGCGATGAGCACGCAGGCATCGTCCTCGCGCTCGGGGGCGCCGAGTTCCTCCACCACGATGCGCACGCACTCCTGAGGGGTACGGGCCCGGGCGAACCTCGGGCCGAGTCCCAGCAGGTGCCGCACCGCGGCGCCCGCGTCGGAGGCGGCCACCGGACCGGAACGGCGCGGCAGCAGGCCGTCGGTGTGCAGTACCAGCAGGTCTCCGGGGAGCAGCCGCTCGGTGACCTGGCCGTACTGCGCGCCCGATGTGGCGCCCAGCAGTACGCCCTCGGGCGCGTCGAGCGCACGCCCCGTCCCGTCGCGGAACAGCAGCGGGGCGGGGTGTCCGGCCTGCGCCCATACCAGCGAGCGGTCCTCCGGGCGGTAGCGGCAGCACAGGGCGCTGCCCAGCGCGGGCTGTGCGGAGCTGTCCAGCAGCTGGTTGAGCCCGCCCAGCAGCGGTGCCGGGTCCAGCCCCGTCATCGCCATTCCGCGCAGCGCGCCGAGGAGCATGGCCATGCCGGAGGTGGCGGAGACCCCGTGCCCGGTCAGGTCGCCCACGGTGAGCAGCGCGGAGCCGTCGGGCAGTTGCAGCGCGTCGTACCAGTCGCCGCCGACGAGGGATCCGGTCGAGGAGGGGAGGTAGTGGGCGGCGAGGTCGATCGTGGTGGGGCCACCCTCCTGCGGGAACCGCAGGGAACCGCGCCACGGCGGCAGCACGGCTTCCTGCAGCTCCACCGCCAGCCGGCGCTCGGTCTGCGCGATCTGCCGCTCGCGCTGCAGCGAGTCACGGGTCTCGCGCAGCGTCCGCTGGCTGCGGCGCAGTTCGCTGACGTCGCGGAGCACCGCCCACATCGAGGCGGTGGCGCCGGCGGCGTCGAGCACCGGCTCGCCCACCATGTGCACGGTACGCACGGCACCGTCCGGGCGGACGATGCGGAACTCGCAGTCGATCGGCCGGGCGTCCACCAGGCAGCCGGTCACGGCCGCGGTGAGCGTCTGCTGGTCCTCCGCGAACAGCCAGGAGGGCAGCTCGTCCAGGGTCAGCGGCCCGTCCTCGCGGGTCCGGCCGAAGATGCGGTAGAGCTCGTCCGACCACTGGACACCGTCCGTGACCAGGTTCCACTCGGCGCTGCCGGCCCGCCCCAGGGCCTGCACCGCACCGGGGACCGGTGCGGGGACGGACACCTCCCGGGGCGGCGGGGCCGCGTGGGCGGCGGCGCCGGGCTCGGCGGCCGCCTCCCGGTGGCCGAGGTCGGGGAGGCCGTCCCGCAGCTGCCCGAGGTGCGCGCCCAGGTCGTCGAGCTGATGGACGGCGAGGTCGCACAGCGCGCGCTGCCAGCGCAGCTGCGGGTCCTCCTCGTCCTCGGCGGCGGCGTCACGGCGGACGGCGTCGACCTTGCCGCGCAGCTGGCGGGTCTGGGAGATGAGCGCGTCCACGGTGCCGGGCTCAGGCTTCGCGGTGGCGCGATCCTCATGCAAATGGGGCGGCATGACGCTCTCCGAACATGTCTCCGAACCGGGCGCCGGCCTCAACGGGGCCGTACGGATGGGCCAGTCACGACTCTTGCACAAGGAGTGATGGCCCGTAAGGGTTTCTGCAATACCCGATCCGGTGGTGCTGCAGGCATATGCCAGAAGCCTGGGGTGTCCCCACGCTCGGAGGACTCCGCGGAATGCCCCGGTCCGGGTAAGCTGCGGGACTCCGCCCCCTGAGCGTGCTCACGGGCTGCCCGGGTGCCGTGCAAAGGGTTTGAACCCGGGACGATCTGCGAAGATACCTCGCAGCCGGTAACGGAAAATCCCGTTGCCAACCAACCCCCCGCACCGGATGCTGACCTCATGTTCGACCCCGACATAGCGCCCAGCGGTACCCTTCTCGGCCTCCTCCAGAGAGGACGCGGAGACGGGACCCTGCACGCCCTCGCGGCGCAGCGAGCCGACGCGCTCGCCGCGCTGGAGCAGTGCGTCCTGCGCGACCCCCGCCACGACTGGCGCGTGGAGTCCCGCTCCCTCTATTACGCGCGCCTCTACTCGGAACTCGAGGGCCCGCTCGACGGGATCGAACAGCACCTCTTCCACCCCGACGACGTCATCAGCCCGGACGAGCACCGCTGCGGCCTGGCCCTGTCCGTCCTCGGGCACCTCGCCGGCTACGGCCGCAGGGACGCCGTCCTGCTGCTGCGCCGGTACGCGGCCACCGGCGGCAACTGGGAGTGGGCCCTGGACGAGCTCGCCGTACGTGACGAGGACGACGCGCTGCGTGCGCTCGGCCCCGCCGTGCTCGCCCGCTTCCCCGCGACCACGGAGGGTGACGCCCAGCTCGCCGCCGCGCTCCGCGAGGCGTACGAGCCCCGGCCCTGGCGGTTGTGGGCCGAGGATCCCGACCCGGCCGTCTCCGAACGCGTGCGCAAGGCGTCTGAGCAGACCGCCTTCGACCGGTGGCAGCGCCAGATGCGGCCCGCCGGGCCGACCCCGGGCTGGAGCGTGGGCGCCGTGCTCGAATGGGCCCAGGAGGGCCTGGCCGCCCACCCGCCGCAACACCGCGACGCCCCCGCCGCCCGCTGCCTCGCCGCCGTCGCCGGCCCCGAGGACCGCGAGGAGCTCGTCCGGTCGGCCCGCGGCGGTCCCGAGGCGGCCCGTGCGGCCGCGCTCCGCCACCTCTGCGACCGCCAGGACCGCGAGGCCCTCGACCTCATCGAGGCCGCCGCCCTCAGCACGTCCGAAGTCGTGGTCCGCGCCGCCGTCGAGTCCTTCGAGCGGATGCGCAGCGTCGCCGCCCTCACCCGGGCCCGCGCCTGGTCACGCCGCGAGGACGTGCTCGGCGCGGCCGCCGCCCGCATGCTCGCCTGCCGCGGCGGCGAACAGGACGCCGACCGCGTGCTCGGCGCGCTGCGCCGCCTCGTCCAGCGCGAGGGCGCCGACGCCGAGGGCCTGGCCGTGCTCGTCGAGGGGGCCGGCCGGCTCGCCATCGAGTGCGCCGCCCCCGTACTGCGCCACGTCTACCGCGAGACCAGCTCCTCGCAGGTGCGCGGCGTCGCCGCCCACGCCCTCGGCCGCACCGATCCCAGCTTCGGCGCCGGACTCGCCGTCGAGTGCCTGTGGGACTGCGAGGAGACCACCCGCGAACTCGCCGCCCGTACGGCCACGACCGCGGACGTCCGCGTCCTGGCCCGGCTGCGCAGCCTCGCCGCGGATCCCGCGGAGGAGGCCGAGGTGCAGACCGCCGTCCGCGGCCGCCTCAGCTCCGGAGACCCCGCGCGCTGACGGACGGCACATGCCGGAGCGGGACCGGACGTACGGGTGCGGACGGCCGTCCCGCCCTGCTCGCCGGCCAGAAGGAACGCGCCGACGGGATAGGTCGTCAGCGCCGGCCGGTCCGAGTGCTCCCGGGCCCGCGAGCACGGCGGTGCGTCGAGGACAGCGGGCTGGCGCTTGCCGTCACGGCGTCCCGGCGGGGACGCAGGCACTGGTGCCGCGTGCCGACGAGAAGCCGATGGCGGGGTCCCGCTACGCCGAGGACGGACGCCCGGTCACGGGCACCGGCGCCCTGTGGGACCGCCACCCGGACCGCTGCACCGGCCGTGGCCCCCGGCGGTTCGCCCCCGCCCCGTGGGCTCGTCGCCGAACTCCTGCCCGGACCGGCGAGCGGCGCCCGACGCCACGGGGCGCGCCCGACGCAGCGTCCGGGAGAGCCCCACAACCGCCCCGGCGGCCGGAAGGCCCGATCCGGGGCCAACGCTCACGGCACGTTCCCCAAGGTGAAAGATCCACGTGACCCGGACAACGCCCGCGGAGCCGACAACGTCCGTATGCGAGTAGCCATCGTCACGGAGTCCTTCCCACCCGACGTCAACGGAGTGGCCCACTGCGCGTTGCGCACGGCCGAACATCTGGTCCGCAGGGGCCACGAGCCCCTGGTCATAGCGCCGGCCGGCCCGAACGAGTCCGCGGCGGGCGACGAACCGTGCCCCGTCGTACGTGTGCCGTCGCTGCCGCTGCCCGGCTACCCGCAGGTCCGGGTGGCGCTCCCCGGCCGCAGGACCGCGGCGGCGATCGCGGCGCACCGTGCCGAACTCGTCCATCTGGCCAGCCCGTTCATCCTCGGGGTGCGCGGCATGGCC
The DNA here is from genome assembly GCF_033792735.1 of Streptomyces sp. PA03-3a. Taxonomy (NCBI): domain Bacteria; kingdom Bacillati; phylum Actinomycetota; class Actinomycetes; order Kitasatosporales; family Streptomycetaceae; genus Streptomyces; species Streptomyces sp. PA03-3a. The sequence continues at coordinate 324,354 of NZ_JARAVM010000004.1, forward strand.
GCTGCCACCCGGCAGCACATCCCCGCGGTCGCCGTCTACCAGACCGACCTGGCGGGGTACGCCCGCACCTATCTGAGCCTCGGCGAGAGCACCGCGTGGCGCCGGATCCGCGCCGTGCACACGGCGGCCGACCGCACGCTCGCACCGTCCAGCGCCTCCCAGCGGGACCTGGAGGCGCACGGCGTCCCGCGCGTGCACCTGTGGCCGCGAGGCGTGGACTCCGTCCGCTTCGACGCGGCCCACCGCGACGAGGCCCTGCGTCGTGAACTCGCCCCGAACGGCGAGGTCCTGGTCGGCTACATCGGGCGGCTGGCCGCGGAGAAGCACGTGGAGCTGCTGGCCGGCGCCTGCCGGCTGTCCGGGGTGAAGGTGGTCGTCGTCGGCGACGGCCCGAGCGCGCCGGGGCTGCGCGAGGCGCTGCCGGGCGCGGCCTTCCTGGGCCGCCGCACCGGGCACGACCTGGCGCGGATCTACGCCTCGCTCGACGTCTTCGTCCACACCGGGCCGTTCGAGACGTTCTGCCAGACCGTCCAGGAGGCGATGGCCAGCGGGCTGCCCGTGGTCGCCCCCGCCGCCGGCGGTCCCCTCGACCTCGTCGACCACGGCCGCACCGGGCTGCTCGTGCCGCCCGGCGACGTGGACGCCTTCACCGGCGCCGTACGGCTGCTGGCGAGCGCTCCGGCGATGCGCGACCAGTTCGGCGCCGAGGGGCGCGCCGACGTGGCCGCACGCACCTGGGAGGCCGTCGGCGACCTGCTCCTGCGGCACTACGCCCAGGTGCTCGACGCCCGTACGGCGGTGGCGGCATGAGCGGCCGGCTGCGCATCGTCCGCCTGGCGAACTTCGTCACGCCCACCTCCGGAGGCCTGCGCACCGCGCTGCGGCACCTCGGAGAGGGCTATCTCGCGGCCGGCCACGACCCGGTCCTGGTCGTCCCCGGTCCCGCCGCCAAGGACGAGACGACCTCCCAGGGCCGCGTCATCACGCTCCCCGGCCCCCTGGTGGCCGGCACCGGCGGTTACCGCGTGCTGACCGGCCGGGCCCGGCTGGAGGCGGTGCTGGACGGCCTGCGCCCGGACCGCCTGGAGGTCTCCGACCGCACGACGCTGCGCTGGACCGGGGAGTGGGCGCGCCGCCGCCGCGTGCCGGCGGTCATGGTGTCCCACGAGAGCGTCGACGGTGTGCTGCGCACCTGGGGCCTGCCCGGCGGCCTCGCCCAGGGTGCCGCCGACCGGCTCAACCGCCGCAGCGCGCACGTGTACTCGCGCATCGTCTGCACCACGGCCTGGGCGGCCGCGGAGTTCGAGCGGATCGGGGCCCGCAACGTCGTACGGGCGCCGCTCGGCGTCGACCTCGAGGCGTGCCACCCGGCGCACCACGACCCGCAGTTGCGCGCCCGGTATGCCGGCGACGCCGAGGTGCTGCTGGTGATGTGCTCGCGCCTGTCGCCCGAGAAGCGGCCGGGACGCGCCCTGGAGGCCCTCGCCCACATGCGGCACCAGGGCGTGGACGCCGTCCTCGTCGTCGCCGGGGACGGCCCCATGCGCGGCCGTCTGGAGGCCCGGGCCCGGGAGTCCCGGCTGCCGGTCACCTTCCTCGGGCACGTCCCGGTCCGCCGCGCCCTGTCCTCCCTCCAGGCCACCGCCGACGTGGTCCTGGCGCCGGGTCCGGTGGAGACGTTCGGCCTGTCCGCCCTGGAGGCCCTCGCCTGCGGCACCCCGGTCGTCGCCAGCGCGCTGTCCGCGCTGCCCGACATCCTGGGCCCGGCCGGTGCCGCCGCCACCGACGACGGCCCCGCCTTCGCGGACGCCGTCGGCCACCTGCTGTCCCGTCCCGAGCCCATGCGCCGGGCCATCGCCCGCGCCCAGGCCGAGCGTTACGGCTGGCCGGCCGCGGTCAGCGCCTTCCTCGCCGCCCACGACGCCGCGCCCCGGCTCACCGCCCCGGAGGCCACGCCATGACGACGGGCACGCGGGCGCCCGCCGTCCCCGGACGTCCCAGACCCGCGGCCCACCCGCCCACCGGGCCCGGGGCCGGGGCGGCGGCACCCGCCCAGCTCGGCGGCGACTCCACCGCTACGAAGGAGATACGTTTCGCCGCGCTCGGCGACTCGCTCACCGAGGGCCTCGGCGACCCCGTCGCCGCCGGCTGGCGCGGCTGGGCGCCGCTCCTGGCGCAGGGGCTGGCCGCCGAGCCGTCGGCCGTGCGTCTGCTCAACTGCTCCCGCAGCGGCGCCCTCACCAAGGACGTCGTCGAGGAGCAGCTGCCCCGCGCCCTGGACCACCGGCCGCACCTGGCCTCCGTGGTGGTCGGCGCCAACGACACGCTGCGCGGCAGCTTCGAGATCGAGACCGTCGCCCGCCGCCTGGACACCGTCCTGGCCCAACTGCGCGCCCACGGCGCCGAGGTGCTCACCGCCTGCCTGCCGGACCCCGGCCGGATGCTGGGCCTGCCGTGGCCGCTCGCCCGCCCCCTCGGCCGCCGGATGGCCGCGCTGAACCAGGTCGTGCACGTCCTGTCCGAGCGGTACGGGGCCGTGCACCTGCACGCCGCCCGCCACCCGTGGGTGGCCGACCGCGCCTCCTGGAGCGCGGACCGGCTGCATCCCAGCGAACTCGGGCACCGGCTGCTGGCCCGCGAGTTCCACGACCTCCTGGCGGCCCGCGGCCTGTCGGACGGCGAGCCGCCGTCCACGACCCCCGGCGGCCCGGGACCGGGCGCCGCGGCGAGCGTGTGGTGGATGGCGACCAAGGGCACCCGCTGGGTCGCCGACCGCTGCACCGATCTGCTGCCCGACCTGCTGCGGCTGGCCGGCCGGGAGGCGCGCCACCGGCTGGCGGGCACCGACGGGCTGCTGGACCTGCGCTCCCGGGACGCCACGGCCGGTGCGCTGGCCCGCCTGGGAGGGACGTACCTGGGACAATGAGGGCGTGACCGGACGCTGGGAGTTCTGGATCGACCGGGGCGGCACCTTCACCGACGTCGTCGCCAGACGGCCCGACGGCGGCCTGGAGACGTGCAAGCTGCTCTCCCACGACCCGGGGCGCTACCGGGACGCCCCCGTCGAGGGCATCCGGCGCATGCTGGGGCTGGGCCCCGGCGAACCCGTGCCCGCCGACCGGATCTCCGCCGTCAAGATGGGCACCACGGTCGCCACCAACGCCCTCCTGGAACGCAAGGGGGAGCCGACCCTCCTGGTCGTCACCGAGGGCTTCCGCGACGCGCTGCGCATCGCCTACCAGAACCGGCCGCGGCTCTTCGACCGCGAGATCGTCCTTCCCGAGGCGCTCTACGAGCGTGTCGTCGAGGTTCCCGAACGTGTCGGCGCGCACGGCGAGGTCGTCCGGCCCCTCGACCCCACCGCCGTCGGCGCGGCCCTTCGCGAGGCCCGCCGGGACGGCCTGAAGAGCGTCGCCGTCGTCCTGCTGCACGGCTACCGCCACCCCGCCCACGAGCAGGCCGTCGCGCGGGCGGCCCGCGAGGCCGGTTTCGACCGGATCAGCTGCTCCCACGAGGTGAGCCCGCTGATCAAGCTGATCCCGCGCGGCGACACCACGGTGGTGGACGCCTATCTGTCGCCGATCCTGCGCCGCTACGTGGACGAGGTGGCCGCCGAGCTGCGGGGCGTCCGGCTGATGTTCATGCAGTCCAACGGCGGGCTCCGCGAGGCCGGTCACTTCCGGGGCAAGGACGCCGTGCTGTCCGGCCCCGCCGGAGGGGTGGTCGGCATGGTCCGCGCCTCCCGGCAGGCCGGGTTCGACCGGGTCGTGGGTTTCGACATGGGCGGCACCTCCACCGACGTCTCCCACTGGGCGGGCGAACTGGAACGCGTCCTCGGCACCCAGGTGGCGGGCGTACGGATGCGGGCGCCCATGATGAACATCCACACCGTGGCGGCCGGCGGCGGCTCCGTCCTCCACTTCGACGGGCAGCGCTACCGCGTCGGCCCCGACTCCGCGGGCGCCGACCCCGGTCCCGCCTGCTACCGGCGCGGCGGCCCGCTGACCGTCACCGACGCCAATGTGATGCTCGGCCGTGTCCAGGCGGCGCACTTCCCGGCCGTGTTCGGCCCGGACGGCGACCAGCCGCCGGACACCGAGACCGTCCGCGCCGGCTTCGCGCGGCTCGCCGACGAGACCGCCGCCGCGACCGGCGACCGCCGCACCCCGGAGGAGGTCGCCGCGGGCTTCCTGGAGATCGCCGTCCTCAACATGGCCGGCGCCGTCAAGAAGATCTCCGTGCAGCGCGGCCACGACATCACCCGCTACGCCCTCACCAGCTTCGGCGGGGCCGGCGGCCAGCACGCCTGCGCGGTCGCCGACGCCCTGTCGGTCGACACGGTCGTCGTGCCCCCGCTGGCCGGTGTGCTGTCCGCGTACGGGATCGGGCTGGCCGACGCCACCGCCATGCGGGAGCGCTCCGTGGAGACCGGGCTCTGCGAGGACGGGCTGCCCGCCCTGCGGGAGGCCCGCGACGAACTCGACGGCCTGGCCCGCGCCCAACTGCGCGAGGACGGGGTGCCCGACGAGACCGTCGAGACCGTCACCCGCGTCCACGTCCGCTACGCGGGCACCGACGCGGCGCTCCCGGTGCCGTTCGGGACCGTCGACGCCATGCGCGAGGCGTTCACCGCCGAGCACCGCACCCGCTACGCCTTCACCATGGACAAGCCCCTGGTCGTGGAGGCGGTCTCGGTCGAGGCGGTCGGCTCGGCGGGCCCGCAGGGGCGCCACTTCGTCGAACTGCCGGCCCGGGAGGGCCCGCTGCGACCGGCCGCCGAGGTGTCCCTGTACGCGGAGGGCCGACGGCAGGACTGCCCCCTGTTCCACCGGGACGGGATGCGCCCGGGCGACACCGTGGACGGGCCCGCCGTGATCGCCGAGGCTGACGCGACGACCGTCGTCGACCCCGGCTGGCGGGCCGCGGTCGGCGAGCACGGCCACATCCTGCTCACCCGGGTGCGGCCGCGGCCCGGCCGGGTGGCGGTGGGGACCGAGGTCGACCCGGTGATGCTGGAGATCTTCAACAACCTCTTCATGTCGATCGCCGAGCAGATGGGCGTCCGTCTGGAGAACACCGCCCACTCCGTCAACATCAAGGAGCGCCTGGACTTCTCGTGCGCCCTGTTCGACCCCGAGGGCAACCTCATCGCCAACGCCCCCCACATCCCGGTGCACCTCGGCTCCATGGGCGAGTCCATCAAGGAGGTGCTGCGGCGGAACGAGGGCACCATGCGCCCGGGCGACGCCTACGCCGTCAACGACCCCTACCACGGCGGCACCCATCTGCCCGACGTCACCGTCGTCACCCCCGTCTTCGACGAGGAGGGGCGGTCGCTGCTCTTCCTGGTCGCCTCACGCGGCCACCACGCCGAGATCGGCGGCCTCACCCCCGGCTCGATGCCCGCCTTCAGCCGCACCGTGCACGAGGAGGGCGTCCTCTTCGACAACTGGCTGCTCGTGCGCGACGGCGGCCTGCGCGAGGAGGAGACCCGCGCCCTGCTCGCGGACGCCCCGTACCCCTCGCGTGACCCGGACACCAACATCGCCGACCTGCGCGCGCAGATCGCCGCGAACGAGAAGGGCATCGCCGAGCTGCGGCGCATGACGGGGCAGTTCGGCCTCGACGTCGTGCACGCCTACATGCGGCACGTGCAGGACAACGCCGAGGAGTCCGTGCGGCGCATCGTCGCGGGCCTGGACGACGGAGAGCGCGCCTACGAGACCGACAACGGCGCGGTCATCCGCGTCGCCGTACGCGTCGACCGCCGGGCGCGCTCGGCCGTCCTGGACTTCACCGGCACCTCGCCGCAGCAGGAGGGCAACTTCAACGCGCCCCGGTCCGTGGTCATGGCCGCCGTGCTCTATGTCTTCCGCACCCTCGTCGCCGACGACATCCCGCTCAACAGCGGCTGCCTCAAGCCGCTGGACGTCCGCGTCCCCGAGGGCTCGATGCTCGCCCCGCGGTACCCGGCGGCGACCGTCGCCGGCAACGTGGAGACCTCCCAGGCGGTCACCGGGGCCCTGTACGCGGCACTCGGGGTGCAGGCCGAGGGCTCCGGCACGATGAACAACGTCACCTTCGGCAACGACCGGGTGCAGTACTACGAGACGGTGGCCAGCGGGGCCGGGGCGGGCGAGGGCTTCGACGGCGCCGACGCCGTCCAGACTCACATGACCAACTCCCGGCTCACGGACCCCGAGATCCTCGAGTGGCGCTATCCCGTCCGCGTCGAGGGCTTCGCCCTGCGCGACGGCAGCGGCGGCGAGGGCCGGTGGCACGGGGGCCGCGGCGCCGTCCGACGCATCCGCTTCCTGGAGCCCATGACGGTCGCGCTGCTCTCCGGCCACCGGCGGGTCGCCCCGTACGGCATGGCGGGCGGCGGGCCGGGCGCGCTGGGCGAGAACCGCATCGAGCGCGCCGACGGCACCGTCATCCCGCTCGGCGGGGTCGACTCCGCCGACGTGGGTCCCGGTGACGTCCTGGTCGTCGCCACGCCCGGCGGGGGCGGTTACGGGGCCGCCGGCCCCTGAGGGGTTCCGGACGCAGGGGTGCCCGGACCGCGCCGTTTGGGACGATGTCGGTCCGAGCGCCTAGTCTGTGCGTCGTGACCACGACCGTTCCGCACCAGCTCAGCGGCGGTGTCCGGCCCGCGCCGGGCCCGGCCGCCGACGAGGGCCTGGCCCGCCGGCTCAAGGCCTTGGCCTGCACCGCGCCGCTGCACGACCTCGACGTGCGCAAGGCCAACCTCGCGGGCGAGTACTCGGTCTACGCGATGGCGGAGGTCGCCCTGGCCGCCATCGACCTGGTCACCCTCAACATGGACTTCGACACCGGCGCCGACCACGACCAGATAATCTCCCGGCTGCTGCCTCGCATCGCCGCCCAGGCCCCCGGCCGTCCCGCCGCCGAGCACGAGCGGGTGGGCCGCTGGGTCCTGGAGAACCTGATCAACGTCGGCAGCGTCGACCGCGGCTTCCGCGCCGTCTACGGCACCTTCGGCGCGGACGGGGCGTACGTCCGCCGCGACTACGACTTCAAGCTGATCGAGGAGGTCCCGGGCCGCGACGGCACCGTCTACCTGCGCACCACGGACGAGGCCGTCAACGTGCTCGTCGGCGCCCTCGACACCGACGTGACCAGCGCCCAGATCGCCGCCGAGGTCAAGCTCGAGGTGCTGATCAACCGCGGCCGGCTCGCCGACGCCCAGCTCGCCGCGGAACAGGCCCGCTACCGCACGGTGCAGTACGCCGAGACCCTGCGCCGCGCCCTGGACGCCACCCGCCGCAACGTCCGGGCCGTCGACTGGATCCGCACCGTCCCCGACATGATCGCCGAGGCGCTCGACCACGTCGCCGACCGCTACCGGCACGAGAACGCCATCCTGACCAACATCCGCAAGGCCAGGGACGAGTCGGAGGAACCGGAGCACAAGCGCCGCGCCGCCGAGCTCGTCGACATCGTCAAGGACTGCATCCGCCGCCACACCCAGCTGCAGTCCCGGCTGCTGGAGGCCGGCCCGATCTTCCGGGCCGAACAGGACCGGCAGGCCTTCGCCGCGCCCCGCGGCAGCGCCCTCGTCGGCATGCTCGACCTGTACGGGCAGCTGGTCGCCCCCGTCCTGCCGCTTCCGGTGGAGCAGGCCACCCGGGTCACCGACGCCTGGTTCGCCCGCGGCACGGGCCTGCGTACCCCCGCGTCGGTACGCGTCACCGACCTCGTGGAGGCGCTGCTCACCCCGCCGGTGGAGCGCGAGCACCTCGGCGCCGAGATGCCCGAGCCCGACCTCGTCGCCACCCCGGACGACAGCCGGTTCAGCGAGGAGCAGCTCGAGACCGCCCTGGAACTCCTCGACCTGCCCCACGACGCCCCCCGGCGGCTGTCCGGGCTGCTCGCCGAGGCCCGCCGCCTCGACCCCGAACTGCCCTACCTGGTCGCCCTGCTGGCGGTGCACGCGGCCAGCCCGCCGGTCGGCACCGCCTACCGCCAGGGCGAGGAGCGGCTGCTGTTCGCCGTCGACGACGGCACCGAACTGGACGACCCCGAGTTCGGCGGCGCCGACCTGATCGTGGGCACGGCCCGGCTGGACGCCGCCGGGATGGCCGCCGAGCGGTCCGAGGCGGCGTGACGATGAGCGCACCGACCATCCGCACCGAGGAGACGAGCCCGTGAGCGACCAGCGCGACGGCGAGAGCACGCAGCCGCCCGCGGCGGCCCCCGGCCCCGCGGCCGTCACCCCCGGCGACGCCGCGGACGCCGCCCGCCTCGTCGCCTTCGGCCTCCAGCCGAAGCTGCTGCCCGCGCGGGACATCGAGTACGCCGAGCTGATCCGCCGCTACCGCGAGGAGCCCCTGTTCTCGCGGCTGGCCGACGCCGTGGCCGCCGGCCTCGGCCTGGTCGTGCTGGAGGTCTCCCCGAGGGCCGGCATGGCGCTGGCGGCCGGTGAGGACTCGGTCTTCGCCGTCCGCATGGGCGACTACTCCCGCCGCGCCGCGTCCGACGCGGGCGACCGCTTCCTGCACGGCCTCGCCCACCTCGCCACCGCCGCCATGGCCTTCCCGCGACCGGAGGACCTCGCCGACGACGCGTACATCGGGCGTGTCACCGTCAACGGCATCGACGGCTTCCTGCGCCAGGCCTGCCGCCGGCTGGAGGAACGGGCCGAGGAGCAGGGCGAGAACACCGACCCGGCCACCGGCGCCCCCGGCCTGGAGGCCGCCTGGCGGGTCTATGTGCGCCGCAGCTCCACCGGCGCCACCAAGGACGCCCGGCGCCTCGCGGGCTCCACCACCGGCATCGTGGGCAAGGCCGTCTCCTTCCTGGTGGACTCGGGGTTCCTGCAGCGTACGGGTGACGAGTCGGGCGGCACGTACCGCACCACCGCCCGCTACCAGCTCCAGGTGCGCGACATGGCGGGCGGCGCCGCCATGGCCGAGCTCCTCGACCTCGGCATCGTGCCCCGGCCCGGCGAGTCGGCGGCACTGATGCCCGCGGAGGAGGGCGAGGACCTCGGCCTCGTGGCCGGGGCGGGCCTGCCCTTCCACTCCTGAACGGCGGCCCCTCCCGCCCCCGGATCCCGCCGATCCTCCGAACCCGCCGACCACAGACCACGACCACGACCACAGACCACCACGACGAGAGCCCCCCATGTACGAGCTGTCCCGGGTCCGCCTCTACTCCATCGGGCCCGCCGGTGCGCGCTACGCCGACACCGTGCTGGACCTGCGCGGAGTCGGCGAGCCCGTGCCGCAACCCGCGCCCGCCCAGGCGGAGTTCTTCGAGGACGAACCGACCGGGCCGCCGCGCCGTCCGGCGCCGGCCGGTGTGCTGTTCCTGGAAAACGGCGGCGGCAAGTCCGTCCTGCTCAAGCTGATCTTCTCCGTCATGCTGCCCGGCCACCGCAACACTTTGGGCGGCGCGAGCTCCGGTGTGCTCCGCAAGTTCCTGCTGGCCGACGACTGCGGCCACGTCGCCCTGGAGTGGCAGCACACGATCACCGGCGAACTGGTCGTCGTCGGCAAGGTCAGCGAGTGGCGCGGCCGCCAGGTCTCCTCCGACCCGCGCAAGTTCGCCGAGGCCTGGTACTCCTTCCGGCCCGGCCCCGGGCTCGGCCTGGACTCGCTGCCCGTGGCCGAGTCCACCGCCGTCCGCCCCTCCGCGGAGGGCGCCTCGGGCGCCCGCGGCCGCCGCCGCACCATGAAGGGCTTCCGCGACGCCCTGACCGACGCCGGACGCTACTACCCGCACCTGGAGGTGGTGTGGGAGGAGATCCACGACCGGTGGAACGAGCACCTCGGTGAACTCGGCCTCGACCCCGAACTCTTCCGCTACCAGCGGGAGATGAACGCCGACGAGGGCGAGGCGGCCGGTCTCTTCGCGGTGAAGAAGGACTCCGACTTCACCGACCTCCTGCTGCGCGCGGTCACCGACACCAGGGACACCGACGGTCTCGCCGACCTCGTGCACGGCTTCGCGGGCAAGCTGGGCCGCCGGGCAGAGCTCACCGCGGAACGCGACTTCACGGCGGGCTCCCTCGAACTGCTCGGCCGCATCGTCGACACCACCGCCGCCCGCGAACAGGCACGCGGCGTCCACGCCCAGTCCGAGCGCCGCACCCGGGCCCTGGCCCGCGGGCTGTCCGCGCGCGCCCGCGAGGAGCGGGGGCGCGCCGCCGAGCTGGCCCAGCGGACGGCGAGCGCGGCGCACACGGTCACCGACGCCGAGGCCGCCCGCGGCCGCGGCGCCCTGGTCGCCGCCGAACTCGCCTACCGGCACGCCTCGCTGGCCCTGGCCGCCGGCGAGAAGAGCGCCACCGCGCTGCGCCGCGAGCTCAACGACGCCCGTACCCTGCAGTCCGCCTGGCAGGCCGCGGAGATCGTGCTGCGGCACCGGGCCGCCGCCGACCGCCTCGCCCGCGTGACCGCCGCCATCCGCGAGGCGGAACGGGACGCCGCGCCGGCACTGGCCGCCCGCACGAAGGCCGCGGGCGACCTCGTCCGGGCCCTGCGGGCCGCCGCGGACACCGCCGACGAGCGGGCGGACGCCGAGGAGGAACGCTCCGCGGGACTCCAGGCGCGGTCGGAGGCGGCACACCGCGATGCCACCGCCGCCGCGACGGAGGCGCAGCGCGCCCGCAGCGAGTCCGGGCACCTGGCGCAGCGGCTGGCGGAGGTCGAGCAGGAGACCGCCGAGGCGGTGCGGGCCGGCTGGCTGGACGACTCCGCCCCCGACGCCGACCCGGCCCGGGCCGCCCTGGAGGCCTCGGACGCCGAGAAGGCCGCCGCGACCGCCGCGGAGACCGCGCGCGACGCCGCCCGCCGGACCGCACACGAGGTTCATGCAGTGCCACATGCCATAGGTGAAGTAGACGTACACGTGTCCGGGTGGACCGAACATCACGTCGTTGCGGGCGGTGCGACCCCGATAGGCGTGCGAACCGGGGTCGTTCGCGCCGTCGTACGCCTCGACCTCCGTCAGGCGCAGTGCGATCGGCCCGTCCGGGGT